>NZ_JAHWZY010000001.1:0-521987 GCF_041380215.1 Streptomyces pimonensis
GCCCACATACGTGCGGTCGACACGCATATCCCCCGGTGCGTGATCGAGAGCCTCACATATTTGATCAGTACCGCACAAGCGCTGGCAGCGATCAGTAACAGCTTGACCGAATACCGCCCCCAGGGTTCTCCCGCGTCAGTGGCCGAACAGTGGTTGCGGGCTCGAAATTCCGCATGACCTGTCGCCAGGGAGCGGGTAGGGGCGATTCGCTCAGAAAGGGTCCTGGCCAGGTGCGGGGGATCACCTGGCCAGGACCGGCTATCAACTTGAACGTTAAGCGTTCAAGGAGTTAAGGAGGGCAGCTCCGCGCTCGGCATCATCGACACTGACCGCAAAGTCCTTGCCATTGTGGGTGCGGATTACCAGACACTCACCGCTGCGCAGCATCACAGTTGTGCCCAGCCCGCTCAGCCGGTATCCCCAGCCACCGACCTGGGAAGGCGTACGCGTCTCGACGCGGGCAGAGGCAATGGCATCGGCCGCCCAACGTCGCGCCGGCCAGCTCAGCGGCCCGAAGGCCACCTCCAGACCTCGCTCACTGACCCGTGCCTGCACCGAGGCGAAGCCGAGCACCAGGACAGAGGCCAGAGCGAACGGCCCGGCCAGCAGTGCAGCCTCAGCCCCCATCAACCCCCCCAGTCCCGCCACGACGGCGGCCATTGCTACGACACCTGTCACGGCGGCTGTCGCATGGAGCCAGGGGTTGGATGTGCGGGAGAGCCACACGAAGCGCTCTCCTGCGGGAATCTTCATGGTCGGTCCACCTCCTGTCGGCACCACGGCCGGAGTGCGGCGGCTGGTCAGCAAGGCGGCCGTGCCCACGCCAACAGCCGCTACGAGCGTCACGACGACAGAGACCGTCACCGAGTCCGCCTCGCGCCAGTCCGCATGGTCCAGATTCGCCCGCACAATAGACGCCTGGCCGCCCAGGAGCATCACCCCCCCGAACCCGAGCGTCGCGCCGACCCACCCCCCTACTCCGCCACTCGAAGTGACACGGGCCCGCCACCACATCAGTGCCACAAGCGCCGCTGCCATCCCCCAGATCAGCGCAGGGAAGAGCGACGCGGCCCACAAAGGCATTGAACTGTCGGGCTTGCCCGAGCTGGCGTCCCAGTGCGTCGCCAGCCGGTCCGGAAGCCGGCTGCCGGCGACGAGCGGCAACGCCACCAGCAGCGCCAGGATCCCTAACACCCAGCCGGTGACACCCCACGCCGCAGCGCTCCTGCGTCCTGCACGGTCGGTCACGAAATCCCCCTGATCATGTCGATGAGATCCTTCTTGCTGTATCCGAGGCGCGCCGCGTCGGCCACGACATCCCGGACGCGATCCAGCAACGCCGAGCGTTCAGCCGCCCCATGGGCCACCGTCACGCCTCTGCCTCGCCGGAACTCCAGCACTCCCTCGTCACGCAGCGCTCGAAGACCACGCAGCACCGTATTCACGTTGATTCCCAGCGCCTGGGAGAGGTCACGTGCTGGGGGAAGCCGATCACCCGGCTCACACTCCCCCTCAGCAATGGCACGTCGGATCGCACCCGCCACCTGCTCATGCAGGGGGCGATTGTCCGCAGTGTTCAGCCTTAGCAGCATGGTGCTAAAGATGATAGCACCAAAGGCTCGAAGAGCCGAGGTGGTGATGGCTTCAGTACAGCGCCCGGCGTCTGCGGTGGAAGACCAGTCCCAGCGGCGAGCGCTGACCCTGATGACGGGTCGCCTACCAGGCCACCCCGGCCTCCTCAATACCTCGATGACCTCCTCGTCGTGGCCCTCGCCGGCCAGGAGTCGGCCGTGGGTCCGGCGGGTCCGGCGCAGCTGTGGTCGTCGCGGTGCTCGAGCTCCTCCAACAGGAACTCCCGGACCGCGGATGGCAGCGCATCGTGCGCCCGTCGGTCGACCGGACGACGGGCAACCGCACCGACAGAGGCACAAGCACTCCGGGCGGGACCGTAAAACGTTCGGATCTGTCCCGTAATCGGTGGTAACGGCGAGTGACGGGCATCGTTGGCATGGTGTGTGAGATGTCAACGAGCTTGTGAGCGTGGTGTTTTCGGGGTTGTCGGCGCTGGTCATCGAGGGTGTGGCGGACGAGGGCGGCCTGATCCGGGTGTCGGCGCGGACCCGGGACGACCCGGTGCTGTGCCCCGGGTGCGGGACACCGACAGGGCGGGTGCACGGGTTCCACGGGCGGAGAGTCGCGGACGTGCCCATGGACGGACGGCGGGTCGTCATCTCGGTGAGGTTGCGGCGGCTGGTGTGCCCGGTGCTCGGCTGCTCGCGGCAGGCATTCCGCGAGCAGGTTCCCGGCGTCGTGGAGCGCTACCAGCGCCGGACCAACCGCCTGGCCGACCAACTCAGCTCTTTGGTCAAGGAGCTAGCGGGCCGGGCGGGTGAACGCCTCTCACACGTGTTGGCCTGCTGGATCTCTCGCTCGACCGCCCTGCGCATACTCATACGCAGGGCGGTCCCGCCGCTGCGCGTCCCATGATTGGCTCCCATCGCGGTGGGACCCTGGTGCCGTGGCGCTGCAGCTCCTAGGGGGAACTGCTGGTCATCCAACGGGCGATGCGTGAGCGGACGGTGCGGCACAAGGCGGATTCAGTGGCAGGCGCCAACGAGCCCGCAAGTCGCTGATCAGGGAAAGCGGGATCCGGTGTGGTCATGTGGCACCAGCCGTCACAACCACGCGAGCCCTTGTAATGCGTAGGTCGTCGGTTCGAATCCGACAGGGGGCTCCACTCCGTCCCGGGCCGGGCCCTGTCCGGCCCGGGATCCCTCATGTCGTACGGCCGCGCAGGCGGCGGGCGATCTCCAGGTCCGCCTCGTCCGGGGGGCGGCCGTCCTCGGTCTCCCACAGGCAGTTCTGCAGCACCCGGCCGTACGTCCACGCGCGTGCACGCGCGCGGTCCAGGGCGAGGACGTCGGTCATGGCGTCGAAGCGCCAGACGACGTCCTCGGCGTCGAAGTTGTTGGCCAGGGCGGGCCAGAGGTCGAAGCCGGGGTCGCCGGCCAGGGGCTTGGGGTCGATGGCGAGCCAGGGGGCGCGGTCCGCGGCGAGGACGTTCTCGTCGTGCAGGTCCCAGTGGAGCAGACGGTCGCCGGGCTCGTCGGCGACCTCGCGCACGGCGGCCGCGCAGTCGGCGACGAGGCGGCGGGCGGCCGGGTCCGGGATGCGGTCCAGGGCCGCGGGGGTCCGCTCCAGCATGGACCGGGCGATGTCGCCGAGACGGCGCATTCCCTCGGGGGCCGGGGTGGTGTGCAGGTGGGCGAGGAGGCGGGCGATCACCAGGACGCCCTCGTGCACGTCGGGCCGGTGGGCGAGCATCCGGGAGGCGTCGAGGCGCTCCAGGAGCATGGTGCCGGTGGGTTCGTCGTGGTCGAGGAGGCGGACCGCCCCGTCGCCGTTCCACAGGCGCAGGGCGATCGGTTCGCCCTCGCTCTCGTGGTCGCGGATCTGGAGCTTGAGCACCGCGGGTGTGCCGTCCGCGCGGTCGACGGGGAGGACCAGGGCGCTCACACCGTGCATGGACGTCCCGGTGACGCGCAGGTTCCAGCGGTGCAGGAAGGCGGCGGCGAGGTCCGGGAGGGCGGCGATGAAGGCGCGGCCCGCCTCCTTGTTGTACTTCTCCTGGGCGGCGAGTTCCGCGGGGACGTCGATCACCCCGTGCAGGGTAGTGGCGCCCGCTACGGTTCCAGAACGACTTTTCCGGTCGTGCCCCTGTTCTCCAGGGCCCGGTGGGCGGCGGCGGCCTCGGCGAGGGGGAAGCGGTGCACGGCGGGGATGAGTCTGCCCTCGCCGGCTTCCGCGAGGGCGCGCAGTTCGAGGGTGCGGACCGGGTCGGAGCCGCCCGCCCTGCGCGTCATCTCGGGGCCGAGGACGTTGAGGGAGCGGCCTTCGACGAGGTGGGGGTGGCCGCCGGCGATGCCCTGGGACGACCAGCCGAACACGATGTGGCGGCCGTCGGGGGCGAGGAGGGCGAGCGCCGCGCGGGCGACGTCCCCGCCCACCCCGTCGTACACGACGGTGATCTTGCCCCGGTGGGCGTCGAGCCGTTCGGGCCAGTCGGGGGCCGTGTAGTCGACGGCGAGGTCGGCGCCGCCGGCTGCCACCCGGGCGGTCTTCGCGGGGCCGCCGGCCAGGCCGATGACGGTGGCGCCGGCGTTCTTGGCGTACTGCACGAGGAGGGTGCCGACGCCGCCCGCCGCCGCCGGGACGAGGACCACGTCCTCGGGGCCCGGTTCGGCGAACTGCACGATCCCCATCGCCGTACGGCCCGTGCCGATCATGGCGACGGCCTCGGCGAAGTCGAGGCGCCCGGGGATCTCGTGGAGCCGTTCGGCGTCGGTGACGGCCAGTTCCGCGTAGCCGCCGGGGACGAAGCCGAGGTGGGCGACCACGCGGCGGCCGAGCAGGTCCCCGGGGGCGCCCTCGCCGAGCGCGTCGACCACTCCGGCGATCTCGCGGCCGGGGACGGTCGGCAGGGCGGCCGGGGCCGGGCCGGGGCCCTGTTCGCCTTCGCGCAGGGCCGTGTCGAGGAGGTGGACGCCGGCCGCGCGGACGGCGACGCGGACCTGTCCGGGACCCGGCCGGGGGTCCTCGACCTCCTCGTAGGCGAGGTTCTCGGCCGGGCCGAAGGCGTGCAGGCGGATGGCGTGCATGTGGGATCCCCCAGGAGTCGGGTCGTGCGCCGCTAGGGCTCCCACTCTTCGACCTCAAGCATGGTTGAGGTCAAGCGCGTTCCGGCCGGGGGCGAGGGAGACGGCCGCCGGGGCGCCCCGGCGGCGCAGCCGCAGCCGGGTCACCTCCAGGGGTGGAGGCGGGCGAGGAGGCCGGTGAGAGGCCGCGTTGCCGGAGCCAGGTCCAGAGGGGGCCGCCGTCGTGGAGGGCGTGGGGTCAGTCGTCGGTCCGGTGAGGGCCTTCGGCGGTGCGGGCCCCGCCTCCCAGGGAGGGGCGGGCTCCTTGGACGGTGACCTCGGCACCCGCCTCCACGGCGGTGACGGCCGCGGTGAGGCCGGCGAAGCCGCCGCCGGCGACGGTGATGCGGTGCGTGGCCGGGGTCCTCTCCGGCCGGGGCGTCCTCCGGCCTCGCACGGAGCACGGAGCGAGGGCCGGGGAAGGTGACATGCGCGGTGTCTTTGCAGGCCGGGTGGGTTGTCAGCGGTGGGGTGCAGTATGGGGCCATGGCACGGGGAGCGGTGGGCGGTACGGGAGTGAAGGCGGCGCGGCGCCCGGAGCTGCGGCTGCCCGCGCTGGAGCGGTACGAGGGGGGCGGGCTGGAGCCGGACGGGGACTATGACGGGGTGGAGTTCCGGGCGGCCGACTTCGCGGGGCAGGACGGCGGCGGGGCGCGTTTCATGGACTGCGCGCTGACGGGGTGCGCGCTGGACGGCACGCGGCTGTCCCGGGCGCGGGTGCTGGACTCGGTGCTGGCCGGTGTGCGGGGTGTGGGGACCCGGCTGGCCGAGGCGACCCTGCGCGACGTCGAGCTGACCGACGCGCGTCTCGGGGGGACGCAGCTGCACGGGGCGGTGCTGGAGCGGGTGCTGGTCCGGGGCGGGAAGATCGACTTCCTGAACCTGCGCTCGGCCCGGCTCAAGGACGTGGTCTTCGAGGGCTGTGTCCTGGTGGAGCCGGACTTCGGCGGAGCCTTGTTGGAGCGGGTGGAGTTCGTGGACTGCGCGCTGAAGGACGCGGACCTCTCGGGGGCCACGCTGAAGGACGTGGACCTGCGCGGGGCCGCGCCGCTGGGGATCGCGCGGGGGGTGGGCCGGCTGTCGGGGGCGGTGATCAGCACGGCCCAGCTGCTGGACCTGGCGCCGGTGCTGGCGGGGGAGCTGGGGATCAGGGTGGAGGGATGAGGGGGAGGGGACACCGGGTTTCGCAGGATCGAAGAACCGGGGCGAGGCCCGGCTGAAGGCCGCCCGCGCCCACGCCAGGGTCGCCGGCGCCCGCCGCGAGTTCCGCCGGCAGCTCCCTGCCGGGCCGATCTCCGAGGACCAGGGGATCGTCGTGGAGGACCTGGCGGTGGCGGGACCGGCCCGCACCGGGCCGGCCGAGAGCGTGCGCGACGCCGGACGGCCGGCGTTCCTCAGCAGGCCGGAGTGCAGAGCGCGGCGCTACGGACGGACCCCGGTCAGGGCCGGCCGACTCCAGCCGGCGTCCCCGACCTGCTCCACCCGCGGCGCCAGGGACGGCCCCGACCCCCTGAGCGTCCGGGAAGGGACCTGTGGGGGCTGCGGCACCGTCCACGACCGGGACCACAACGCCGCGGTCGACGTGAAGACGACCGCCGGACCGGCGGCATCGGCCCGCGGAGCGCCGGTAGGACCAGAACCCGTTCCGGCGCAGCGCGACGAGACAGGAAGCCACGGATCCCCGACCGGACCCCGTGCGGCGCGGCAACGCCGGGGAGGGCCGGGACCTCCGGGCCTCAGTCCGGGGAGCAGGTCAGTTCACCCGGGGGTAGCGGGCCTGGAGGGTCCAGACGGCCGGGTTCTCGCCGAGGTCCTCGTGGAGGTCGGTCAGGTCGGCGAGGAGGTCGTGGAGGAAGTCGCGGGCCTCACGACGGAGTTCGGCGTGGGAGAAGGTCAGCGGGGGTTCGGAGGCGGGCAGCCACTCCGCTTCGATGTCCACCCAGCCGAAGCGGCGTTCGAAGAGCAGGCGGTCGGTGGATTCGGTGAAGTCCAGCTCCGCGTGCTGGGGGCGGGAGGCGCGGGAGCCGGCCGGGTCCCGGTCGACGAGCTCCACGATGTCGCACAGCGCCCACGCGAAGTCGAGCACCGGTACCCATCCCCAGGCCGTGGACAGCTCGCGGTCCGACGTGGTGTCGGCGAGGTAGACGTCCCCGCAGAAGAGGTCGTGCCGCAGGGCGTGGACGTCCGCGCGGCGGTAGTCGGTCTGCGGGGGGTCGGGGAAGCGGTTGGAGAGGGCGTAGCCGATGTCGAGCACGAGGGTGATGGTGCCACGTCATGGCGCGCCGTTCCCCATAGGATCCTGGTGTGCGTCCCTACCGCCCTGGCTCCCGCAGTGCCGTCGCCGCCCTGCTCGTGGTGTCGGCGGTCGCCTGCGGGGGTGGTCCAGGGGCTTCGGCCGGCGGTTCGGGCGTGGGTGATCCGTACTTCCCGAAGGCCGGCAACGGCGGTTACGACGTCCGCCACTACGCCCTCGACCTCGCCTACGACCCCCGCGCGCACCGTCTCACCGGCACCGCGACGATCACCGCACGGGCGAAGGAGGGCCTCTCCGCGCTGAACCTCGACCTCGAGGGCCTCGACGTCGAGGAGGTCACCGTCGACGGCGTGGCCGCCCGCTGGAGCAGGGCGGGGCAGGAGCTGACCGTCCGCCCGCGCGAGCCCGTGGAAGGCGACTTCCGGGTGACCGTCCGCTACGGCGGCGCCCCGCTGACCCTCACCGACCCGGACGGCTCCGAGGAGGGCTGGCTGCGCACCGCCGACGGGGCGCTGGCGCTGGGGCAGCCGGTGGGGTCGGCGGCGTGGTTCCCGGGCAACCACCACCCCTCCGACAAGGCGACGTACGCCCTCGCGGTGACGGTGCCGAAGGAGTTGCGGGTGGTGTCCAACGGGGAGCCGGCCGGTGAGGAGCGGAAGGGGAGCCGTACGACGTACCGCTGGCGCACCGGCGAGCCGATGGCGAGTTACCTCGCGACGCTGGCCATCGGCAGGTACGAGGTCCGCCGCACGGCGACCGCCGGCGGGCTGCCCGTGTACACGGCCGTCGATCCGGAGCAGGCGGAGGCGAGCCGTGCGGTCCTGGCACGGATCCCCGAGGTGCTGGCGTGGGCGGAGCGGACCTTCGGCCCGTACCCCTTCTCCTCCGCGGGTGCGATCGTCGAGCGTCCCGGGGACGCCGGGTACGCCCTGGAGACCCAGAACCGGCCGGTCTTCCCCGGCGCCCCCGACACCGCGTTGCTGGTCCACGAGATCGCCCACCAGTGGTACGGCGACTCGGTCACCCCGAAGACCTGGCGGGACATGTGGCTCAACGAGGGCTTCGCGACCTACGCGCAGTGGCTGTGGCAGGAGGACCACGGCGGTGACACGGCACAGCGGACGTTCGACTCGCTGTACGCCGGCGGGTACTTCCCGGACGAGGGGACCAACGAGGCGCTCTGGTCCTTCCCACCCGCCGAGCCGCCGGACGCGGCGCACATCTCCGCCACCCCCGTGTACTGGCGCGGCGCGATGGTCCTGCACAAGGTCCGGCAGACGGTCGGCGACGACGCCTTCCCGGCCCTGCTCCGGGGCTGGGCACAGCAGCACCGCCACGGCAACGCGGACACCGGCGACTTCACGTCGTACGTGGAGGAGTCGGCTCCGGACAAGGACTTCGCCGGGATCTGGGAGGACTGGCTGTACGGGGCGGGGCGGCCGGAGCGGCCCTGAGCGTGCGTCGGAGCCCCCGGCCCGGCGGGACGCCGGGCCGGGGGCTCCGATACGGAAGCGGGGCGTCCGTCAGACGTTGACGCCGAAGTCCTGGGCGATGCCCACGAGGCCCGAGGCGTAGCCCTGGCCGACGGCGCGGAACTTCCACTCCGCGCCGTTGCGGTAGAGCTCGCCGAAGACCATGGCGGTCTCGGTGGCCGCGTCCTCGGACAGGTCGTAGCGGGCGATCTCGGCGCCGCCGGCCTGGTTGACGATGCGGATGTAGGCGTTGCGCACCTGGCCGAAGTTCTGGCTGCGGTTCTCGGCGTCGTAGATCGACACCGGGAAGACGATCTTGTCGATGTCGGCCGGGAGCGCGGCGAGGTCGACGTTGATCGCCTCGTCGTCGCCGGCGCCCTCGCCGGTGCGGTTGTCACCGGTGTGGACGATGGAGCTGTCCGGGGTCTGCTTGTTGTTGAAGAACACGAAGTGGGCGTCCGAGTAGACCCTGCCCTGCGTGTTGACCGCGATCGCCGAGGCGTCGAGGTCGAAGTCCGTGCCGGTGGTGGTGCGGACGTCCCAGCCGAGGCCCACGGTGACGGCGGTCAGGCCCGGAGCCTCCTTGGTGAGCGAGACGTTGCCACCCTTGGACAGGCTTACAGCCATTGTTGGGAGTCCCTTCCCTCGTGTACGTACGACTAGAAGCTACAGCTACCACCTTGAACGCGGAGAGGGGTGCGAGAGGTTCCAGGTGTCTTTGCTTTCTTTACCCGGATCGCGGGATAATTCGGATGACGTGGCCCGGTCAGAGGCGGGAACCTGTACGACATGTCCGGTCCCTATCCCATCCGCGGCTCCGTCCCGCTGCCCGAGGCCGAGCTCATGTGGCGTTTCTCGCGGTCGTCCGGGCCCGGCGGACAGCACGTGAACACCAGCGACTCCCAGGTCGAGCTCCGTTTCGACCTCGCCCGCACCGAGGCGCTGCCCGAGGTGTGGAAGCAGCGGGCGCTGGAGCGGCTCGCCGGGCGGCTGACCGGCGGTGTGATCACCGTTCGCGCTTCGGAGCACCGCTCGCAGTGGCGCAACCGAGAGACGGCCGCGGTGCGGCTCGCGGCGCTGCTCGCGGAGGCGACCGCGCCTCCGCCGAAGCCGCGCAGGCCGACGCGCGTTCCGCGAGGGATCAACGAGCGGCGGCTGCGGGAGAAGAAGCAGCGGTCGGAGACCAAACGGGGGCGCTCCGCGCGGGACTGGGGGTGACCCCCGGCTCCCCCGGGATGTGGCCTTGGTCCCTTGGTGTGTGACCCAGGCCCCCCCTGGGGTGTGGCTCTGGTCTCTTGGGGGTGTGACCCTGGCCCCCCCGGGGTGTGGCCCCGGTCTCTTGGGGGTGACCCCCGGCTCCCCGGGGTGTGGCTCTGGTCCCTTGGGGGTGTGGCCTCGGTCCCGGTGGCCCCTGCGGGGGTGTCGGACCGGGGGTCCGGAGGCGCCCGACGGGTGTCCCCGCGGGCCGTCGTGGCCGGTCGCGCGGTTCCCCGCGTCCCTGACGGGGTGCGACTCCTCGTCCCCCGGGCGGTGCCCGGTGTTTCAGTCCAGATCCAGCACGCCCACCGTTTCGCCCTCGGCGATCTCCCCGGTCCCGCGGAAGCCCAGGTTCAGGCAGAAGTCCTCGGGGCCGTGGTCGCCGGGGTGCCAGCAGACGTGGAACCCGCGCGTGCCCCGGCGGCGGAGTTCCTGCGCCACCGACTCCACGGCGAAGCGGCCGTAGCCCTTGCCCTGCTCCTCCGCCGCGATGACCAGCCGCCGCAGGCCGGAGCGGATGACGCTGCCGCCGTCCTCGTGCCAGTCGATGTCGAGGAAGGCCGTCAGGAAGCCGACCGCGCGGTCGCCGTCCATGATCAGACGGGGCCAGGCGGAGTCCGGACGGACGTACGCCTCGGCGAGGGGTCTCACCACCGGGTCTACGGCGAATTCCTGGTCGGGGCGGACCCGTACACCGAGGGCGGCCCTGAGGTTCTTCGGCGTGATCGGTTCGAGGCGAAGCGCGGTGGTCGTCGTCACCCGGGTGCCGTAGGCAAGTAAATCCCGGCCGGCAAAAGGGATTTCGGCGACGAAGGCAAATCACTCAGCCCAACTGCCGGTAACGGCCCCGGAAATACGTCAGCGGACCGCCCTCCGCGCTCGGCACCCGGGCCGTCAGGACGCGGCCGATCACCAGGGTGTGGTCCCCGGCCGGGACCCGCTGCTCGGTGCGGCACTCCAGGGTCGCCAGCGCGCCTCCCACCAGTGGCGCCCCGCTGTGCTCGCCGCGCAGGTACGGGATGTCCGCGAAGAGCAGGCGGTCGCTGACCCGGCCCTTCATCGCGAAGCGGCCCGCGACGTGCCGCTGGCTCTCGGAGAGCACGGACACCGCCCACAGGGGCTGTTCGTCGAGGAGTTCGTCCATGCGGGAGCCGTTGCGCAGGCTGACCAGCACCAGCGGCGGATCCAGGGAGACCGACAGGAACGCGGTGGCCGTCATGCCGACGTCCTCGCCGGCCGGCGCCGCGGGGTCGTCGGGGTCCAGTGGCGGCTCCTGCGCGGTCACCAGGACCACGCCGGCGGCCAGTCGGGACAGGGCGGCTCGGAACTCGTCGTTGCTCACACCCTCAGCATGCCGGGCGTCGGACGGAACGGTGGTCGCGGGCGGGGCGGAAGTGTTCGGCACACCGGAAACGCTAATCTCCGCTCCACGGGCACGGCATCGGGCCTTGGGCCGAGCCGGGACCTAGGACCAACGCCCGGGCCGGACCCGGTCCGTGCACGGACAACACAAGGACTGCGTTCGTCGAACACACGGGGAAACCACGGAAAGACCACGCAATTGCTCACGTTTACCTGTGACTTGAGTCACAAGGGTAAAGAATTGTTGACCCTGTGTACCGAGTGGGCAGCGCGCTGTGATTCAGTGGCGGGAAGCTGCTGGGACGATACGCCGAAGACAACCCTTGATTCGCTGCGAGGTCTCGGGGGGAGGGCGAGGATGGAGACCGAGTCGGAACCCTACGTCCGTCTTGCGGCGCTGAGACAGCTCCACCAAGCCATGGCCGACATGAACACGGCCCGCAGCCTGGCGGACACGCTGCAGACGGTCGCCGACGGTGTGGTGACCGCCCTCGGGTACGAGCTGGCGTGCGTCAACCTCGTACGCCCCGACGGTGACCTGGTCGTCGCCGCCCTGGCCGGGAACTCCGCCGCCGAGGCCCTCATCACCGGCCGGACCGGCTCCCGCGCGTCCTGGGACCGCCGCCTCGGCATGGGCGAACGCTGGGGCGACCTGGTCTTCATACCGCACACCGAGGGCTGGGTCCTCGACGACGACGACGTCCCGCAGTGGTACACCGACGGGCCCGCGCCCCGCTTCGAGGACGAGTGGCACCCCTCCGACCGGCTCTTCGCCCCGATGTACGCCCCCGGCCCGCAGGGCGGCGGCGCCTCCGGGGAACTGGTCGGCGTCCTCTCCGTGGACCGCCCGCGCAACGGCCGCCGGCCCGGCGCCTGGGGTCGCGAGGCCCTCCAGATGTACGCCTTCCAGGCCGCGATCGCGCTCAGCAACGCGCGTCTGCGTGCCAACATGCAGCGCGCCCTGGTGCGCCTGGAGCGCGACCAGCAGGCGCTGCGGGCCAGCGAGGAAAGCTTCCGGCAGGCCTTCGAGTACGCCCCCTCCGGCATGGCCATCGCCGAGATGGGCGGCGACCAGCACGGCAGGATCCTGCGCACCAACGACGCGCTGTGCAGACTGCTCGGCCGCCCCGCCTCCGCGATGCGCCGCTACTCCTTCTCCGACCTGGTCCACCCCGAGGACATGGGCACCCTGCTGCGGACCTCCGCCGAGGGCGGCCGGGCCGAGCTGCGCCTGGGCCGCCGCGACGGCACCTTCGTCTGGGTCTCCCTGCGCAACTCGGTCGTCGCCGACGCCGCCGACGGCCCCCGCTTCCTGCTCACCCACGTCGAGGACATAGAGGAGCGCAAGCGCCGCGAGCTCCAGCTCGCCCACCGCGCCTCCCACGACTCGCTCACCGGACTGCCCAACTCCGCCGAGCTGCGGGCGCGGCTGTCCGCCCGGCTGTGCCGGCAGCCGCCGCAGAGCGCGCTGCCCGCCGCCGTCGACTCCATGGCGTCCTTCGAGTCCTTCGACTCCTACGGCGCCGTCTACGGCCCGCCCGCCTTCGACCGGGGACACGACTTCGACTTCCCGCCGGGCACGGAGGGGCACGGGGGCTACGACGGCTACGACCACCACGTGCACACCGTCGCGCCCGCCGCCGATTCCGACGACGGCGCCAAGGGGCTCGCGGTGCTCTTCTGCGACCTCGACGGCTTCAAGTCGATCAACGACCGGTTCGGGCACAACGCGGGTGACGCGGTGCTCGTCGAGGTCGCCCGCCGGCTGGGCAACGGCGTGCGGGACGGCGACACCGTGGCCCGGCTCGGCGGCGACGAGTTCGTGATCCTCGCCGACGGGCTCGGCCGGGCCGACGCCCAGGACCTCGCGGTACGGCTGCGCAACGAGATCATCCAGCCCATCCGGGCCGAGGGGCGGGCCGTGCGGGTCGGGGCCAGCTTCGGGATCGGGTGGGCGCACTGCGGGATGACGGCGGACGAAGTGCTGAAGTCGGCCGACGAACGGATGTACGTCGAGAAACGATCTCGTCCCAAACAGCATCGGCGTGCGGGATGAACCGCAGGTCAGTGGTTTGATGCGGTCCGGGTCACCCGTTCGGGCCACGGGAAGCGGGTAGGCTCGATTACTCCACCCCCCCATACCGCACCCGATCCGCAGCTAGGAGCACCCAGGGATGACGGCCGGCAACAACGGCGCGAGCACGCCGGAGGACGACGACCCGTTCGGCTACCTCTACGCCGACGGGCAGGCCAACGGGGCCCAGCCGCCGTCCGGGGGCTACGGCTACCCGAACTCGGTCAACCGGGTGCGGCCGGTCGGGAGCCGCCAGTACGGCCAGCCGGGGACCGCTCCGCAGGCGCCGCAGCAGCAGGGCGCCTACGGCCAGTCGAACGCCCACTACGCCGCCCCGGAGACGCTGCCCGGCGGCGGCGCCACCGCCGTCCAGTCGCACCAGTCGTCGCACGGAGGGGGCGGCCGGGGCCGCGGCCCGAACACCAAGGGCCTGCTCATCGGTGCGATCGCGGTGGTCGCCGCGGTCGTCGTCGGCATCGGCGTGGCCATAATCGGCGGCGACGAGGGCGACGACGAGGGCGGCAACCAGGCGGACTCCACGCCGACCCGGTCCCAGGACAGCGGCGAGCCGAGCCCCTCGGCGAGCGAGGGCGGGGCGGACGAGGAGAAGACCGAGCTGCCGACCGCCGACGCGCAGGCGCTCAGCCTGGGCGGTACGGCCTCCCTCGCGTCGGACGTCGAGGGCGCGCAGTCCGACGGCGGTTCCTACGTGGCCAACCTCAATCAGCCGGGCGCCTCGGTCACCTGGACCTTCAGCGGCGTTCCGGCGGACGGCGCCTACACCGTCTTCGTGCGCTACAGCACCACCGACGAGCCCCAGTCGATGACGCTCACCGTCAACGGCAAGGAGTTCGGCTCCAAGCTCAACATGGACAACTTCGCCCGAGCCAAGGACGGCGACTTCTCCAAGGGCTGGACCCAGACCTTCGCCTGGCCGACGCTCAACAAGGGCTCCAACACCGTCTCGCTCTCCTGCGCCGACGGCGACAAGTGCAACGTCCTGCTGGACCAGCTGTGGCTGAAGGAGGGGCAGGTCAAGAAGTGACCTGGCCTACGCCGCGCTCGCCTCTCCCGTCACCGTGACCCCGGTCAGCAGCTCCTCGTAGACCGCCCGGTCGAACTCGCCCGCCGTCGGGGACGCGACCGTCGCCGCCGACAGGGCCGCCGCCCGGCCGAGGCGGTCGGGCCAGGGGCGGTGTTCGACCAGGGCCGAGAGCAGGCCCGCGGCCGCCGAGTCGCCGGCGCCGGCCGGGTCGCCGTGCAGGCGCTGCGGAGGGGCCGCGCGCCAGCGGCCCTCGGGGGTCACCGCGAACAGGCCCTCCGGGCCCAGGGAGGCGACCACCGCGCCCGCGCCGCGGCGGCGGGCGTCCTGGGTGGCGCGCAGCGGCTCGTGGAAGCCGGTGAGTTCGGCCAGTTCCCCGGCGTTCGGCTTGAGGACGTCGGGACGGCCCGCGACCCCGCGGCGCAGCGCCGCCCCGCTGGTGTCGAGGAGGGTCGGCACCCCGGCCGCGCGGGCCGTGCGGATCAGGCCCGCGTACGCGCCCACCGGGACGCCCGGGGGCAGGCTGCCGCACAGGGCCACAGCCGAGGCCGAGGCCAGCAGGTCCCCGTACGCCCCCTGGAACGCGGACCACTCGGCGTGGGTGATCACCGGGCCGGGCTCGTTGAGCCGGGTGGTGGCGCCGGAGCGCTCGTCGACGACCGTGACGGTGCGCCGGGTCGTGCCGGAGACCGGGACCAGCGCGTCCGTCAGATGCGGCACCCCGGCGAGCCGGTCGCGCAGGACGCGGCCCGTCGTACCGCCGGAGAAGCCGGTGACCGTCACCTCGTGGCCGAGGGCCGCGAGCACCCGGGCCACGTTGACGCCCTTGCCGCCGGGGCGTTCCGTCACCTCGGCGACCCGGTGGGAGGTTCCCGGCCGCAGAGCCGGCACGCGATAGGTGACGTCGAGAGCGGTGTTCAGCGTGACCGTGAGGATCACCGGGCCGACCTCCCCATGTGCCTGTGCTTCCACGTGCCCCGGGGAACGATCATGCCAAACGGACGGCGGTCGGCCCACCCCTCGGACCGGCTGCCGTTCCCCGGCGACGGGACGGATCAGCCCAGTCGGGGATCGATCACCCATTCCCCCCGGCGCATGACGCCCACCAGGTCGAACCCCTCGTCCAGGACCACCAGGTCGGCGTCCTTCCCGGGCTCGAGGGAGCCGATCCGGTCGTCCAGACCGAGCAGCCGGGCCGGGTTGGCGGAGATCGCCCGTACGACGTCCTCGACGGGCAGCCCGTCCACCGTCACCGCCCGCTTGAAGGCGCGGTCCAGGGTGAGCGTGGAGCCGGCGATCGAGCCGCCCTCCACCAGTCGGGCCACCCCGTCCGCGACCTCGACCTCCATCGGGCCCAGCATGTAGCGGCCGTCGCCGAAGCCGGCCGCGTCCATCGCGTCGGTGACGAAGGCGACCCGGTCGGCGCCCGCGTGGTGGAAGGCCAGCCGGAGCGCGGCCGGATGCAGGTGCGTGCCGTCGTTGATCAGCTCGACGGTGACCCGCTCGTCCTCGAGGAGGGCGGTGATCGGGCCGGGCGCGCGGTGGCCGAGCGGCGGCATCGCGTTGAACAGGTGGGTGGCGACGGTCGCGCCCGCGTCGACGGCCTGGAGCGTCTGCTCGTACGTGGCGTCCGTGTGCCCGACGGCCGCGATCACCCCGTGCCCGGCGAGCAGCCGTACGGAGTCCAGGCCGCCCGGCAGCTCGGTGGCCAGCGTCATCATCCTCGCGTGCCCGTGCGACGCGTCGAGCAGCTTGCGGACCTCGGCCGGGTCGGGGTCGCGCAGCAGCCCCTCGTCGTGCGCGCCCTTGCGGCACGGGGAGATGAACGGCCCCTCGAAGTGGATGCCGGCGATCTCCCCCTGCTGGGCCAGCTCGGCGAGCATCCCGGCCTGCCGGGCGAGGAAGTCCAGGTCACCGGTGACGGTCGAGGCGACCACCGTGGTGGTGCCGTGCGTGCGGTGGGTGTGCACGCCCTTCAGGACGTCCTCGGCGGTGCCACCGGTGAAGGACGCCCCTCCGCCGCCGTGGTTGTGGAGGTCGACGAAGCCGGGGACCACCCAGTGGCCGCTCAGGTCGGCCGTCCCGGCCGCCCGGGAACCTCCCGGCGCCGTGTCCGCGATCCGCGTGCCCTCGACGGTCACGCGGCCGTCGTCCACGGTCCCGGTGGGCAGGACCACCCGGGCGCCGGTGAGAACCTTGGTGGGGGCCATCAGGTGGTTACCTCCGAGGGATCAGTGGTGTCGATCAGGTCCCGGGCGAGGAGCCCCGCGCCCAGGCATCCGGCGGTGTCCCCGAGGGCCGCGGGGACCAGGGACGGCGGCTCCTGGAAGGTGACCCGCCGCCGGACGGCCTCCCGCAGCGGTGCGAACAAGGTTTCCCCCGCCTCGGCGAGTCCGCCACCGATGATCAACGTGCGGGGGTCCAGCAGGGTGAGCGCGGTGACCAGCCCGTCGGCGAGCGCGTCCACCGCCTCCTGCCAGACCCGACGGGCCCGTACGTCCCCGGACTCGACGGCCTTCGCGCAGGCCGCCGCGTCCGCCCCCGGGACACCGCAGGCCGCCGCCCACGCCTCGCTCACCGCCGCGGCGGACGCGAACCGCTCCAGACAGCCGCGCTGCCCGCACGGACAGGGGGTGCCCCGGGGCCGTACGACGATGTGCCCGATCTCGCCCGCGAAGCCGTGCGCGCCCGCCTCCACCCGGCCGTCGATGCCGATGGCGCCCGCGATACCCGTGCCCAGCGCCACGAACAGGAAGCGGTCGGCGCCCCGGCCCGCCCCGATGCGGCCCTCGGCGAGACCGCCCGCGCGCACGTCGTGGCCGAGGGCGACGGGCACGCCGCCGAGGCGCTCGGTGAGCAGCGCGCGCAGCGGGACGTCGCGCCAGCCGAGGTTGGCGGCGTAGACGGCGACGCCCTCCGCCGCGTCGACGATGCCGGGGACGGCGACGCCGGCGGCGGAGGCGGGCTCGCCGTACCGCCGCACGCCGTGGGCGCGCAGTTCGGCCGCGAAGTCGAGGACGTCCTCGACGACCGCGTCCGGGCCGCGTTCGCGGCCGGTGGCCCGGCGGGACCGGTGCAGCAGTTCGCCGTCCGTCCCGACCAGGGCGGCCTTCATCCCGGTGCCGCCCACATCGAGGGCGATGACGTGTCTCACGGGGGACAGTGTGGACCGGGGACCCGCGAGAGGTCTAGTCCACTTATGTGGTGTAGACCTTGTTCCGATTATCGAAATGCTTTCGGACGGCGCGGACGCGCCGGGGCAGGGGCAGGGAAAGTGCAGCGGCGGGCCAGGGCAAGGGTGATCGCGGCGATGTCCGCACTGGGACTGACAGGAGTCCTCGGAGGATGCGGGCTCGGCGGCGGCTCCTCCGACGTGACCTTGAAGCTGGTCGCCGCCAACTACGGCGACAGCGCGGCCAACAGCTCCGAGAAGTACTGGGCCGACCTGGTCGACCGGTACGAGGCCGACCACCCCGATGTGAAGATCGACGTCAGCGTCTACTCGTGGAACGACGTCGACCGCAAGGTCAAGGAGATGGTCGACGCGGGTGACCCGCCGGACATCGCGCAGATCGGCGCGTACGCCGACTACGCGGCCGAGGGCCTGCTCTACAAGGCCGACGACCTGCTCTCCATCCCCGTCCAGGCGGACTTCCTCGCCCAGCTGACCACCGCGGGCGAGGTCAACAGCGTGCAGTACGGTCTGCCGTTCGCCTCCTCCACGCGCGTGCTGTTCTACAACAAGAAGCTGCTCACCGAGGCCGGCGTCACCCCGCCGCAGACCTGGGACGAGCTCGCCGCGGCCGCCGAGGCGCTCAAGGCGCAGGGCGTGAAGTACCCGTACGCGCTGCCGCTCGGCCCGGAGGAGGCGCAGGCCGAGACCATGCAGTGGCTGCTCAGCGGCGGTGGCGGCTACACCGACATCACGGGCACGTACAGCATCGACTCCGCGCGGAACGTCGATACCTTCACCTGGCTGAAGGACGAGCTGGTCGCCAAGGGCCTGACCGGTCCCGTCGCGCCCGGCCAGCTCGACCGGGCCGACGCGTTCGCGGCGTTCGCCGCCGGGGACGTCGGCATGCTCAACGGGCACCCCTCGCTGATGGGGATGGCGAAGGAGAAGGGCGTGGAGTTCGGCATGGTGCCGACGCCGGGCGCCGACGACGAGAGCCAGGCCACGCTCGGCGTCGCCGACTGGATGATGGCCTTCAAGGAGAACGGCCACCGCGACCAGGTCGGCGAGTTCCTCGACTTCGTCTACAGCGAGGAGAACGTGCTCGACTTCTCCCACGAGTACAACCTGCTGCCGGTCACCAACTCCGCCTCCCGGGCGATGGCCGCGTCCGACGAGGACAAGGACCTCAAGCCCTTCCTCGACCAGCTGGCGACCTCGGAGCTCTACCCGGTCGGCAAGACCTCCTGGGCGACGGTCAACGCGGAGGTCAAGAAGCAGATCGGCAAGGCGGTCGCCCCGAACGGCAGCCCCGCCGGCGTCCTCGGCGGCCTCCAGGCGACGGCGACGCGCGCGGAGACCGCGGGGTAACCTGCGGGACATGGGAACCGGGGACGAGGAGCAGGGGGCCGGCCGGCTGGCCCGCCGCGAACAGGACATCCTCGCGCTGGAACGCCGCGGCTTCACCGGCCCCGGCGTCAAGGAACGCGCGATCCGCGAGGAGCTGGGACTGGCCCCCGTCCGCTACTACCAGCTCCTCAACGCCCTCCTCGACGACCCCCGCGCCCTCGCCCACGACCCGGTGACGGTCCACCGCCTCCGCCGCGTCCGGGAGACCCGCCGCACGGAACGCTGAGCGCCCGCGCCGCCTCTTCCCGCCCCCGGAGGCCGCGCTCCGGACGGGCGGAACCGGCCCTTCCGGCGTCCGGGGAACGGGGGCCGGGGCGGGAAGGGGCGGCGCGGGCGGAAGGACCCGTCAGGACATCCGGTCCGCCAGCGCCCGCAGCAGCCGCACGACCCCCGCCGGCCCGTCCACCACCAGGTCCGCACGCTCCCTCAGCTCCGCGACCTCGTCGCTGCCGCTGCACACCAGCAGCCCCGGCACACCGGCGGTGCGGAGCTTCTCGACGGCCGTGTAGGCGGCGAGGTCGCCCAGGTCGTCACCGGCGTAGAGGACCGACCCGGCGCCGATCTCCCGGGCGTACTCCAGCAGGGCGACGCCCTTGTCCACGCCGGGCGGGCGCAGCTCCAGGACCATGCGGCCGGGCTCGACGACGAGCCCGTGCCGGGCGGCCAGCCCGGCGAGCGGCTCGCGCAGGGCCTCGAACGCGGCCTGCGGATCGGCGGCCCTGCGGGTGTGGACCGCCACCGCGCGCCCCTTCTCCTCGATCCAGGTGCCCTGCCACGCGCCGGCCCGGTCGAGCAGCCCCGGCAGCTCCGCGCGGGCGGTGGCGACACCGGGGTGCGGGGCGGGCGCGGTGACCCTGCCGGTGGCGGCCTCCCAGCGCTCCGCGCCGTAGTGGCCGAGCACGACGAGGTGCTCGAGGCCGGGGACGCCCGCGAAGCCCCCGTGCCGGACCGCGACCCCCGCCGGCCGGCCGGTGACGACCGCGACCGCCGCCACCTCCGGGGCGATCGCGGCGAGCGCGGGCACCGCGTCGGGGTGTGCGCGGGCCTGCTCGGGGTCGGCCACGATCGGCGCGAGCGTCCCGTCGAAGTCGAGCCCGATCAGCGCCTCTCCCGGGCGGGAGAGAAGTGCCTCCAGCCCTTCCCGTCCGGCCTGCGTGGCGGGCGTCGGCGTGGCGTTCGGGTCCGTGGAATCCGTATGACTGCCCATACGCCCAACCTATCCACGCCCGCCCCCTCGCACTCCTGCGTGACCGGTCCTACCGGTCAGCGGGACGCCGGACCGTGCAGCAGCGCCTCCAGCTGCTCCAGGAACCACCGCGCCGGCGGCAGCGCGGTGGCCGCCGCGGCCAGGCGCTCGGTGCGCTCGGCGCGTTCGTCCGGACCCATCGTCAGGGCCTCGTGCAGGGCACGGGCGGTCTCGACGACGTCGTACGGGTTGACCGTGAGCGCGTCCTCGCCCAGCTCCTCGTGGGCGCCCGCCTCCCGCGACAGCACCAGCGCGCAGCCGGCCTCGGAGACGACCGGGACCTCCTTGGCGACCAGGTTCATGCCGTCGCGGATCGGGTTGACCAGCGCCACGTCCGCCAGCCGGTACGCGGCGAGGGAGCGTGCGAAGTCGTCCCTGACGTGGAGGACGACCGGCCGCCAGCCGGGTGTCCCGTACCGCTCGTTGATCTCCTCCGCGAGCCGCCGCACCTCGGCGGTGTAGTCGCGGTACACGGCGAGGTCCTGTCGGGAGGGGTAGGCGAACGCGACGTGCACGACGCGCTCGCGCCACTCGGGTCGCTCGTCCAGGAGCTGCCGGTACGCCAGCAGTCCGCGCACGATGTTCTTCGACAGCTCGGTCCGGTCGACCCGGACGATCGTCCGGCGTCCCTCGCCGATCTCCTCCCGGAGCGCGGCGATCCGTTCCTCGACGTCCGCCTCGCGGGACCGGGAGCGCAGGAAGTCCGCGTCGGCGCCGAGGCCGTGCACCCCGATGCGTGTCCTCCCGAGCCCGTCCGCGAACCGCTCGCAGCACGCGGTGAACGCGTCCGCCCAACGCTGGGTGAGGAAGCCGAGCCGGTCGGCGCCGAGCATTCCGCGCAGCACCTGCCGCGCGATGTCGTCGGGCAGCATCGCGAAGTACTCCGGCGGCGCCCACGGCGTGTGCGAGAAGTGCGCGATGCGCAGGTCGGGGCGGAGCTCGCGGAGCATCCCGGGGACCAGCGTGAGGTGGTAGTCCTGCACCAGCACCGCCGCGCCCCGCGCCGCCTCCTCGGCCAGCGCCTCGGCGAACGCCCGGTTGTAGGCCTCGTACGACGCCCACTGCCGGCGGAACTCCGCGTCGAAGACGGGCTCCAGCGGCGTCTGGTACAGCATGTGGTGCACGAACCACAGCACCGAGTTGGCGATCCCGTTGTACGCGTCCGCGTGCACGTCCGCCGGGACGTCCAGCATCCGCACGCCGTCCTCGCCGACCCCGCGCCGCACCGCCTCGCGGTCGCCGTCGGACAGCACCGAGCACACCCACAGCGCCCCGGCGTCCGGCCCGATCGCCGACAGCCCGGACACCAGCCCGCCGCCACCCCGCTTGGCCCGCAGCGACCCGTCGTCCTCCACCGCGTACGAGACCGGCCCCCGGTTGGAGGCGACCAGTACCTGAGCAGCACCGTTGCTTGAAGCCATACGCCTCAACCTAGCCCGGCCCCCGGAACCTCAAACGTGCCCACGCGTCACCTCGGTGGCGATTCGGTCACACGTCTTGTGCGGGGGATGTGCACGGGCCGAGGATGCGTGGTGCACGTTTCAACTTCTCGGGGGTGGGTGACATGCGCATACGCATGTCCACAGGCTTGTCCACAGGTGTGCGCGGACTCGTGGGCACCACGGCTCTGATCGCGGCCTCCGCACTGGCGCTGGCCGGCTGCGGACAAACGGCCCGCCGCAGCCACCGCGGCACCGGACAGCAGCAGTCCCACCCCCGAGGCGTCCCCCGGCACCGGGACCCCGACCCCCACAGCCACCGCCACTCCGGTCGCCACCGCCACTCCGGTCGCCGTCACGTTGCCGGACCACACCGGCCGCAGCGTCGGGTCGGCCGTCATCGAGGCCAAGAGGGCCGACCTCGACTACACCGTCCGCCTCCAGGGCACCGGGAAGCGGGCCTCCTCCTGGGACACGGACGAGAAGGTCTGCGAGCAGACCGACGGAGCGGAGGGCGTGACGTTCACCGTCCCCCGCGACGGCCGCGACTGCGACGGCCGCCCGCTGCACACCCCGAAGCCGACCCCGGCCCCCGAACGGGCGCAGACAGGGGACACCGGCAGCGGCGGCACCGGCGGCGGCACCGGTGCCTGCGAACTCACCAGCCCGGCCGGCAACTGCTACGCCGACGGCCAGTTCTGCGCCGGGAAGCACCGCGGTCTGAGCACGCACGGCCGTGGCGGCGAGTACCTGACCTGCGCGCTGGACTCCGGCGGCACCTGGCGCCGGCCGGACGGCGTCTCCGGCTGACGTCCGGCCGGCGCCCGACGGGTCAGGCCACCCGTCGTGCCCGGTACTCCGCGATCTCCGTCATCGGCGGGCGTTCCTCCGTGTCGACGGAGTACGTGCGGGGCTCGAAGCCGTCGTCCACGCGCTCGAACTGGGTGAGGAACGGGCGGATCAGGTGGCTGCGGGCCAGGCGGAGCTGGGCGGTGCGGTAGATCGCGGCGGCCATGCGGCCGAGGGCCTGGCCGTCCTGGTGGCGGTGCTTGCGGACGCCGACGTCGACCTGGGCGAGGGCGTCCAGGCCGACCAGGTGCAGGGCGTCGACCAGCATGCCGAGCTCGACGCCGTACCCGACCGGGAACGGGAGCTGTTCGAGCAGGCTCCGGCGGGCCGCGTACTCGCCGCCCAGCGGCTGGACGAAGCCGGCCAGCCGGGGCCAGTGCATGTTCAGCAGCGGGCGGGCCATCAGCTCCGTGACCCGGCCGCCCTGGCCGGCCGCGACCGTCCCGGAGGCGCGTCCGCCGGGCATCGTGAGGGGACGGTCGTACATGGCCTTGACCAGCTGCACGTCCGGTTCGGTGAGCAGCGGGCCGACGACGCCGGAGACGAAGTCGGAGGAGAACTCCCTCAGGTCCGCGTCGACGAAGCACACGATGTCGCCCCGGGTCACCAGAAGGGACCGCCACAGCACCTCGCCCTTGCCGGGCACGGCCGGGATGCGGGGGAGGATCACGTCGCGGTGGACGACGCGGGCGCCCGCCGCCGCGGCCACCTCCGACGTGCGGTCGGTCGACCCGGAGTCCACGACCACGACCTCGTCGACGAGCGGGGCCCGCCGCACCAGATCGCGGCGGACCACCGTGACGATGTCGCCGACCGTCGCCTCCTCGTTGAGGGCGGGCAGTACCACGCTCACCGTCCGGCCCGTGGCGCGCTTGGCGGCCAGGAGCTGGTGCAGCGGCCGGTCGGTCACCGACCAGGACCGCTCGCCCAACCAGCGCTCGACTTCTTCCAGCACGGTCAGCGGCTCCTCACTTCTGTGATCCATCTCGCGGTTCGGACGACTATCTCAAATGCCCCGCTCGTCGGTTACAGTCTTGAGCAGCGCGGACGCCCACCGCAGGCCGGGGGTGTCGCGCGGACAACTGAACACCGCTCATCCAGAGGGGCAGAGGGACACGGCCCGATGAAGCCCCGGCAACCCTCCAGCCGGTTCTCGTAGATCACTGTTGATCTTTTCCGCGAGGCTCCTGGCTAGGGAAGGTGCCAAATCCGTCTCACGGCGAGATGCGTCGTGAGGAAGATGAGGAGAAAGGGCCTCGCCTCACATGGCTGTGCACACTGTTGCAACCACCACCGATTCCACGGTAGGCGCATCCGCCTCTTCCGTCGACCTGGGCCCCGCCGCCGCGCTCTCCTGCCGCGAATGCGGGCACCGGGTCCCCCTCGGCCCCGTCTTCGCCTGCGAGGAGTGTTTCGGCCCGCTGGAGATCGCGTACGACTTCTCGGCCCACGACACCGAGGAGCTCCGCAGGCGGATCGAAGCGGGCCCCGCGAACATCTGGCGCTACGCGCCGCTGCTGCCCGTCCCGGCGGACGTGGCGACCAAGCCGAACCTGAACCCCGGCTGGACCAAGCTCGTCCAGGCCGACAACCTCGCGCGTGAGCTGGGCGTCGACGCCGGCAAGCTGTTCGTCAAGGACGACTCCGGCAACCCGACGCACTCCTTCAAGGACCGCGTCGTCGCCCAGGCCATCGAGGCCGCCCGCGCCTTCGGCTTCACCACCCTCTCCTGCTCCTCCACCGGCAACCTCGCCGGCGCCGTCGGCGCCGCCGCGGCCCGTGCGGGCTTCCGGTCCTGCGTGTTCATCCCGCACGACCTGGAGCAGGGCAAGGTCGTCATGGCCGCCGTCTACGGCGGTGAGCTCGTCGGCATCGAGGGCAACTACGACGACGTGAACCGCTTCTGCTCCGAGCTGATCGGCGACCCGGCCGGCGAGGGCTGGGGCTTCGTCAACGTCAACCTGCGGCCGTACTACGCGGAGGGGTCCAAGACCCTCGCGTACGAGATCTGCGAGCAGCTCGGCTGGCGGCTGCCGGACCAGATCGTGATCCCGATCGCCTCCGGCTCGCAGCTCACGAAGATCGACAAGGGGCTGCGGGAGCTGATCGAGCTCGGCCTGGTCGAGGAGAAGCCCTACAAGATCTTCGGGGCGCAGGCGGAGGGCTGCTCGCCGGTGTCCACCGCGTACAAGGCGGGACACGACGTCGTACGTCCGCAGAAGCCGGACACGATCGCCAAGTCGCTGGCGATCGGCAACCCGGCGGACGGGCCGTACGTCCTGGACATCGCGCGTCGCACGGGCGGTGCGGTGGAGGACGTGGACGACGAGCAGATCGTCGAGGCGATCAGGCTGCTCGCGCGCACGGAGGGGATCTTCGCGGAGACGGCGGGGGGCGTGACCGTGGGGGTCACCAGGAAGCTCCTCGAGAGCGGGGCGCTCGACCCGTCCCTGAGCACGGTCGTGCTGAACACGGGAGACGGCCTCAAGACGCTGGACGCGGTGGCCGGTACCGGGCTGACCGCGACGATCCGGCCCAGTCTGGAGTCGTTCCGTGAAGCCGGCCTGGTCTGAGCCGTTCGTCCGCGGGGCCGTTCCGGCCGGTCGCGCCCCCGTGGCGGCAGCCGCATGTCACCCACAGCCCCGTGCCCCCCAGTGTGTCGTCCTTCCGGAGGTCCTGTCGTGAGCGTCACTGTCCGCATTCCGACCATCCTGCGCACCTACACCGGTGGGCAGGCCGAGGTGAGCGCCGAGGGGGCCACCCTGGGGGAGGTCATCTCGGACCTGGAGAAGAACCACACCGGGATCGCCGCCCGGGTACTGGACGATCAGGGCAAGCTGCGGCGGTTCGTGAACGTCTACGTGAACGACGACGACGTGCGGTTCGAGCAGGGGCTCGAGACGGCCACCCCGGACGGGGCCGGCGTGTCCATCATCCCGGCGGTGGCCGGCGGCTGACCATTACCTCCGGTAATGACGGTGGCCGGGGGTCCGGCGTATTGCCCCCTCCGCGAGAGAAGCGGAGGGGGCAATTCCATGAGGTTGAGCGCGGTAGAGTTGGGGAACGCGCTCCCGATCCGCTGATCGGGAACACCGAATTCCTGCCTCGGGCCGACTGGATGCAGCCAAAGTGCGGGCCCCTTTCGCGGCGTTCGTACCCTTTGCATGGCCCGAATTGCCCCGGATTCAGGTGAATTCTCGCCACCTCCCAGACCGGCGTCGTCCGGATTTCTCGTCCGATTGACCTGTTGCAGACGGCAGTTGGACAGATACATTCGGCCGCGGTCGACGCGTTCCGGCGCACGCCCCCAACCGTTGGGGGGTGAGGTCTGACCCGGGTCCGCGAAGTGCGGATCTGTGCAAGGGCCAGTAATAGGGGAGTTAGGCATGGCTCAGGGCACCGTCAAGTGGTTCAACGCGGAGAAGGGGTACGGCTTCATCGCGGTCGACGGTGGTGCGGATGTTTTCGTCCACTACAGCGCGATTCAGATGGACGGCTACCGCACCCTCGAAGAAGGCCAGCGGGTCGAGTTCGAGATCTCGCAGGGTCAGAAGGGCCCGCAGGCCGACATGGTTCGTCTCAGCGCCTGAACGCGCTACCTGCCGCAAGCGTCTTCTGCCGACGAAGGGCCCGCGACCTCCCGGGGGGCGGGCCCTTCGCCGTGCCCGCGTACGGCCGGACGGTGTTCGCGCGCGGCTGAGCGCGCCCGCGACTCCTCGAAGGCGCTTGCACTCGCATGGGTCGAGTGCTAATCATTGGCGTTAGCACTCTGAAGGTGAGAGTGACAACGAAGGACCGGGTCGGTGAGGCCCGCGGGCCGTGTGGTGCAAGGAACCACGGGGTCGGCGAGCCGTCCGTCGCGGGCGCGGGCGCGGTCCGAAGGAATCACCCCCAGTCCTGGAGGGACCACTTCACATGGCCAAGATCATCGCGTTCGACGAGGAGGCGCGGCGCGGCCTCGAGCGCGGCATGAACCAGCTCGCGGACGCCGTCAAGGTGACGCTCGGCCCCAAGGGCCGCAACGTCGTCCTCGAGAAGAAGTGGGGCGCCCCCACGATCACCAACGATGGTGTGTCCATCGCCAAGGAGATCGAGCTCGAGGACCCGTACGAGAAGATCGGCGCCGAGCTGGTCAAGGAAGTCGCCAAGAAGACGGACGACGTCGCCGGTGACGGTACGACCACCGCGACCGTTCTCGCCCAGGCCCTGGTCAGGGAGGGCCTGCGCAACGTCGCCGCCGGCGCCAACCCGATGGCTCTGAAGCGCGGCATCGAGAAGGCCGTCGAGGCCGTCTCCGCCGCCCTGCTGGAGCAGGCGAAGGACGTCGAGACCAAGGAGCAGATCGCCTCCACGGCCTCCATCTCCGCCGCCGACACCCAGATCGGCGAGCTCATCGCCGAGGCCATGGACAAGGTCGGCAAGGAAGGCGTCATCACCGTCGAGGAGTCCCAGACCTTCGGTCTGGAGCTGGAGCTCACCGAGGGTATGCGCTTCGACAAGGGCTACATCTCGGCGTACTTCGCCACCGACATGGAGCGTATGGAGGCCGTCCTCGACGACCCGTACATCCTGATCGCGAACTCCAAGATCTCCAACGTCAAGGACCTGCTCCCGCTCCTGGAGAAGGTCATGCAGTCGGGCAAGCCGCTGCTGATCATCGCCGAGGACGTCGAGGGCGAGGCCCTGTCGACCCTGGTCGTCAACAAGATCCGCGGCACCTTCAAGTCCGTCGCCGTCAAGGCCCCGGGCTTCGGCGACCGCCGCAAGGCCATGCTCGGCGACATCGCCATCCTCACGGGCGGCGAGGTCATCTCCGAGGAGGTCGGCCTCAAGCTGGAGAACGCCACGCTCGACCTGCTGGGCAAGGCCCGCAAGGTGGTCATCACCAAGGACGAGACCACCATCGTCGACGGTGCCGGCTCGGCCGACCAGGTCCAGGGCCGCGTGAACCAGATCCGCGCCGAGATCGAGAACAGCGACTCGGACTACGACCGCGAGAAGCTGCAGGAGCGCCTGGCGAAGCTCGCCGGCGGTGTCGCGGTCATCAAGGCCGGCGCCGCCACCGAGGTGGAGCTCAAGGAGCGCAAGCACCGCATCGAGGACGCCGTCCGCAACGCGAAGGCGGCCGTCGAGGAGGGCATCGTCGCCGGTGGTGGCGTGGCCCTGCTGCAGGCCACCCAGGTCTTCGAGAAGCTGGAGCTCGAGGGTGACGAGGCGACCGGCGCCCAGGCCGTGAAGCTCGCGCTCGAGGCCCCGCTGAAGCAGATCGCCGTCAACGCCGGCCTCGAGGGCGGCGTCGTGGTGGAGAAGGTGCGCAACCTCACCCCGGGCCACGGCCTGAACGCCGCGACCGGCGAGTACGTCGACCTGGTCAAGGAAGGCATCATCGACCCGGCGAAGGTGACCCGTTCCGCGCTGCAGAACGCCGCCTCCATCGCCGCGCTGTTCCTCACCACCGAGGCCGTCATCGCCGACAAGCCGGAGAAGGCCGCGGCCCCGGCCGGCGGCGGCATGCCGGGCGGTGACATGGACTTCTGATCCTTCCGGGGATCGGACCCGTCCGACACGTACCGAGGGCGGCACCCCCTGTTCCGGCAGGGGGCGCCGCCCCCGGGCGTTTCAGGCGGTGCACCACGGCACGCGGCAGGTGTGCGGCGCCGTGCCCTGCGGGCACAGGCCCCGCAGCACCGCCTTGCGGACCGCCCGC
The DNA here is from genome assembly GCF_041380215.1 of Streptomyces pimonensis. Taxonomy (NCBI): domain Bacteria; kingdom Bacillati; phylum Actinomycetota; class Actinomycetes; order Kitasatosporales; family Streptomycetaceae; genus Streptomyces; species Streptomyces pimonensis. Next base: position 27,979 of record NZ_JAHWZY010000001.1, read on the forward strand.
CAGGTCCGCAGCGAGCACACCAGGCGCAGCCGCAGCTCGACCGGTTCCCGTGCGCCGGGGTCCCGGCCCGGGTGCTCCCGGGCCCATTGCTCCGCCAGGAGGTCGTAGAGGTCGGCGGTCGTCGTTCCGCTCCCCGGCAGGGTGCGCAGGACGGCCCGTCCGACGAGCCGGGCGCCGCCTGCCGCCACGGCCTCGTCGACGAGCGCGCCGACCCACGCCAGCCCCTCCTCGTCCGCGTACAGACCGAAGCGCAGGAGACGTGTCCTCATCGGGTGACCGTATCCCGGTGCGCGGGGAGACGGTCCGTGACCGGGGTCACATTCGAGCGCTGAGAGGAATGCCTCCCGCCGTCGTCCGGTTGACGCTGTGCGTGCGTTAAATGCACGTGCACATACTGATAGGTATGCGAAACAGAGGAGTCCACATGACCGTCACCTCCCCGGACACCGCCGCCCGGGCCGCCGGGATTCTCTCCCGGCCCGTCGCGATCAACGGTCTGACCGTCCCCAACCGTATCGCCATGGCGCCGATGACCCGGATGTTCTCGCCGGGCGGTGTCCCCGGTGAGGACGTCGTGTCGTACTACTCCCGTCGTGCCGCCGCCGGTGTCGGGCTGATCGTCACCGAGGGGACGTACGTGGGGCACGAGTCCGCCGGGCTGAGCGACCGGGTGCCGCGGTTCCACGGGGAGGAGCAGCTCGCGGGCTGGGCGAAGGTCGCCGAGGCGGTGCACGCGGCGGGCGGCACGATCGTGCCGCAGCTCTGGCACATCGGCATGGTCCGCGAACAGGGCCAGGCGCCGTACCCCCAGGCCCCGGCGGTCGGCCCGTCCGGGGTGCGCACGGACGGCACCGAGGGCAAGGGCAGGGCGATGACGCAGGCCGACATCGACGACGTCGTCGCCGCGTTCGCCCGGGCGGCCGCCGACGCCGAGCGCATCGGCTTCGACGGTGTGGAGCTGCACGGCGCCCACGGCTACCTCATCGACCAGTTCCTGTGGGCCGGCACCAACCGCCGCACCGACGCCTACGGCGGCGACCCGGTGGCCCGCGCGAAGTTCGCCGCGGAGGTCGTGGCGGCGGTGCGCGCGGCCGTGTCGCCCGAGTTCCCCGTCATCTTCCGCTACTCGCAGTGGAAGCAGGACGCCTACGACGCCCGGATCGCCGGGACGCCCCAGGAGCTGGAGGCGATCCTCGCCCCGCTCGCCGCGGCCGGCGTCGACGCCTTCCACGCGTCCACGCGCCGCTACTGGCTCCCGGAGTTCGAGGACTCCGACCTCAACCTGGCCGGCTGGACGAAGAAGCTCACCGGCAGGCCCACCATCACCGTAGGCTCGGTCGGTCTGAAGGGCGAGTTCCTCGAGGCCTTCCAGGGGCGGGGCGCCGAGCTCGGCAGCCTCGACGACCTGCTCGACCGGATGGAGCGCGACGAGTTCGACCTCGTCGCCGTCGGCCGCGCGCTGCTCCAGGACCCGAACTGGGCGGCCAAGGTGCTGGCCGGCCGCTTCGACGAGCTGGCGCCGTACGACCCGGCGTCCCTGCAGACGCTGAGCTGACCCGGCCGGTCCTCGCGGTGCGGCGCCCCCCGGCGGGAGGGGCGCCGCACCGTCGTGTGCGGCACCCCTCGTCACATGTTTTTGGTTTGCCCAGGTCAAGCAATCGCCCTGAAGTCGCCCGAGTCGAGCCCGTTCATGAGCGAGGTATGGCACTTCGCGCCGGCGTCCTGCGTCATCGGCGTCGGCGTCACCTACGGCGCGATGCCCACGCTGATCATGGGTGCCGTGCCCGCCTCCGAGACGGGCGCCGCCAACGCCCTCAACACCCTCATGCGGTCCATCGGCACCTCCGTCGCCAGCGCCGTCGCCGGTGTCGTCCCGGCCCGGACGGCCACGCGGTTCGGCGCCTTCGCGCTGCCGTCCGAGAACGCCTTCCGCACGGTCCTGGCGCTCGGGGCCGGCGCCGCGCTGCTCGGCTTCGCCACCGCCGCCTTCATCCCGCGCCGGCGTGCCGGGTCGGCGGCGGGGGAAGCGGCCGCCGACCGCGTGCCCGATGCCGTGGAAGCCTCCGAGGCGTAGGGCCGGCCGACACCGCCGACGGCCGCCGCTCCGGGGATTTTGGGACGGCGGCCGTCGGCGTCACGGACGGGACGGGAGCGGGGCCGGCCCCCCCTCAGGCATGGCCCATCGGCTCGATGTCCACCCGCACCGGCGTCCCCCACACGCGCAGCACCTCGTAGTCGGTGAACTCGTGCACGACCCGGTACGCCATGGCGGCCCGGGGGGCACGCAGCTGCGCCGCGACGTACAGCTCCGCCTCGCGCCGGTCCCGGCGCGGGGTGCCGCACAGCTGCCACGCCTGCCCGTTCCACAGCTCCGGCAGCCAGCGCTGCTGCGGCTGCGGCCGGTCCTCGCGCACCCCGTACCGGGACGGGGCGGGGTCGGCCGGCCGGGGCTGCGGGGCGGGACCGTTGAACTCGGCGCGGCGGGCGGCGCGGCGCCGGGTCTCGCAGAGCAGGCACAGGTCCGGGGCGCTCTCGTCGACCGGTCCGGTCGGGTGCTCGGTGCAGCGCGTGCTGGGCGCGGCCGTGGTGACGCTCTCCTCCAGCAGGTCCAGGGCCCGCCGCAGGTCGGCCTTCACTTCGTGCAGCCGGGCGTCCGGGGTGTCGGCGGACAACGTCTCGCCGTGCTCCCCGAGCACGCGCAGGGCGCGGCCCAGGGCGGTGAGCTGCGCGTGGTTCATGGTTCGTCTCCGGGTCGGGTGCCTCCAGTATCCGCCCGGCCGCTACGCCCCGTCGCCCGCCCTCGCCAGCGCCGCGCGCAGGTGGCCGTCGGACTCCGCGAGGAGGCGGGCGGCCGTCGGGCCGTCCACGTCGGCCAGGATGACCAGGATCGCGTGCTTGACCTCGCCGTCCGTGGCGGTCAGGGCACGCTCGACGTCGTCGTCCGCCGCGCCCGTCGCCTGCGCGACGATACGGCGGGAGCGGGCGCGCAGCTTCTCGTTGGAGGCCCGCACGTCGACCATCAGGTTCCCGTACGTCTTGCCCAGCCGGATCATCGTGATCGTCGACAGCATGTTCAGCACCAGCTTCTGCGCCGTACCGGCCTTCAGCCGCGTGGAGCCGGTGAGGAACTCCGGTCCGACGACGACCTCGATGCCGTGCTCGGCCGCCGCCGCCAGCGCGCTGCCCCGGTTGCAGGCCAGGCCCACGGTGAGGGCGCCGCGCGCACGGGCGTACGCGACGGCGCCGACCGCGTACGGGGTGCGGCCGGAGGCGGAGACCCCGACCACCGTGTCGTCGGCGGTCAGCCCCAGCGCGGCCAGGTCGGCCTCGGCCAGCTCGCGTGAGTCCTCGGCGCCCTCCACCGAGGTGACCAGGGCGTCGGGGCCGCCCGCGATCAGGCCGACGACCCGCGCCGGATCGGTGTTGAAGGTGGGCGGGCACTCGGAGGCGTCCAGCACCCCCAGCCGGCCGGCGGTGCCGGCGCCCGCGTAGACCAGCCGTCCGCCGCGGGCCATCCGCTCGGCGACGGCGTCGATCGCGGCGGCGATCACCGGCACCTGCTCGGCCACGGCGCCGGCCACCGAGGCGTCCTCGCCGTTCATCAGCCGCGCGATGTCGAGCGTCGGCAACCGGTCGACGTCCGCCAGCTCGGGCCGGAACGCCTCGGTGGTGAGCGTCTCCAACTGGGCTCGCAGATCACGGTCGTGGGAGGTGGAGGTCATGACGGGTCTTTCCGGTTCGGGGGTCGGTCGGCCTGCCTCGGGGGCGCGGGGCTGTGTCCGGCAGGCGGCTGCCGCCGCGTGAGCGCGATCAGCCACGGACCAGCCGCGGTCGAGAACCGCGCTGCGCCCCTACGGCCCCTTGCGGGGCATCCGGTGCCGGTGCGCCAACGCCTCGTACGAAGCGGACAGCGCCGGCGCCGCCGACTCGTACGTCCGCTGGGCGACCCCCACGAACAGACAGTCCACCACCAGCAACTGCCCCGTCCGGGAGGACATCGCGGCCGGCCGCAGCTCGCTCTCGCGGGCCGTGGACGTGGTCAGGACGTGGTCGGCGTACTGCGTGACGGGGCTGTCCGGGCGGCCGGTGACCGCCACCGTCGTCGCGCCGTGCTCGAAGGCGACCCGGAGGGGTTCGACGACGTCCCCGGTCGAGCCGGAGTGGGTGACGGCGATCGCCACGTCCCCCGGACGCAGCTGCACCGCGTTGGTGACGGCGAGGTGCGGGTCGCTGTGGGCGTGCGCCAGCAGGCCTATGCGCAGCAGCTTCTGGGTGAGGTCCTGGGCGACCAGCCCCGACGCGCCGACGCCGTACACATCGGTGCGGCGGGCGCCGGCCAGGGCGGTCACGGCCGCCGCGAGCTGCACGGTGTCCAGTCCGGCCGCGGTGTCGGCGAGGGTCTGCTGCTCGTCGTGGGCGAGTTTCGCCACGACGTCGGCTATGGGGTCGTCCACCGCGATGTCGGTGGTGATGGCGGGCGCCCGTCCGGACTGCTGCTGGGCGGCGAGACCGGCCAGCGCCAGCCGCAGATCGCGGTAACCGGGGTAGCCGAGCAGGCGGGCGGTGCGGACGACGGTGGCCTCGCTGGTGCCGGTGAGCTCGGCGAGCCCCGTGACCGTGAGGGCCGCGCAGCCGGCCGGGTCGTCGGCGACGGCCTCGGCGACCCGCTGCATGGAACGGGTCATCGACGGAGCCAGCGTGCGCACCCTGGCCGTCAGGGCGGCGGGCGCGGGAGGGGCGGGCGCGCCGCCGCCGGGACCGCTTCCGAAAGTTTCCTTCACTTCACGGGTCACGACGTGAAAGGTATTTTCGTTCGGGTCGCACGGTCAAGAGTGCGCACAATGGGGACATGGACCCCCACGACGAGCCCGGCGCCCCCGGACCCCGCCCCGTCAGCCCCCTGGAACAAGCCCTGCACGCGGCGCGCGCCCTCGTGCTCGCGGATCTGGTCGCGCGCGAGGTCGCCGAGGCGGACGTGGTGTCCCTCGTCGAGGAGTCCGTCGCGCACCGGCGCTGGTGGGTGGAGCAGTGGCCGGACGGCGCCGGTTTCCTCCCCGGTCTGGTCGCCCAGGACGTACAGGACGCCCTGCTGGAACGGCACGGGCGCTGGCCGCTGTGCCCGGTCTGCAGCTCCGGCGACCCGCACGCGCTGGACGTGGAGCCGGAACTCGGCCCCGATCCGCACTGGGTGTGCCACAAGGCGGGCGTGCGGGTCGCGGCGGTGGGCACGCTGGGCGGAGCGACGCCCTCGTGACCGTCTACATCGACCCGCCCGCCTGGCCGGGCCACGGCCGGATGTGGTCCCACCTCGTCAGCGACCTCTCCTACGACGAACTGCACGCCTTCGCCGACCGCCTGGGCGTCCCCCGCCGCGCCTTCGAACGCGACCACTACGACCTCCCCCGGCACCGGTACGCCGACGCCGTGCGCGCCGGGGCGGTCGAGGTCAGCAGCCGCGAGGTGGTGCGGCTGCTGCACGGGGCGGGGCTGCGCCGCCGCAAGGGCGCGGCTCAGCCGCGGAGTTCGTAGGAGATCTGCCCGGCGTTCTCGGAGACCCGGGTGAAGCCGGCCCGGTCGACGACCTTCCGCGAGGGCGCGTTCCCCTGCTCGACGACGGCGGCCACGGTCTGCACGCCCTCCTGCTCCAGCGCCCAGCGCGACAGGGTGCGCAGCGCCTCGGTGGCGTAGCCGTGGCCGCGGGCACCCACGACGAGGTCGTAGCCGATCTCCACGCGGCCCTTCCCGTCCGGGACGCCGTGGAAGCCCATCGCGCCCACCGCGCGGTCGTCGTCCCGCCGGACCAGCACGTACATGCCCCACTCCGGGTGGAACACGCCCTCCTCGTACTGCGCGGCCATGATCCCGGCGCCTTCGCGGGTGCCGTCGGCGGCGGCCCCGCCGACCCACTCGTAGCCGCCGTCACCCGCCAGGGACAGGTCGGCGGCGGTCGCCGGGGTGACGCCCTCCAGGACCAGCCGCTCCGACCGCAGCACCGGGTTGTTGCTCCAGCGCCACCCGGTGACCGGCTCCCGCCCCGGCAGTTCGCCGCGCCCGGTGGCCCACAGCAGCGTCCGCCACGGCGCGGGCCCCGGCCTGACCTGCGGGAAGATCCGGGTGAGGACGAAGGAGGCCAGCTCGGCCGGCGGCTCGTACGTGATCCCCGTCCCCTCGGCGATGTCGTGCGTGTGCAGCAGCACCTCGGCGACGCCCATCGCGGCGAAGCCCTCACGGTTCGCGTGCCGGAAGGGGTACGGGTGGAAGGCGCGGACCGCGCGGGGGGTGGTGCGGATCGCGGCGGCGAGCAGGGCGCCGGTCGTGGTGATCACTTGGAGGGCGCCCGCGGTGTCGGCGGGGTCCAGGCCGTCCTCGCTGCCGTCGAGGGTGATCTCGAAGGGCACGTACGCGTCCTGCGCCCGCCCGGTGAGCTGTCCCGCGTACGCGACGAGAACGCTCCCGATGTGCGCCGCCGTCTCCCGGCAGTCCCACTCCAGCCGCCCGGCCCGCACCTCCGCCCAGTCCCGGTCGGCGACCGCCCCCAGCGCCGCCACGCAGTCCGCGACGGCCTCCTCGACCTGATCCGCTCCCACAGCACGCATGTGGGGCAGGCTAGGCGGTCGGCGCGGCCGGGGGCGACAGCATTTCCAGCTCGCCGCGCATGTTGTGGCGGGCGGTGGCCTCCCAGTGCTCCAACCCGTAGGGGGTGCGGAACAAGCGCGGCAGGGCGAGGAGTTGCCGCAGCACGTCGGCACGGCCCGCCCGGAACGCCTCGTTCGGCACGAAGCGGTACTCCTCGCGCACGGCGGCGGTGTAGGCGGCGTACGACGACGGCGGCGCGGCGAGGACCGCGAGGTCGGCGTCGCACAGCACCTGCCCGTTCCGGTCGTCGTCGGCCGGATCGTGCGTGACGGTGAGCCGCACCAGCCGGGCCGCCTCGGCGGTCCTCTCCGCGGACACCCCGGCCTCGGGGAGGGCCCGCTCGGCGAGCCGGGCGGAGCGCTCCTCGTTCTCGGAGCGGTCCGGCAGGTACACGGCGTCGTGGAACCAGGCGGCGAGCCGTACGACGTCCGGGTCGTCGGCGTACTCCGCCAGCACGTCGATGTGGTCCAGGACGGCGGTCAGGTGGGTGGGCGTGTGGTAGTGCCGCTGGGGTTCCCGCCAGCGTCCGAGCAGGTCGTCGGCGTACGGCAGCGGATCCGGACCGCCCCCGGGCCCGCGGGCCCCTTCCAGGGTGTGGACGAAACGGGCACGCAGGGTTTCGGTGTCGGCCATGCCGTCATTCTTCCTGGTACGTGGCCGCTCCGTGGCGAGAGGCCCGGACCGCTCACGTCACCACCGCGCGGTCGTCCGGTCACTCCGGGACGTGTCGACCGCGGGGACTTCGTCGCAGAGGTCCAGCTCGGCTCGTACCGTCTTGCCCGGTCCTCCCTCTTCGCGCGGCCCGACGGACAGCCGGCTCGCCAGGCAGGACACCAACCAGAGGCCGCGGCCCTGCTCCGCCTCGGCATCCTGAGGAGCACAGGGCCGGGCCAGCGACAAGCCACCGTCTCGGGCGTCGGTGACCTCGATGCGCACAAGGTCGCGTGCGGTCGCCAGTGCCAGGCTCAGGCGGAAGTCGCGGCCCGGAACACGGCCGTGGGTCACCGCGTTGGCGGTGAGCTCGGCCACGACCAGCGTCACGGTCCCGTTCACCTCGGACTCGTACGGGAAGCCCCAGGCGTCCAAGCGGTGGGAAGCGAGCCGTCGGGCCAGGCGGGCGCCTCGCGGGGTGGAGGTGAAGCACATGGAGAACTCTTCGGCGTGGGCTGCGGGTTGCCCGGTGTGCTCGATGGGGGGAATTTCGGTGGTCATGGGGGCGAGCCTCGTGCGCCGTACGTACGGTGACCAGCAACCACGTCCTTACACATTGTGGCTGTAAGGGCGCCGAATGTGTCTGTAAGGGCAGGAACAGGGGTGGCCCATGGTGCAGGTTCCGGAACAGGCGGTCGCGGCACGCGGCCAGGATCCTGCCGACGAGCTCCTGCGGTGCTTCGGTAGGCAGATCAAGCTCTTTCGGGAACGTGCCGGTCTCACCCAGGCCGCCCTCGGCCCGCTCCTCGGATACAGCGAGGCGCAGATCGCTGCGATCGAGCAGGGACGGCGAATCGCCAGGCCGGACACCATCGAGAAACTGGACACGCTGCTTGAGGCGGACGGGGTTCTGCTTGCGATGAAGCGAGCGGTCGCCCTGACGCGGTACCCGGCCTTCTTCCGGGATGCTGCGCGGATCGAGGAGACCGCAGTCGAGTTTCATCAGTACGCGCCGTTGATCGTGCCGGGCATGCTCCAGACCGAGGCCTACGCCAGGACGATGTTCACGGTGTGGCGCCCACGCCGGAACGAGGCGGAGATCGAGCAGATGGTGTCGGCGCGGCTCGCGCGACACAAGCTCTTCGGCCGCATGCCCGCGCCAGTGCTCAGCTTTGTCCTGGAGGAAGCCGTTCTTCAACGGCCCATCGGCGGTTCGAAGGTGCTACAAGGGCAGCTTGAACACTTGCTCCTCACCGGCCAGAACCCGAACGTAGAGATTCAGGTGATGCCGACCGGAGCAACCGACCATGCTTGCGTGGACGGTCCGTTCACATTGATGGTGCCGGAAGGAGGGGAGCAAGTGGCCTACTTGGAGAGCCAGGGAAGCGGTCGGGTGATCACCGACAGGGAAATCGTCCGTGGCATCGCGGCGCGCTATGGAATCATCCGGGCTCAGGCGCTGACCCCGAAGGAGTCCCTGCGCCGCATCGAGAAGCTGCTGCAAGGAGACTCATGACAAGCGAGCAGTCCAAGGGCCAGTCGCTCAACTGGTTCACGTCCAGCTACAGCGGTGGTTCTGGAGGCGACTGCGTCGAGGTCGCCACCCTCCCCGCCTCCGTCCACGTCCGCGACTCCAAGGACACCGGCCGGGGCGCCTTCACGGTGCCCCCCGCCGCCTGGTCCGCCTTCGTCGCTCACACGCGTCACGCTCACTGAACGAGAACCGACGCCAACACGGCATGACGGTCGGCTTGACCCGCTTCCGTCGGTCTTGGCGGCGTCGGCGGTGGCGAACAGAACACGGTGCATACGGCTGCACCGGGTCCTGGGGCCGCTCCTTCGGGAGCGGCCCGAGTGCCTTCCGAGAGGGATCGGTGTACCTGTGCCACATCGACGAGGCGGGCAACGGCCAGACACTCGACCCCGCCGGTTCCCGTCGTCGGTGGCCTCACCGTTCACGACTCCTGCGTCAAGCAGCTGACCTGCGGTTTCCTCAACGTCAAGAAGGCGTACCGGCCGCAGTCGCGCCGTGCCCCGCACCTCTCCGAAGTGATCCACCCGGAGATCAGGGGTTCCGGCGTCCGCGGGGGCGTCCGCGTCGGGGACCGTGAACGGTGCCGGGAGGTGGTGCTCCCCGTCCGGGCGGCCCGGCGCGGACGGCCGGACGGGGTCTGCCGGTGCAGGGGGAGGCCGGCGAGCCCTTCGCCGCACTAGCGTGGACGGCATGACGACTCCTGCGGATGTGCGGAACGTACGAGACCCCGAACTGCCCGGGCGGCTGCTGGCCGTCGAGCGGGACGCGCTGATCCCGCTGCTGCGGGGGAGGCCCGACGGGGACTTCGCGCTGCCGGTGGCGGCGTGTCCGGGGTGGACGGTGCGGGACGTGCTGGCGCACTGCTCGGCCGCGTTCGCCCGGGTCCTGGAGCGGCGGTTCGAGGACGGGGTGTTCTCGCCCGAGAGCAACGAGCGCGACATCGCCGAGCGGGCCGGGTGGGCGAACGCCCAGGTCGTGGACGAGCTGGACCGCGGGATGACCGGGGTCGGGCCGCTGATCGCCGACGCGGGCGGGGCGCTGGACGTGCTCGCGCTGGGCGAGTGGGTGCACGCCGGTGACGTGCGGGTCGCGCTCGGCGAGCCGGGGGCGTACGCGGGCGCGGGACTGCCGTACGCGCTGGAGCTGTTGGCGCAGGTCACGTGTCTCAAGGGGCACCTCTCCCTGCACGCCGACCTCGACGACGCCGACGAGCCGCTGCGGCTGGGCGACGCCAGGGGGGAACGCCCCCCGGCCCGCTACATCGGCGACGGGCCGACGCTCGTGCGGCTGTACGCGGGGCGTCCGGTGGACGGGGCCGCGTACGAGCTGGCCGGGGTGGAGGCGGCGGAGCTGAACATCTTCGGGGAGTGAGCGCAGGGGCGGGGCGGCCCCGGACGGGCGGTCGGGCGTAGGCTTGGATTGGACTAGACCTGTAGCCGCCGTCTGATGCCGAGGAATGGGGTCCCATGAGCAAGCGCGCAGTCCTGGAGGTGATCGCCCTCGACGTCGAGGACGCGGTCGCCGCCCAGGCCGGAGGTGCGGACCGCCTCGAGCTGGTGACCGACATGGCTGCGGACGGGCTGACACCGGCCGCGGAGACCGTCGCGGGCATCCGGGCGGCCGTGGACATCCCGGTGCGGGTGATGCTGCGGCTGGCGGACGGGTTCGCGGCGGGGTCCGTGGAGCGGCTGGTGGAGGCCGCGCGCGCGATGCGCGGGGCCGGGGCGGAGGAGTTCGTGCTCGGGTTCCTCGACCCGGACGGGGGAGTGGACCTGGGGGCGGTGGAGCGGCTGGCCCGTGAACTGGAGGGGTGCCGGTGGACCTTCCACCGGGCCATCGACCGGGCCGCCGACCGGGACGCCCTGCGCAAGCAGCTCGCGGACTTCCCCGGCCTGGACACCTACCTGACGGCCGGGGCGGCCGGTGGGGTGGACGCCGGGCTGCCGACCCTGCTCGCGGAGGCGGGGCGGCGGGGGGAGCCGGGGTACGAGCAGCGGTTGCTGGTGGGGGGCGGGCTGCGGCTGGACCATGTGCCGCTGTTGCTGAAGGCCGGCATCGACGCCTTCCACATCGGCGGCGCGGCGCGGCCACAGGGGTGGGGCGGGCCGGTCTCGGCGGAGGCCGTCGCGCGGTGGCGGCGGGTGCTGGGGGACTGAGCGTTCGCCTCCTTGCCGCCCGGCGTCGCCGCTGGGCGGGGGTGGGGCGCGCGGCCCGGCGCCTGCGGGGTGCCGGTGCCTGCGGGGTGCCGGCGCGCCCACCCGTGCCGACCGGGGGTGCCTCCCAGGCCCTTGAGGCACTGGGGAGGCACGATTGCCCGCATCGGTGGTTACGTCAGTTGGTCCGGCAGCGGGGCCGTGTGCGTCACGACCAGACCCGAGACCGCTCGGGTGAGGGCCACGTACAGGCGGCGCAGGCCCGTGCGTTCGTCCGGTTCGGCGTCCACCACCGCACGGGGTTCGTCCAGGACCACGTAGTCGTACTCCAGGCCCTTCGCCAGGGAGGCCGGGACCAGGGTCAGGCGGGTGGTGTGGGTCGTCTCCTCGCCGGGGGCGACGTACGCGATCCCGGCGGTCGTCAGCGCCCGCGCCAGTTCCGGGACGCGGACGTCCGCCGCGATCAGGCCCACCGAGCCCTCGTTGCGCAGGAGTTCGCGGCAGGCGGAGACCACGTCGTCCGTCCCCCCGGCCCGGCGGACCTCGAAGAGGCCCGGGTTCTCGCGGATCGACGCCACCGGGGTCAGGCCCGGCGCGATGTGCGTCAGGAGCCGGGAGGCGTAGGTGATGACGTCCGTGGGGACGCGGAAACCGGCCGTCAGCTCCTCGATCACCGCGTCCTGTTTGCCCAGGTGGGCCAACGCCTCCTCCCAACTGCGGGTCGCCCACGGGGTGGTGCCCTGGGCCAGGTCGCCCAGGACGGTCGCCGAGCCGGTCGTGCAGCGGCGGCCCACCGCCCGGTACTGCATGGGGGACAGGTCCTGCGCCTCGTCGAGCACCACGTGCCCGAGGGAGTGCGTGCGCTGGATGAGGTCGGCCGCCTCGTCGATCAGCACCGCGTCCGCCGCCGACCACTTCGCCGACTTCACCGAGCGCGCGGGCTTCGCCCACAGGACCGTCTTCTGCTCCTGCTCGTCGAGCAGTCCCTCCGCGTGCTCCGCCAGGAACTCCGCGTCGCCCAGCAGCCGCAGCACCAGCTTCGCCGGATCGACGGTGGGCCAGACCGCCTTCACCGCCGCCTTCACCGAGGCGTTGCGGGCCACCGCGTCCTGGACCCTGTCGTCCGGGGCCTCGCCCGCCCGTTCCATCTGCACCAGCACGGCGTGCGCGATGCGCTGCGGAAGGGCGTCGCGGGCGGCCCCGTAGCGGATGTCGCGGTCGAGCAACTGCCGGACGATCTCCTCCAGTTCGTACGCCGGAACCCGCCAGCGGCGCGATCCGCGCACGACCACGACCGGCTCGGTGGGCATCGTGACGTGGGAGTAGAGGGCCCTGCGCAGGACCCGCGCCATCCGGGCGTCGCCCTTGACCACCGCCGCCTGCGCCTCGTCCGTCCCGCGCACCTCCACGTGCGCCACCAGGTCGTCCACCGTGGCCTGCGCGACCGTCAGCTCGCCCAGCGCGGGGAGCACCTGCTCGATGTAGTGCAGGAAGGAGCGGTTCGGCCCGACGACCAGCGTGCCGGTGCGGGCGAGCCGCTCGCGGTGGGCGTAGAGGAGGTAGGCGACCCGGTGCAGACCGACGGCCGTCTTGCCGGTCCCCGGACCTCCCTGCACGCACACGCTGCCGGACAGCCCGGACCGTACGATCTCGTCCTGCTCGGGCTGGATCGTGGCGACGATGTCCCGCATCGGGCCGACGCGCGGACGCTCGATCTCCTGCTGGAGCAGCCTGCTGGTGGTGGCCGCCTCGGACGGGTCGGAGAGGTGCTCGTCCTCGTACGCGGTGAGGTCGCCGCCGGTGTAGCCGAAGCGGCGGCGCAGCGCGATGCCGTGCGGGTCCTTCCTGGACGCCCGGTAGAACGGCTGGGACACCGGCGCACGCCAGTCGATCACCATCGGGTCGCCGTCCGCGTCGTGCACGTGCCGGCGTCCGACGTAGAAGCGTTCCCCTTCCGCGCCCTCCGCCTGTTCGGCGCCGGGGGAGTGCAGGTGGTCGAGGCGGCCGAAGAACAGCGGGGTGTCGCCGAGGTCGGCCAGCGCCTTGATGCGCTCCCCGGTCTGGCGCTCCAGGACGGCCGCGTTGACCCAGTTCGCGGTGACGTCGCTGATGTCGAGGGCCTCGGCGTCCTCGCGCATGGCGCGCAGCGCGCAGCGGGACGCGGCGAGGTGGGCGCGTTCGCGGGCGAGCGGGTCGTCCGCGGGGGTGGTCGTGGAACCGTCTGCGGACTCGTCTACGGGCGTGGACGCGGACAAGGGGGTGCCTCCGGGGAACCTGCTGCTGGTTGCTGCGGCGGAATGCCGGCCGGTTTCCGTCCGGACGGCGGCGCTCCGTGAGGGGAGGCGGGCAAGAGCGGAGATTCTAGGACGCGGAACCGGTGCGGTCCAAACGGTTTGTGCGCCGGACGAGGGCGGGCACGGCGGGCACGCCCGTGGCCGCGCCGGTCAGCCCGTACGGGGCGAGCCGTCCGCTCCCCGCACGCCGGGCACGTCGACCGGCCGCCGCCCCGGTCCCGCGGTCAGCGAGGCGAGCAGGGCGAGCCGCTCGGCGTCCTCGGTCCCCGGCTCGGCGTGGTAGAGCGCGAGCATCATCCCGTCGGGGCCGTCGACGTCCAGTTTGGACATGGTGAGGTTCAGCCGGCCGACCTGCGGATGGTTCATCCCGATCGTTCCGTTGCCCGGCGGCCGGACGTCGTGGCGCGCCCACACCCGCCGGAACTCCTCGCTGGCCAGGGACAGTTCGCCGACGATCCGGACGACCCGCGGGTCGTCGACGTCGGACCCGAGACGTCTGCGGAAGGCGGCGACGCACCGGGACGCCGTGTGGGCCCAGTCCGTGTGCAGCGCCTGCTCGGCGGGGTCGAGGAAGAACGACCGGAGCCGGTTCTCCCCCACCCGCACGTTCGGGACCAGGGCGGCGGCGAGCGCGTTGGCCGCGACCACGTCGAGGGACCTGTCCGTCACGAAGGCCGGCAGCCCGACCGTCCGGAGCAGCTGTGCCGTGGCCGGCGGAACGGTCCGTCGCCGGGGCCGGCGACGGGTGCGGGGGCGCGGCGCGGCGAGCTGGTGGAGGTAGCCCGTGGCGGTGTCGTCGAGCCGGAACACCCGGGCCAGCGCGTCGAGGACCTGCGCCGACGGGTTGCGGTCGCGGCCCTGTTCGAGCCGCAGGTAGTAGTCGGAGCTGATGCCGGCGAGCATGGCCACTTCCTCACGGCGCAGCCCCGGGACGCGGCGCATCCCGTGGGCCGGCAGCCCGATGTCCTGGGGCGTCACCAGCTCCCGGCGCGCCCGGAGGTAGTCACCCAGCAGGTTCTCCTCAGGCATGTCCCTCATGCTAGGCGCGCGGGGCCGTTCGTTCCTGTCCCTGTCACTCCCAGGATCGGCGGGGACCTGGGCGGGGTGGCCGGGGACGTGGACGGTGGGGGCATGAGCACTCCGACCACATCCCTCCCCGGCGGCACCTGGACGATGGGCGATCTGACCGTCACCCGGTTCGGTTACGGGGCCATGCAGCTGACCGGCCCCGGCGTGATGGGGCCGCCGGCCGACCACGACGGCGCGCTCGCCGTCCTGCGCGAGGCCGTGCGTCTCGGCATCACCCACATCGACACCGCCGACGCCTACGGGCCGCACGTCACCAACCGGCTGATCCGCGAAGCGCTGCACCCCTACCCCGACTCGTTGCACATCGTGACCAAGGTGGGTGCGGTCCGCGACGCGCAGGGCGGCTGGCCCCCGGCCCGGGAGCCGGACGACCTGCGCCGGGCCGTCCACAGCAACCTCGAAACCCTCGGCGTGGAGTCGCTGGACCTCGTCGACCTCCGGCTCGGCGACGCCGAAGGCCCGCAGCCCGGCTCGCTCGCCGAGGCCTACGGGACCCTCGTCGAACTCCAGCAGCAGGGCCTGATCCGGCACCTCGGCCTGAGCAACGCCACCGCCGACCAGATCGCCGAGGCACAGACCATCGCCCCGTTCGTCTGCGTGCAGAACCTCTACAACCTCGCCCACCGTCAGGACGACGAACTCGTCGACCGGCTCGCCGAGCAGGGCATCGCCTACGTGCCCTTCTTCCCGCTCGGCGGTTTCAGCCCCCTGCAGTCCTCGGCGCTCTCCGCCGTGGCCGCCCGGCTCGGTGCCCGCCCGATGTCGGTCGCCCTGGCCTGGCTGCTGCACCGGTCGCCCAACATCCTGCTCATCCCGGGGACCTCGTCGGTGGCGCACCTGCGGGAGAACATCACCGGCGCGGGTCTCGCGCTGTCCGGTGAGGACCTCGCCGAGCTCGACAGGATCGGCCGCTGATCCGCCGGCTCGCCCCCTGGGGGACGAGCCGTCCCGGCTGAGGGGCACGGGTCCCCCGGAGACGTACCCGGAGGGCCGGCGGACCGGTCCCTTTGGCCGATGTCCGCCGCAGGGCCGGAGAGCGACCATGGAGACATGAGCGCAGCGACCCTCCACCCCACCACACCGCCGGTGCGGCCGGCCGGCGCGACCGCGTTCCAGGGCGGCCGTCCGCACCGCCTCGGCGACGCCCTGCGCGCCGTGAGGGTGTTCCTCGGCGCCGCCTTCGACGTGATCGTCCTCGGTGAGTACGGCGAGGAGGCGGGCGTCCGCCGCAGGTAGGCGGTGCCCCCCTCGCCCGCCCCGGGCCGCACGGCGGCCGTCGCGCCCGCGGTGGGCCGGTCACCGGTGGGCAGGTTCTTGTCCGGCGGTGTCGTCCGAGGCCGTCCCGGGTTTCGCGTAGAGGACCTCGCGGGCCTGCCCGGCGGCGCGGATCATGGTCTCGGCGACGAAGTCGAGAAAGCGGGCGGCGTTCTCCAGGCGCGTGGCGGCCGGTGTGCCGGGCCCCATGACGCCGACGCCCTGCCGGGAGGTCTCGGCCACCTGGGCGGTGGAACGGGCGCTGGCCATCATCGACTGGTACCAGATGTCCTCGTCGAAGACGTAGCGCTCACGGCGGCCTTCCTCGCGTTCCCGGCGGATGAGGCCCTGGTCCTCCAGGAACGTGATCGCCTTGGAGACGGACGCCGGGCTGACCTCGAGGCGCTGGGCGAGCTCGGCGGCGGTGAGGCTCCCGTTGTCGGTGAGGGTCAGGCAGGCCATGACCCGGGCCATCATCTTGGGCGTGCCCGACGCGATGAAGGCGGTGGTGAGCGTCTCCTCGTACTCGCGCACGGCCTCCGGGTCGCGTCCGTGCTCCTCCGGGAGCGCCTTCGGTCCCCGGGGTGCGGCCTGTCTGCGCCGGTGGGCGCGGCGTTCGGTGGCGCGGTGGGCCAGATCCGCGCGGTAGGCGGCGGGTCCGCCGTTGCGCATCACCTCACGCGTGATCGTCGAGGTGGGGCGGTCGAGACGTCTGGCGATCTCCGCGTAGGCGAGCCCGTCGGCCAGCCCCAGGGCGATCTGCTGGCGTTCCTGCTGGGTGAGCCTGCCTCCGGGCAACGCGGTCTCCTTCATGGTCCATGAGGCCTCCAGCATAGCGTTCACCCTTCATTCATTGCAACGAGCGGGATCTGCTTGTTGCGTTAAATTCCGAACCGTTGCAACGATATGTAGGCGCTGAACTGGATTAATGTATGTTGAGTGCAACAAGCTTGTTGCCGTAGTCGTGAACGCAACGTAGCGTTTCGGTTGTCAGAAACGACAAGCCGAAGGAGTGCACGATGCAGTTCGACACCCCCGCCCCCCTCTCGGTCGTCCTCGACGTCCCCGCGGGCCGCATCCGGTTCATCGCCGCCGACCGGGCCGACACCGTGGTCGAGGTCCTCCCCGCGGACGCCGCGAAGAGCCGCGACAGGAAGGCGGTGGAGCGGACCAGGGTCGAATACGACGGAGGCGTCCTGCGGATCGAGGGGCCGCCGGCGGACAACCGGTTCCTCGGCCCGTCCGGATCCGTCGAGGTCACCGTCCGGCTGCCCGTCGGCTCCCGCGTCGAGGCGAGGACGGCCGACGCGGAGCTCCGGGGCGTCGGCCGGCTCGGCGACGTCGCCTTCGAGGGCGCGCGGGGCCCGGTCGAGCTCGACGAGGCCGCAAGTGTCCGCCTCGCCGTCCTCGCCGGCGACGTCTCGGTCGGCCGCCTGGGCGGCCCCGGCGAGATCAGCACCCGGAAGGGCGACGTCCGCGTCACCGAGACCGTGCGCGGCACGGTCACGCTGCGCACGGGGCACGGCGACATCTCCGTCGGCGCCGCCCGCGGGGTCTCCGCCTCCCTGGACGCCGGCGCCGGCCACGGCCGGGTCCACAACACGCTCAGGAACGCCGACGGCGCCGCCGCCGGCCTCACCGTCCACGCGACCACCGCCTACGGCGACATCACCGCCCGCAGCCTGTGAACCTGGAGAGGAGACCCCCCGTGACCGGCTTGGCCATCGCGGCGAACGGGCTGCGCAAGTCCTACGGCGACAAGGTCGTGCTCGACGGCGTCGACCTGACCGTCCCGGAAGGCACGATCTTCTCCCTGCTCGGCCCGAACGGCGCCGGCAAGACCACCGCCGTCAAGATCCTCTCCACCCTCGTCACCGCGGACGCCGGCGACCTGCGCGTCGGCGGCCACGACCTCGCCACCGACCCCCGGGCCGTGCGGGCCGCGATCGGGGTCACCGGCCAGTTCTCCGCCGTGGACGGTCTGATCACCGGCGAGGAGAACATGCTCCTGATGGCGGACCTGCACCACCTCCCCAGGCGCGAGGGGCGGCGGGTGGCCGCCGAGCTGCTGGAGCGGTTCGACCTCACCGGGGCGGCGGAGAAGCCCGCCTCCACCTACTCCGGCGGCATGAAGCGCCGCCTCGACATCGCCATGACCCTGGTCGGCAGCCCGCGGATCATCTTCCTCGACGAGCCGACCACCGGCCTCGACCCGCGCTCCCGCCACACCATGTGGCAGATCATCCGCGAACTGGTCACCGGCGGCGTCACCGTCCTCCTCACCACCCAGTACCTGGAGGAGGCCGACGAACTCGCCGACCGCATCGCGGTGCTGAACGACGGCAGGATCGCCGCCGAGGGGAGCGCCGAGGAGCTCAAGCGCCTCGTCCCCGGCGGACACGTCCGGCTCCGCTTCACCGACCCGGCCGACTACCGGTCCGCGGCCTCCGCCCTGCCCGAGGCATCCCGGGACGACGGTGCCCTCGCCCTGCAGATCCCGAACGACGGCAGCCAGCGCGAACTGCGCGCCGTCCTCGACCGGCTCGACTCCGCCGGCGTCGAGGCGGACGAGCTGACCGTGCACACCCCCGACCTCGACGACGTGTTCTTCGCCCTGACCGGCGGCGCCGCCGTCCCCGCCCCGTCCAAGGAGGCCGTCCGATGAGCACCCTCGCCCTGGCCGTGCGCGACTCGTCCACGATGCTGCGCCGCAACCTCCTGCACGCCCGGCGCTACCCGTCGCTCACCCTGAACCTGCTGCTCACGCCGATCATGCTGCTGCTGCTCTTCGTCTACATCTTCGGCGACGCGATGAGCGCCGGCCTCGGGGACGGCGGAGGCGACCGGTCCGCGTACATCGCCTACATCGTGCCCGGCCTGCTGCTGATGACCATCGGATCCACCACGATCGGCACCGCGGTCTCCGTCTCCAACGACATGACCGAGGGCATCGTCGCCCGCTTCCGCACGATGGCCATCCACCGGGGCTCCGTGCTCATCGGGCACGTCCTCGGCAGCGTGCTGCAGTCGGTCGCGAGCGTGGTCCTCGTCGGCGCCGTGGGCGTGGCCATCGGCTTCCGCCCCACGGACGCCACGGCCCTGGAGTGGCTGGCCGCGTTCGGACTGCTCGTGCTGTTCACCCTGGCGCTCACCTGGATCGCCGTCGGCATGGGCCTGGTCAGCCCGAACGCCGAGGCGGCCAGCAACAACGCGATGCCGCTGATCCTGCTGCCGCTCCTGTCCAGCGCCTTCGTCCCGGTCGACGGGATGCCGGGCTGGTTCCAGCCGATCGCCGAGTACCAGCCCTTCACCCCCGCCATCGAGACCCTGCGCGGGCTGCTGCTCGGCACGGAGGTCGGCCACAACGGATGGCTGGCGGTGGCCTGGTGCCTGGGCCTGGCGGTGCTCGGCTACTTCTGGTCGGCCGCCAGGTTCACCCGGGACCCGAGGTAACCCCCCCCATGAGGGAACGAGCCGCGTCCCGCCCCAGGGCGGCGTACGCCGACACCGCGTCGGTGCGCGCCGCCCCGCCGGCGTTCCCGGCGGTCCGCCGCCGGGGCGCGTGCGCGGTCGCCGTTCAGCTGTCGGCCAGCAGCTCGTCCGCGTCCATGATCCGGTACGCGTACCCCTGCTCCGCCAGGAACCGCTGGCGGTGCGCCGCGAAGTCCTGGTCGATGGTGTCCCGGGCGACCACGGAGTAGAAGTGGGCCTGGTGCCCGTCGGCCTTGGGACGGAGCACCCGGCCGAGCCGCTGCGCCTCCTCCTGCCGTGACCCGAAGGTGCCCGACACCTGGATGGCGACCGTGGCCTCCGGCAGGTCGATCGAGAAGTTCGCGACCTTGGACACCACCAGGACGTTGATCTCGCCCTGCCGGAACGCGTCGAACAGCTTCTCCCGCTGGGCGTTCGACGTCTCACCCTTGATCACCGGCGCGTCCAGGTGCTCGCCCAGCTCGTCCAGCTGGTCGATGTACTGCCCGATGACGAGGATCTGCTGCCCCGCGAACCGCCGGACGATCGCCTCCGTCACCTTCCGCTTGGTCGCCGTCGTCGAACAGAACCGGTACTTCTCCTCCTGCTCCGCCGTCGCGTACGCCAGCCGCTCGGAGTCGGTGAGGCTGACCCGGACCTCCACGCAGTCGGCCGGGGCGATGTAGCCCTGCGCCTCGATCTCCTTCCACGGCGCGTCGAACCGCTTCGGGCCGATCAGCGAGAACACGTCCGACTCGCGGCCGTCCTCGCGCACCAGGGTCGCGGTCAGGCCGAGCCGCCGCCGGGCCTGGAGATCGGCGGTGAACTTGAAGACGGGCGCGGGCAGCAGGTGCACCTCGTCGTAGAGGATCAGACCCCAGTCCCGGGAGTCGAACAGCTCCAGGTGGGGGTAGATCCCCTTCCGCTTCGTCGTCAGCACCTGGTAGGTGGCGATGGTGACGGGGCGGATCTCCTTCTTCGTCCCGCTGTACTCGCCGATCTCGTCCTCGGTCAGCGAGGTCCGCCTCACCAGCTCGTGCTTCCACTGGCGGGCCGAGACGGTGTTGGTGACCAGGATCAGCGTGGTCGACTTCGCCTGTGCCATCGAACCGGCGCCTACCAGCGTCTTGCCCGCGCCGCAGGGGAGGACGACCACACCGGAACCGCCGTGCCAGAAGTTCTCCACGGCCTGCCTCTGGTACGGGCGCAGCGCCCACCCGTCCTCGACCAGCTCGATGGGGTGCGCCTCGCCGTCCACGTACCCGGCGAGGTCCTCGGCCGGCCAGCCCAGCTTCAGCAGCGTCTGCTTGATCTGCCCGCGCTCCGAAGGGTGCACGATCACCGTGTCGGGGTCGATGCGGGCGCCGACCAGCGGGGCGACCCGCTTGGAGCGCAGCACCTCCTCCAGGACCGGCCGGTCGGTGCTGGTCAGGACGAGGCCGTGCGCCGGGTGCTTGACCAGGCTGAGCCGGCCGTAGCGGTCCATGGTGTCGGCGATGTCGACGAGCAGCGCGTGCGGCACCGGATAGCGGCTGTACTGCACCAGCGCGTCCACGACCTGTTCGGCGTCGTGTCCGGCCGCCCGCGCGTTCCACAGGCCGAGCGGGGTCACCCGGTAGGTGTGGATGTGCTCGGGTGCCCGCTCCAGTTCGGCGAACGGCGCGATGACCCGACGGCAGTCGTCGGCCTGCTCGTGGTCGACCTCGAGGAGCAGAGTTTTGTCGGACTGGACGATGAGAGGACCATTCACGCGCGGCTGCCTTTCTGCGACGGGCTCGGCACGGGCACTGCACGGCCAAACCTCCAGTCTGCCCGATCGCGCGCGTCGGTGGTCCTGAGCGGACCGGGCCACATCAGTGAGGGCGGCGTGAGGTTGTTCACCAGCGCGCCCGGGGGTCACCCCTCGGCGACGAGCGCCCCCGCGGCGGCCGGGTTCGGCAACGGCAGCGCCGCGGCGGCCGGGGCGAGCACCGCGACGAGCGCGGGAGCGGAAGGACGGACGGCCGCCGCGCGGAACGGGGAAGGCGCGGGACCCCCTTGAAGGCGCGGGACCCCCTTCGTCTTCGGCCGACCGGGACGGGCCGGCCCCTGGACGAGGGGCCGGCCCGCAGCGAACGGGAAACGGATCGGAACAAGGAACGGATCGGAACGCGCAACGGATCGGACCGGAACGAGGACCCGATGCGCGACGCCCCACAAGCCTCACTCGTCGGGGGAACGGCCCGGCGTGGTGTGCATGGAGCCCGCCGTGCACCCGAACGGCTCAGTCCTCGTCGTCCGCCAGCTCCGCGACCCCCGTGATCCTGTGCAGCGGATACGTACGCACCTCGTCCGCGGTGTGGTCGTACGCCGTGACGAAGCCGCCCTCGACCCGGACCGGGGCGATGACGCGCTGGCTGGCCCCGCCCTCGGCGTTGACGTAGCCGATCCACAGCGCCTCGCCGGTGAGGACGGCTGCCTGCACGGTGGCGAGGGTCTCGGCGGCGGTCGTGCGGGGCGGCTCCCCGCGGCCCGGGTCGCCCCCGGCGGCCGGTTTGCGCGGGGCGGTGGAGGCGAGGTCGCCGGCGCGCACGGCGCGGAGCGCCGCCGCGAGCAGGGTGTCGTCGGGGACCGGCGGCCCGTCCGGGACCGGTGCGGGAGGGGTGCGCGGCGGGGTGCGGTGGGCGTCGGCCCGGGCGATCACCACGTCGCCCTCCGCGGACTCGGCGGCAGGCGCGAACCCCATCGCGCGCAGCCCTTCCAGCAGACCGGCCGGACCGGCCTGCGCGGCCAGCACGGTCGGGGCCAGCCGGCGCAGGCCCAGTCCCGCGGCCCGCTTGTCGGCGAGGATCTCGCTGAGCACGGCGTCGTCGTCGCAGCGGACGTAGGCCGAGGCGGCGCCCACCCGCAGGTGCCCGTGCCTGCGGGCGACGTCGTCGATGAGGTACGCCAGCGGCTGCG
The DNA here is from genome assembly GCF_041380215.1 of Streptomyces pimonensis. NCBI lineage: Bacteria > Bacillati > Actinomycetota > Actinomycetes > Kitasatosporales > Streptomycetaceae > Streptomyces > Streptomyces pimonensis. The sequence goes on from NZ_JAHWZY010000001.1 coordinate 50,001, forward strand.
GCACCGGCGTACGGGAGTGCGCGGTGAGGAAGGCGTGCAGGTCGGAGGCGGTCCGTCCGGCGTCGAGGGCGCGCCGTACCGAGCCGGGCGTGAACCGGTAGACGGTCGCGCCACCCTTCGACTCCACGTCCGCGAGGACCCCCAGCATGTCGGCGAGCGGCCGCTCCAGCGGACCCGGCGCCACCGCCGTCAGATCGGCCTGGAGGAGCACGTGGTCCAGCGGTTCGGGCAGCAGCGGTGCGAGCAGCCGGGCGGCGGCAGCGGCGGCCGTGGCCCGTTCGGCGGAGGAGGGCGGCGCCGGCGCCGGGGCGGTCCTGTGGTGCACGGGCAGCTTGTCGCCCGGTCCCTCGGGCTCCGCCTCCGCCCGCCGGGCCGCGGGCGCGCCGATCAGCGCCCTCCCGTGCGCGGACAGGGCGCCGCGCCCGGTGATCCCGAGCATCTCCGCCTCGGAGAGCGTCCACCGCGCGACCCGCGCCCGCAGATCCTCACCGTCCCCCGCTGCCGGGGAGACCCCCGCTCCCGCGCCGTCGGCACCGCGAGCACCCTCCGCCGGTGACACGCCCGTCCCGGCGGGACCCCGCCCGACTCCGCGCGGCGGGCGCTCCCAGCGCAGCCGTGCCAGGAGCGACTCGGTGGCCGGAACCGCCCCCTCCGGGAGGCCGGCCAGCAGGGTCAGGACCCGGTGCCGTACCTCCGGGGCCGCCGAGCGGTCCAGGCCCGGGCCCAGGGCCGACAGCGCGCGGTCCTTCGCGTCCCGCCCGCCGACCAGCCCCGGCGTCCGCGTCGCCGCCAGCCACGCCGTGACCAGCTGCGCCCACCGCTCCGCGGCCGGCCGCTCGCGCCACTCGTCGTACTCCGGGGTCGCCGCGTACCGCTCGTCGGCCTCCCCGTCGGGGGCCAGCAGCCCGGCCGCGTAGGCGAGTTCCACCCAGAACGCGGCCACCGGCTCGGTCACGTCCAGTGCGACGGCGGTCCGCTTCAGGTCCCGCACGCTCAACCCGCCGGCCCGCAGCACCGCCGGGCCGCCCTCGTGCCAGTCCTTCAGCAGCTCCTCGACGGTCGTCAGCGCCGTGTACGCCTGCCCGGCCGCCGTCGCGTCCACCACCTGCGGACGGTGCGTGGCGGCGGCCCCGACGGGCGGAGGAAACGGCTCCGGCGTCCGGTGCGCCCGCCCGGCCCGCAGCCGCAGCGCCACCTCGCGCGGCAGGACGACCGTCCCGGGCGCCGTCGGCAGCAGCAGCCCCCGGTCCAGGAGCCAGCGCAGCCGGGGGCCGGGATCGGCGGTGACCTGCCCGTACGGCGGGCCCCACACCAGCCGCTCCAGCACCTCCACGGACTCGGCCGGCGCCTCGTCGAGCAGTGCGGACATCCGCGCCGGGTCGTCGAACAAGGCGGTCAGGGAGGCCACGGCGGACACCGAGTCGTGCGTCGACGGCAGCCCCACCGTCGCCACGATCTCCTGGATCCGTCCCGGCGACATCCCCGCCGTGGCCTCCCGCACCGTCGGGCCGAGCCCGGTCGGCGACGGGTGCTGCGGCGACGGCGCCAGCAGCTCACGGGCGGTCCGGACCAGCCGCAGCCGGTCGTCGCCGCCCCACACCAGAGCCTGCTCGCGCAAGCCGCCGAGCGCGTGCGGCAGCGCGGCGGAGACCGCCGGGTCACCGTCGTCGCCGGCCAGCAGTCCGAGCAGCTCCTCGTACGACGCCGGGTCCGCCGCGACGGCCAGCGCCTGCGCCGTCTGCAGCGTGAACCGGTCCAGCCGCTCCAGCGCCCGTACGACCGAGGCGCGGGTGCCGGCGCGGGTGGCGAGCTGGGTGAGGTCGGTGGGCACGGGTGTGATGAGGTCCGGCCGGCTGCGCAGCAGTGCGGCCAGGGAGACGTCGTCCCGCTCCCGAAGGGCCTCGGCGAGGGATCGGGGGGCCGCCGCGGGGTTCTCCTCGGTGCTCATCCGTCTCACGTTAGCGGGTGGTACGTCCGTGGAGTGCCGGGAGTTGGGTCGGCCGGCCCAACTCGCGGTACCGTCGGACGACGGTGTCCCGACGCATCCGTCCCGGAGGGGACTTCGTGGGTATCGAGAGCGACCAGGTCGTCTACGAGTATCTGAGCCGCGTCGGCGACGTGGCGCAGCAACGGCAGCTGCCGTCGGCGGCCCGCATGCGGCTGGTCGCCGAGCTGCGCGACGAGATCGACCGGCGCCGGGCGAAGGCCGTGGTCGATTCCCCCGCCGCGGTCCGCCGCATCATCTCCCGCATCGGCACACCGACCGAGGTCGTCACGGTGGCCGAGGACGCCTCCGGCGCCGCCCCGGGTGCCCCCGTCCCGAGCGCCGCCGCCCCCGCGCCGTCCGCCGCCGTCCCGGTGCAGCGGGAGCCGGAACGCGGCGCCGAGGCCCGCGGGGACCGCCCCAAGGGCATGCTGCGCCGGATCGTCCCCCGTCCCCGCCCGACCGGGACGCCGGACGGCGGCCCCGCCCCCGTCGGCGTGCCGTCCCCGCCGCACCGGGCCGGCACGGACGAACTCGGCGACAGCGCCACCCAGCCCGACTGGTGGCGGATGGACGGCAGCGCGTTCGGCGTCGGCGACGAGGTGCCGGGCTTCGTCGGCGGCGTCGAGATCCCCGAACTGCTCAAACCGCCCCCGGCGAAGGAGGAGAAGGCGGAGGAGACGCCGCCCGGCCCGGCCGCCGTCACCGCCGCCCCCGAGGCGGAGCCCGCCGCCGCCTCCCGCCGCCGCCTCCCGCGCCTCCCCTCCGGCCGCTGGAGCAACCCCCTGCTCCTGCTCGCCGCCGGTCTGCTGGTCGCGGGAACCGTGATCGGCGACTGGCGCGCCCTGATCCTGGGCTGGCTCATCGCCTACGCCTCCCGCCGCCTGACCCAGGCGGAGGTCAAGTGGGCGGTGGTCGTCCTCCCCGGTCTCGCGCTCGCGGGCGGCGTCGTCTGGCTCTGGGGCAGGACGGAGGGCCGCTGGGGCGCTCCCGTCCCCCAGGGCCGGATGAACGACGCGATCTCCGAGACGTGGCCGTGGGTCGTCCGGGCCGCGGCCCTCGCCACGGCCCTGTTCCTGGTCTGGCGCTCCCAGCGCCGACGCTGAGCCGTCGGCTGCGTTCAGCCCCTCCGGCGTTTGAGGAGCGGGGGCCCGGGGGCGGCGCCCCGAGGACGGGACGGGACGGGACGGGAAGGGGCGGGCGACGACCCGCCCCGGGCGTCCGGCTGCGCTCACGGCGCCGGCCAGGTGCCGCTGCGCCCACCCGGGCCGCCCCAGCGCCCGACTGCCCGCAGCCGGGTCAGGCCCGACTGCCCGCAGCGGGCGCTGGGCACAATGGCCCACATGGCCCTCACCGCCCTCCTCCCGCCCACCGTCGGCTTCGACCTCGACATGACGCTCATCGACTCCCGCCCCGGCATCCGCGCCTGCTACCTCGCACTGGCCGAGCGGACCGGGACGTACATCGACGCCGACCTCGCGGTCGGCCGGCTCGGGCCGCCGCTGGTGGACGAGCTGGTCAACTGGTTCCCGGCCGAGCGGGTCGACGAGGTGGCGGACCTGTACCGGGAGATGTACCCGGGGTACGCCATCGCGCCCACGCCCGCCCTGCCCGGCGCCCGTGAGGCGATAGCGGCCGTACGGGAGGCGGGCGGGCGGGCGATCGTCGTCACCGCCAAGTACGAGCCCAACGCCAAGCTGCACCTGGCCCACCTCGGGATCGAGCCGGACGCCGTGATCGGCGACCTGTGGGCCGAGCGGAAGGCGCTCGCGCTGCGCGAGCACGGGGCCGCCGTCTACGTCGGCGACCACCTGGGCGACGTGCGCGGCGCGCGGGCCGCCGGCGCGCTGTCCGTCGCGGTCGCCACCGGCCCGTACGGCCCCGACGCGCTGCGCGAGGCCGGCGCGGACGTCGTCCTCGCCGGTCTGACGGAATTCCCGCGGTGGTTTTCGGACTACTTCTCGGGCCGCTGACCGGAAACCGGCCCGGAAACCTGTCCCGCCCGTGCCCGACGGCGTCCCGCCGCGACCGAACGCAGTACGCCCGCGCCGGCCATCAGGAATCCGATAGCCATGAACATGCTCAGTCCGAACATGTACGTCGGAAAGGGTGTCGTACCGAGGAACAACGGGGCCACGGTGACCAGCGTGGCCACGGCGCCGACGAAGAAGACGAGGGCGCCGGCACGGACCAGGCCGTCACCGGGCGCGGGGGAATTCGCTTGGTTTTTGTCACGCACCGGACCAGGGTAGTTCCCAGCGCGAAAGAACAACCGGGTGACGTCTTGTCAGCGGCCTGAAGACCATTAGCCTTGGTGGTGGCGGGTCATCGGGCCCGCCCGAGTGCTATCCAGAGCCGATTTCCGAAGCAGTTTTCCCTACGAGTACGAGGACGAGGACGGACGTGCCCACCGGCAAGGTCAAGTGGTTCAACAGCGAGAAGGGCTTCGGCTTTCTCTCCCGTGACGACGGCGGCGACGTCTTCGTGCATTCCTCGGTCCTCCCCGCCGGAGTCGAGGCCCTCAAGCCGGGCCAGCGCGTGGAGTTCGGCGTGGTCGCCGGACAGCGCGGCGACCAGGCCCTCTCCCTGACCGTCCTGGACCCGGCCCCGTCGGTCGCGGCGGCCCAGCGCAAGAAGCCGGACGAGCTGGCCTCCATCGTCCAGGACCTGACGACCCTGCTGGAGGGCATCACGCAGCCCCTGGAGCGGGGCCGCTACCCCGACCGCGCGGCCGGAAAGAAGATCGCCGGCCTGCTCCGCGCGGTCGCCGACCAGCTGGACGTCTAGGACGCCTGGGACGCCTGGGACGTCCTGGCCTTCAGCGGAACCGCAGCGCGTCCGGGCCGAGGGGCGGCACCAGCCCCTCGGCCGCCGCGCGCGTGAGCAGCCCCCGTACGGCCGCGTACCCGTCCTCGCCCAGATCGGCCGTGAACTCGTTGACGTACAGCCCGATGTGCTGGTCGGCGACGGCCGGGTCCATCTCCTGGGCGTGCTCCATGACGTACGGACGCGACACCTCGGGCTCGTCCCAGGCCATCCGCACGGACGTGCGGATGGAGTCGGCGAGTCGTGTCAGCGTCTCCTCGCCCAGCGACCGCTTCGCGATGATCGCGCCCAGCGGGATCGGCAGCCCGGTGGTCCGCTCCCAGTGCTCGCCCATGTCGGCCAGCCGGTGCAGCCCGTAGTTCCGGTACGTGAAGCGCGCCTCGTGGATGACGAGTCCCGCGTCGACCTTCCCGTCCCGCACGGCGGGCATGATCTCGTGGAACGGCATCACCACGATCTTCCCGACCCCGCCCGGTACGACGTCCGCCGCCCACAGCCGGAACAGCAGGTACGCCGTCGACCGCTCGCTCGGCACGGCGACCGTGCGGCCCACCGGTCCCCCCCTGCCGAAAGCGTGGGAGGCGCCCCCGCCGCCCTCCTCCCGCACCAGTAGCAGCGGCCCGCAGCCCTGCCCCAGCGCGCCCCCGCAGGGCAGCAGGGCGTAGTCGTCGAGGATGTACGGCAGCACCGCGTACGACACCTTCAGCACGTCCAGCTCACCGCGCTCGGCCATGCCGTTGGTGAGGTCGATGTCGGCGAACGTCACGTCGACGGCGGGCGCGCCGGGGACGCGGCCGTGGGCGAGGGCGTCGAAGACGAAGGTGTCGTTCGGGCAGGGGGAGTAGGCGATCCGCAGCCGCTGCTGCTCAGGGGTGGTCATGCCGGTTCCAACTCTCGAGGACGGGCGCGAGCTTCCCGAAGCCCTCGGTGAGGGCCGTCAGGGCGTCGCCGATGCGCCAGGCGGCGCGGTCGCGCGGGCCGACGGGGTTCGACACCGCCCGCACCTCCAGTACGGGCACGCCGTGCGCGGCGGCGGCCTCGGCGACCCCGAAGCCCTCCATGGCCTCGGCGAGGGCGCGCGGGTGACGGGCGCGGAGCGCGGCGGCGCGGTCGGCGGTGCCGGTCACCGTCGACACGGTGAGCACGGTCCCGGTGAGCGCTCCGGCCGCGGCGGCGGCCTGCCGTACCAGGGCGGCGGGCGGCCGGTGGGCGACGGTGCCGAAGCCGAGGTCGGTGACCGGCAGGAAACCGTCGGCCGTCTCGGCGCCCAGGTCGGCCGCGGTGATCTCGTCGGCCACGACGAGACGGCCGAGGGGCGCGTGCGGCGGGAAACCGCCGGCGATCCCGGCGGAGACGACCAGGCCGTAGGGCCGACCGTCGAGGGCGGCGGCGGTGAGCGCGCCGGCCGTGGACGCGGCGGCGAGCGCCGGGCCGACCCCGGCGGCGAGCAGGTCGGGCCCGCCGGGGACCCGGTGCAGTGTCGCCCCGGGCAGGGGGAGTTCCCGCACCGGCCCGGAGAACGCCCCGGCCACCGCGTCCCGCTCGACGGGGACCGCGGTGGCCACGAGAACGCGTGACGGCGACGTGATCAGTCGTCCTGCTTCTTCAGCCGGAAGGACCACAGACCCGTGGCCGACTCCTCGCCCTCCTTGATCGACACCAGGGTCGAGTCGCCCTGCGCGCCGTACTGGGCGTTGAAGAACACGCTGCCCGGGATGGCCTGGTAGGTCTTCTTGCTGGATTCGACCAGCGGCTGACCGTTCATCAGGATGGTCCAGCCGTTGTCGGCGATGTCCGGGTCGACGCCGAAGCGCACGGTCTCGGTGGGGTCGACGGAGATCTCGTCGATGCCCTTGTCCTTCAGGCACTCGTTGAGCGTCTTGGAGCTCAGGGCCTCGCCCTCGCCACCGCAGGTGGCCTCCGAGCTCACGGAGTCGTCGCCCACCGTGATGGTGGCCATCGACGTCGGCTTGTCACAGGCGGCCAGGACGAGCAGTCCGGCGGATACGGCGCCGACGGCGGCGACGGCACGGCGGCGTCGCACAGCGCGGTGACTCATAGCGGCTGCGCCGCGGGGCAACGTGGTCATGGGGCGAAGGCTATCTGGCGCGTCCGCCGCACCCCCCATGCGGGGTACGGCGTGGCCGTGGTGTTACGCCACACGCGCCCGCCCCGCGTTCCCCTGCCGGGCCGAACGGATCAGCCCGCGGACCGTGGTCAGCCAGCCCGCGGCGACGATCGTCGCGCCCACCGCCAGCCCCAGCGCGCCGATCAGCGGCATCGCGATGCCGATCGCGCCGCCCAGCACCCACGCCATCTGCAGCAGCGTCTCCGAGCGCGCGAACGCCGACGTCCGTACCAGTTCGGGCACGTCCCGCTGGATCAGCGCGTCCAGCGACAGCTTGGCCAGCGCCTGCGCGAACCCGGCGATCGCGGCGAGACACGCCACCAGGACCGAGCCGAAGAACGCGGCGGCCAGGGTCGCCGCGCTCGCCACGCACGCCACCACCGTCACGATGATGATCTCCGGGGCGCGCGACCGCAGCCACGCCCCGACCGCCGTACCGAGCGCGTTGCCCGCGCCTGCCGCCACGCCCACGATGCCGAGCGACACCGCGGCGTTCTGACCCGTCATCGGGTGCTCGCGCAGGAGGAAGGCGAGGAAGAAGATCAGGAAGCCGGTGAGGCAGCGGATGGAGGCGTTGGCGCCGAGCGCGTGGGTGACGGCCGGGCCGACCGTGCGCAGTCCCGGGCGCTTCTCCGAGGCGCTGTGCGGGCCGTGCAGGTGCCGCTCGTCGGCGGCGAGCAGCGCCACGTCCTCGCCCTTCGCGGAGTCCACCTTCGGCGGCAGCCGGAAGGACAGGAACATCCCGGTCACGAAGATCGCGAACGCCCCGTACAGCGGCCAGCGCGGCCCGATCTGCTGCAGGCCCGCGCCGATCGGCGCGGCGATCCCGGTCGCCAGCAGCCCGCCGAGCGTCACCCGCGAGTTCGCCTTCACCAGGGAGAAGGCGGGTGGCAGCAGCCGTGGCACGACCGCGCTCCTGACCACGCCGTACGCCTTGGACGCGACCAGCACGCCCAGCGCCGCCGGGTACAGCTCCAGTCCGCCGGTGACGACCGCGCCGGACAGGACCAGCGCGAGCAGCGCCCGGGCGAGCATCGCGCCGGCCATGGCGGCGCGGCGGCCGTGCGGGAGGCGGTCCAGGAGCGGGCCGACCACCGGGGCGAGCAGGGTGAACGGAGCCATGGTGATGGCGAGGTAGAGGGCGACCCGCCCGCGCGCCTCGTCGGTCGGCACCGAGAAGAACACGGTGGACGCCAGCGCGATCGTGATCATGACGTCGCCGGCGCCGTTCACGCCGTGCAGTTCGATCAGCTTGCCGAGCCCGGACTCCCCGGCGCCGTGCGCGTGGGTCGCCCGGCGGATGCCCCGTGCGGTTCCGGTCACCGGCAGGTGCAGGGCACGTCCGAACGCGCGAAGAGGGCCGCCCGCCCGGTTCGTCCCGAAGCGTCGGCCGCTGCCCCTGACCCCTTTCGGCCCACCGGTCCCGGTGGCGTCCTGGGGTGTCCTCGCGGTAGCCACGACGCCATAGTGCCCCGGGAAGGCGGTGTGTAATGCCGTATCACCGTGGACGCCGTCCGGGGTGCGGCTGTACGGCGGAACGCCGGGGGCGGCCGGAAACCCGTCCCCGGAGGCTGCCGGGGAACCGGCCCCGGGGGCGGCCGGAAACCCCTGGAAACCGGCGCGCGGGACTCCGTAACAACCGTCGGTGTAGGCCCAGGGCACGCGAGCAGGTAGCGTGCGTATCTCAGCCATCCCGCAGAATGGATGGAGGCGCGCCCGAGCACGTTGCGGCGCGGACGTCGACGCGGTCCCACTGTCCGCTCCGTCCGCCCCCCGCGCTCGGGAGTGGCGCACTCGTGAGACGGCGTAGGAGAGAAGCGATACCTGTGAGCGCAGCGACAACGCGAAGCCGCACCCCCGACCGCCTGTGCGCCGAGGCCGTCGACCTCGCCCGCGCCGCAGCCGAGGAGGTCGCCGCGCCCGGGGTCGTGGGCGAGCACGAAGGGCTGGTCTCCGAGGGCGACCGTGTCGTCACCCACTTCTTCGGGTGCCACGAGCCCGGCTACCGCGGCTGGCGCTGGGCCGTCACCGTGGCCCGCGCCTCCCGCGCCAAGATCGTCACGGTCGACGAGGCGGCGCTGCTGCCCGGCCCCGACGCGGTCCTCGCACCGGAGTGGGTGCCGTGGAGCGAGCGGCTGCGCCCCGGTGACATGGGCCCCGGTGACCTCCTCCCCACCGACGCCGACGACCTGCGCCTGGAGCCCGGCTTCTTCGGCGAGGAGGAGCCCCCGCCGAACTCCGCGGTGTCCGGCGAGATGGCCGACCTGGTGGAGGCGGAGGACGCCGAGGTCACGGAGGGCACCCCGGCCCACCTGGCGGTGACCCCGTCCCGCGGCACGATCGCGGCGATCGCCGGGGAACTCGGCATGCGCCGCGCCCGGGTCCTGTCCCGCTACGGCCTGCACACCGCCGCCGACCGCTGGGAGGAGGCGTTCGGCGCGAAGACCCCGATGGCGCAGGCGGCCCCCGCCTCCTGCATGTCGTGCGGCTTCCTCACTCCCATCGGCGGCTCGCTGGGCCAGGCGTTCGGGGTGTGCGCCAACGAGTTCTCCCCGGCCGACGGCCACGTCGTCTCCCTGGCCTACGGCTGCGGCGGCCATTCCGAGGCCGCGGTCATGCCGAAGCCCCCGCAGCCGGCCCCGCCGGTCATCGACGAGACCCGCGTCGACCCGTTCCCCCTCCGCCCGTCCCCCGACTCCGGCTCGGTCCCGGCGACGGAGGACACGTCGGCGGCGGAGCTGGGGCACTCGTAGGACGTCATCGCAGGTTGTCCCCCCAGCCGCCCTGGACCATGGTCTGGAACGCCCACTTCCCGTCCCGTCTGAGCAGGATGTCGGCATAGCGGAGCCGCTGGGACTCGCCGTCGGCGGTCATGGTCGAGTCCGTGAAGACCACGGCCATCGAGGGGGACAGGAACACCGGGGTCCGGGTGGACTCGAAGGTGGTGTCCTGACCCCCCTCGCCCATCACCTGGGTCATGACCGCGACGAACCGCTCCCGGCCCCACTGCGCCGACCGCCCGTCGCCCGCGGAGTCGTCACTCACGAGGTTGAGGGGGAACACGGCCAGGTCCGCCATGCGCTCGACGTCACGCTTCGCGCTCGCCGCGTCGTACTCGGCGAACCACGCGTCGAGGCTCGCACGGTCCTGCGCGGTCGGGGTGTATCCGGTGTCGGGGAGGTGGGTCATACGGGCTCCTTCGAAGAGATGGCTAGTCAAATTTGTCTAGCGGTCGACGGGGAAGTTCTTGCCCCTCGCGAGGCCTGGTCAAGCTCACGAGCTATGCCCCCTGATGCGACCTGAGTCACATCAGGGGTGGGGTCTACTGGCCCTCGAAGACCTCTTCGGCCTTCGGGGCGGTCACGGCGCGGGCGAGCCAGTGGCGGAGGAGGTCGGGGTCGGTGCAGTCCGTGATGCGGCTGCGGACGTCGTCGGAGACGTCGAGGCCACGCTGCTCCAGGACGAACAGGATGTCCTCGGCGCGGCCCTCGACGCGGGCTTCCTGCCGGACTTCCCGCCGGACTTCTTCGCGGACTTCCTGCCGGACTTCCCGCTGGACTTCTTCGCGGACTTCCTGCCGGACTTCCCGCTGGACTTCTTCGCGGACTTCCTGCCGGACTTCTTTTCGGACTTCTGCCCGAACCTCTTCGGCGAGGTAGGACTTGTAGAAGGAGAGGTCCACGGCCACCAGGTTCCTCCAGAGGTGCTTGGCCGGGTTCTTGCCCAGGCCCTGTGCGGTGAATTCGATGAGGGGACTCGCGATGTCTTCGGGCTCGTCCCGCAGTGCGGTGGACAGGGCCTTCAGTATCGCATCGACGACCGGTTCGGCAGCGTGTGTGATGGCCGCCAGACTGGCCAGGGCCAGGTCGGCGCGGGCTTCCTCCGGATCGGTGATCACGGGCATGTTGTGCGGGCCTGCGACCACGGGGTGAAGGGTGAGAGTGGGCATCTGGGGCGGTCCGCAGCTCACCGACTGCTCGGCCCATTTGGCCGTGGCGTGGTCCTGGCACACGACCAGGAGGGCCGTGGGCAGACGGTACTTCGTCCACAGGTAGGCGGTGTAGTACGCCCAGCTCGCCGGCTTGTCCGGGTGCTTCCTGCTCTGGGCCTCGACAGCCAGGAGGAAGGCGCCCTGCTCCGCGGTCTCGAACCGGAGGAGTGTGTCGACCCGGCGTTCGACGGGGTTGGTCTCCGTCAGGTCGGTCGGCAGGGCTGTCGCCTTCACCGGGGTGGGGATGTCGACTCCGAGGAAGCGCGAGACGCGGCTGAAGAGTCCGGGGTCGTGCTGGAAGATGCGGTGCATCGCCTCATGGGGCGGGCTGACCATGGGTTTCCTTACTGGCTTCAGGGGTGAGCGGCGGCTGTGCGGCAGGCGCGGCAGAGGGTTTCGGTTACGGGGCGCGGAAGGCGTGGCCGCAGTCGTCGCAGCCGTCGCAGTTGCGCAGCGGGCGGTGAGGCTCTTGATGTCCACGGGGATGCCGGTGGGCGGCGACTGGATGTGGCAGCCGGGGCCGATCGCGAGCAGCGACAGTTCGGGGTGCTGGGTGAGGTGGTTGCCGATCACCACGAAGCGGGTGGTGTGGCGGGTGTTCTCGTGGACGACGTCGCCGGTGTGGTGACGCGATCGGGTCGGATTGCGGTCGGCGGCTGACTGGAGACGCGGGGGCGCGCTAGTGTTTTGGGTGTCCATCGGGAAGGGCTTGACTTCCTTGGTGGTCAGGCCCTCGCAGTGGGATGCCAGTCCCGGCGGGGGCCGAGGTCTTTTTCGGGTGGTGCGCGCTGAGCGTAGAGGTGTCGGGGGTTCGGAAATCCGGCTGATCCGGTGATGTTCACCCGCCCGAGCGATCGCGCGCCTCGGGCGGGAAAGGGTGGGGCCCGGTGGGGTTTCTTTCCCGAAGTTCCTGTTCGGGAAAGGCGCCGACGGCGCCGGAGCTGCAGGTCCCGGGTTCCGGCGATGTAAGTCGCAGTTCGGCCCAGACGGTCTTGCGTGGGAAGCGCCCCTCGGACACACCCCAGCGATCGGCGAGCGCCTCGACCAGCAACAGGCCCCGGCCGGACTCGGCCTCGGGGGAGGCCGGCCGTGGGTCGGGGAGGCGTTCGCCGCGGGTGTCGGTGACCTCGATACGGAGGGTGTCGGCGACGACGTAGAGCGTGAGCCGGAAGCCCCTTCCCGCGACGCGACCGTGGGTCGCCGCGTTGGCGGCCAGCTCCGCGATGACCTGACGGGCAGGATCCATCGGCAGCCCCCAGGAGCGGAGTTGTTCCGCACCGAGCAGACGGGCGAGACGGGCGCCGCGTGGGGTGGGGGAGAGCGGCACGGTGAAGTTGCGGACGGGGGTGGCAGGGTCGGCGGTTCGCTGATTCACATCACCCAGCGTGGCCGGATCTGCGTACCGTGATGAGTAACTCAACGCGTACGTATGGTCACTGTCCGGTGGTTGTCCGGTGCTGTCGTGGCTGTGCCGACGGTTGGTACGGGTAGGGCGCCGGGAGCGTCATGGGCGGTTCTGAAGGAGAGGTGCGGCATGACGGCGGTCGAGGTGGAGACGGGTCGGCTCAAGGAAGAGGCGGACGAACCGGGTTGGGAGGTCGACCCGGACGACGAGTGGGGCGTCGCGGTCATCACGACCGTCGGACGGCAGTTGAAGCTGCGCCGTGAGGCCGTGGGTATGCGGGCCGCCGAGTTCGGCAGGGTCGTCGGCTACGGCGAGGACATGATCTACAAGATCGAGGGCGGCAAGCGGATCCCTCGCCAGGAGTTCCTGGACAAGGCGGACGAGGTCCTGAGCGCGGGCGGCCTCATCGCAGCGGCCTGGGAGGACGTGAAGAAGGTCCGGTACCCGAGGAGCGTGCGGGTGCTGGCCGAGCTGGAAGCCAAGGCGGTCGAACTCGGGGTGTACGTCGGGCTCAGCATTCACGGCTTGCTGCAGACGCCGGAGCACGCGCGTGCTCTGTTCGAGGCGTGGCAGCCGCCGTACTCGGAGGAGGAGGTGGAGCGCCTGGTCGCTGCTCGCATGGCACGCAGGTCGATCTTCGAGCGTTCCCCGGCGCCTGCTCTCAGCTTCGTCCTGGAAGAGGCGACTCTCCGCCGACGGGTCGGAGGCACAATGGTGTGGCGTCAGCAGCTCGAACATCTGCTGGAGGTGGCCCGGTTGCGCAACGTCACGTTTCAGGTGATGCCGACGAGCGCGGGTGCCCATCCCGGTTTGGACGGCAGGATCGAGGTGCTGAAGTTCGCCGACGGCGCGGCGGCAGGCCGTTCCGACGGTGCCTTCAACGGTCGACCGACTTTTGACCCGAAGCAGCTGCGGATCCTTGAGCTGCGGTATGGGACGATCCGAGCGCAGGCTCTCACCCCTCGGGAGTCGCTGGCCTTCGTCGAGCAAGTGCTGGGAGAGACATGATCCGCAAGGCTTCTACCGGGGATGCTTCCGAACTGGCGTGGTTCAAGAGCAGCTACAGCGACGGCCCTGACGGCAACTCCTGCGTCGAACTCGCCCTCACCCCCGGCACCGTCCACGTCCGCGACTCCAAGAGCGCCGCGGGCCCCCGCCTCACCTTCACCCCCGATACCTGGGCACGTTTCGTCCCGTACGCGTCCGAGGGCTGAGCGCCGAAAGCGACCCCGAGGACGGGCGCGGGGCCGTCCTCGGGGTCGCTCGGGTGCTGCTGTGCGCGCGGCGGGTCAGACCGTCACGCCGTGGGCGCGCAGGAACTTCGCCGGGTCCATGGCGGAGCCGTAGTTCGGGGTGGTGCGGATCTCGAAGTGCAGGTGCGGGCCGCTGGAGTTGCCGGTGTTGCCGGACAGGGCGATCTTCTGTCCGGTCTTGACGATCTGGCCGGCCTTCACGTTGACCTGCGACAGGTGGGCGTACTGGGAGTACGTCCCGTCGCCGTGGTTGATGACGACCGCGTTGCCGTACGCGGGGCCGTCGCCGGCGCCGTTGGGGCCGGCCTTGACGACGGTGCCGCCGTGCGCGGCCAGCACCGCGGTGCCGGTCGGGACGGCGTAGTCCTGGCCGCTGTGCTTGGACGCCCACATGCCGCCGTTCTGGGCGAAGCTCGCGGACAGCGCGTAGCTCTTCACCGGGGAGACCCAGGAAGCCGTCGTCGCCTTCTTGGCGGCGGCCTGCTTCTTGACGGTGGTCTGCGTCTGGACGGCGGTGGCAGCGCCGGGCGCGGCCGTGTTCTCGGCGGCGACCGCGGCCCCGACTCCCAGGACGACCGTGGCGCCCATACCGGCGGCCAGGACGGCGGCGCGAGTGCGGGCCAGGGGCGTACGGGGGAAACGGGACGTGACGCGCTGGGACATCGAAACCTCGTGGGTGAGGGGGCGGGGGAAGCCACCGGCGGAACGGGTCCGTGCCGCGGTGGCCGTTCCTTGGTAACGGCCACCGCCCAAAAGCCGCAAAGGTGTGACCTACGACGAAAGGCCGTACTCCGGACATGAGGCGCACGTCTCTTGACGGACGGTCCCGGGCGGGAGGAAACCGCCATTTCAAGCTGATCGATCGGCCCTGCGCACCAAATGCCCCTTTTGGGTTCAACCACTTCTTCACTATTCCGGGTAGTACTCGGCAAAGTGCCTGTGCGGCTTGTCACTGGGCGGCCGGTCCGGCCGCCCAGTGAATGTGGCGTGGGTCTCCGGGGCCTTCCCTCCCGTTCAGCCGCCCAGCACCTCCAGCGCCACAGCGCCGCCCCCGCCCCCGCCGTCGGACGTCGGCGGCGCCGCCGGGACGGAGGCCGGGCCCGGCAGGGTGAAGCGCGTGGGGCCGATCTCGCGGGCGTGATGGTGGGCGACGCGGCGCCACAGGAGGGTGGTCGGCACCAGTACGGCGGTGAGGAAGTCGATCACCGGCCCGAAGCGGGCGTCCTCCTCCCGGACCGCCTCCAGGCGGATCGCGCCGGTCGCGGGCACGACGCCGGCCGCGGGCACCGCGATCCCGGCCTCCGGCCGGCGAACGGACGGACGACGGCGCACACCGGCACCACGGCCGGCGCGGCGGCGGACAGCGACCGGAGCAGCACGGTCCCGATCACCCCCCAGGGGGGCGGCGGGACGCGGACAGCGCGTCCCCGGGACACCCGGGGGCGGTACCTTCGACCTCACGCAGAAGTGGGCCGATGAGGAGAGTCAACGTGAGCAAGTTCGTGCGGCCCGCCGCCGAGGGCGCCGACCCGTTCGGTACGGCGCGGCTGCGGCGCGGGGTCCTGGACGCCTGGGTCGCCAGCCCCGCCCGCTTCCGGGAGGACGCCAACGCCGAGGAGGACCTCGTCCTCGGTGGGTACCGGGACCGCCTCGTCGTCGAACTCGCCCAGAACGCCGCCGACGCCGCCGCCCGCGCGGGCGTGCCGGGACGTCTGCGGCTCACCCTGCGCGACGGGGTCCTCGTCGCCGCCAACACCGGGGCCCCGCTGGACGCGGCCGGCGTCGAGTCGCTGTCCACGCTGCGGGCCTCCGCCAAGCGGGACGCGCCGGACCGGTCCGTGGGCCGGTTCGGCGTCGGCTTCGCCGCCGTCCTCGCCGTCACCGACGAGCCCGCCGTCGTCGGCCGGCACGGCGGGGTCCGCTGGTCGCTGGCCGAGGCCCGCGGACTCGCGGACGACACCGCCCGGCGCAGCCCCGGCCTGGAGGACGAGATCCGCCGCCGGGACGGGCACGTGCCGCTGCTCCGGCTGCCGTTCGCCGCCGAGGGCACCGCGCCCGCTCCGTACGACACGGTCGTCATCCTCCCGCTGCGCGACACCGCCGCCGCCGATCTCGCCGAGCGGCTGCTGCACGCCGTCGACGACGCCCTGCTGCTCGCCCTGCCCGGCCTGGAGGAGGTCGTCGTCGAGGTCGGGGACGCGGAGCCCCGCACCCTCAGCCGCCGCAGCGAGGACGGTCTCACCGTCGTCGAGGACTCTCGGCTCCGCTCGAGCGAGGGGACCCCCACCGGCGCCACCCGCTGGCGCACCGCCGTCGCGCACGGTCCGCTCACCCCCGAGCTGCTCGCCGACCGGCCGGTCGAGGAGCGGCTGCGCCCGCACTGGTCGGTCACCTGGGCCGTCCCCGTGGACTCCGACGGCAGCCCCGCCCGGCCCCGCACCAGCGCCGTCGTGCACGCGCCCACCCCCAGCGACGAGCCGCTCGGCGTGCCCGCGCTGCTCATCGCCTCCTTCCCGCTGGACTCCACCCGCCGGCACACAGCCCCCGGCCCGCTCACCGACTTCCTCGTGCAGCGCGCCGCCGACGCCTACGCCGGACTCCTCGCCGACTGGCGCCCGGTGGCCGCCGGGATCATCGACCTGGTGCCGGGGCCGCTCGGCAAGGGCGAACTGGACGGCGCCCTGCGCCGGGCGATCCTCGAGCGGCTGCCCCGTACGTCCTTCCTGCCGCCGGCCGGCGGGCAGGCCGGGCGGTACGACGACCCCGACCTGCCCGAGTCCCTGCGCCCCAGGGACGCCGAGGTCGTCGAGGGCGCGGGCGCGGACACCGTAAGGGTGCTGGCCGAAGTCCTGCCCACCCTGCTGCCCGCCGGTCTCGAACGCCGCGCGGAGCTGCGCACGCTGGACGTGGCACGGGTCCCGCTCACCGACGCGATCGACCGGCTGGCCGGCCTGGAGAAGTCCCCCGACTGGTGGCGGCGGCTGTACGACAGCCTTGCCGGGGTCGACCCGGACCGGCTGTCCGGGCTGCCGGTGCCGCTGGCCGACGGCAGGACGACGATCGGGCCCCGGCAGGTGCTGCTGCCCGGTGCGGAGGCCGCCCGGATCGACCCCGAGGTGCTGGCCCGGCTCGGGCTCAAGGTCGCCCACCCGGGGGCCGCCCACCCCCTCCTGGAGAAGCTGGGCGCGCTTCCCGCCACCTCGCGCGCCGTCCTCACCACCCCGCAGGTGCGGGCCGCCGTCGCCGCCTCGCTCGACGACGAGGGCGGGACGAACTGGGAGGAGGACGCCCCGGACGCCGAGGAGCTGGCCGACACCGTGCTCGGCCTGGTGCGCGACGCCGGGCTCGAACCCGGCGACGAGCCCTGGCTGGGCGCCCTCGCCCTGCCCGACGAGGACGGCGAACTCTCCCCGGCCTGCGAGCTGGTCCTCCCCGGTGGGCCGTTCGCCCAGGTCATGCGGGAGGGCGAACTCGCCTCGGTGGACGCCGAACTGGCCGACAGGTGGGGCGAACAGCCGCTGGCCGCCTGCGGGGTGCTGGTGGACTTCGCGTTGATCCGTGCCACCGACGTCGTCCTCGACCCCGACGAACTGGAGCCCCGCGAGAGGGACTTCGCCGAACCCGACGACGCCGGCCTGCTGGACGCCGTGGACGTGTGGAGCGAGGACGTCCTCGACCGCTTCCCGGACAGCCCCGTCCCGCCCGTCGCCACCGAGATCGTCGCCGTGCGCGACCTCGACCTCGTGGACGACGACCGCTGGCCGCAGGCCCTTGCTTTGCTGTCCCGGCCCCCGCTGCGCGACGCGCTCACCCAGCCGGTGCGGGTCCTGCTGCACGACGGTACCCACGAGGTCGTACGGCCGTACACCGCGTGGTGGCTGCGCGGGCACCCGGTGATCGGCGGGCGCCGCCCTGCCGGACTGCGCGCGGCCGGCGGCGACCCGCTGCTGCGCGGCCTGTACGACGAGGCCGACGCGACCGGGTTCGAGGACGAACAGGTGCTGCGGGCGTTGGGCGTACGGACCTCGGTGGCCGCTCTCCTCGACGAGCCCGGCGGCGCGGCGGAGCTGCTGGACCGCCTCGCCGACCCCGACCGCCCGGTCACGGCCGCACAGCTGCACGCCCTGTACGGCGCGCTGGCCGAGCTGGACCCCGAGCAGGTGACCCTGCCGGACGAGCTGCGCGCGGTCGTCGACGGCGAGGTGCGGGTGGTGGACGCCGCCGACGCGGTGGTCGTCGACTCGCCGGACCTGCTGCCCTTCACCGACGGCGTGCCGCTGCTGCCGGTACGTCCGGCCCGCGCCGCCGGGCTGGCCGAGCTGTTCCAGGTGCGGCGGCTGAGCGAGTCCGTCACCGGCGGGGTGGACTCCGAGGGCACGGAGCACGACGTACCGGAGCCGGTGCGGGTGCTGCTGGGGCCGCGCACCCCGGCGTCGTACGTCGAGCACGAGGAGCTCGTCGTCGACGGCGTGGAGATCGACTGGCGCCTCACGGACGACGGGGTCCTGCACGCCGCGACCCTGGAGGGCGTGGCCGCGGGCCTCGCCTGGGCGGCGGGCCAGTGGCCCCGGCGCTTCGAGGTGGCGGCGCTGCTGGAGGACCCGTCGCGCACGGAGGAGCTGGCGCGGGACCGCTGGTTCGACTGAGTCCGGGAAATCCTGCACGAACTTTTTGCTTCTCGTACAACCAAATGACCGAGTGGTGCATCTGATCATGCGAGTCAACAGACTCCACGATCATTCGGGGCCCCGTGCCGACGACGAGCCGTACGAAACGACCAGAGCCGGGGTCCCCTTCTCCAACGTGGGGAAACGCATGCGTATTCACGCCACCGTGGCCGCCGTCTCCGGTGCCCTGGCCCTGTCCGCCCTCGCCGTCCCGGCCGCGCACGCCGACGACTCCGTGGGCGACACGAAGATCTCCAACGTGGTGGTCAACGGCGGCAAGTCCGTCGTCGCCGGTCCCACCGCCGCCAAGAAGGTCACGGTCACCTTCACCGTCACCGACAACTCCGGCGCCGACTGGGCGCAGGCCATCCTCTACCACGGTCCGAGCGTCGAGAAGTCCGACACCGGAGCCATCGCCGACAGCAGCGACGGCGAGGCCAAGTGCACCAAGGTCAACGCCACGAAGTCGACCTGCACGTCGGCCTTCACCCTGGAGCCGGCTTACAACCTCACCAACGCGTCCGCCGGCACCTGGAAGGTGTGGGCCGTCGCCGTGGCCAAGGACGACAACTTCGTGCAGAAGGACAACGTCAAGAGCTTCAAGGTCCAGCGCGCCGCCAAGCTCACCGTCAACGCCTCCCCGGAGCCGGTGAAGAAGGGCAGGACCATCACCGTCACGGGCAAGCTGTCCCGCGCCAACTGGGAGACCGGCAAGTACGCCGGTTACACCGGCCAGTCGGTGAAGCTCCAGTTCCGCAAGAAGTCCTCCAGCACGTACACCACCGTCAAGACGGTCAAGACGAACTCGACGGGCAACCTGAAGACCACCGTCAAGGCGTCGGCCGACGGCTACTACCGCTTCGCCTTCGCGGGCACCTCGACCACCCCGGCAGCCAACGCCGCGGGTGACTACGTCGATGTGAGGTAACTCGCCTCCTGGTACCGGCAGTTCACCCTCAGGACGTCAAGGTGAACTGCCGGTGTCGTTTTCGCCAAGCCTTCGCACGGCGTGCAACCAGTCACTCCCGCCACGGATCAGAACATGTGAGTCATCAGACTCCACTGTCACCCTGTGGGGGATCCAACACATGCGTATACGTGCCACCGTGGCCGCCGTCACCGGTGCCCTGACCCTCTCCGCCCTCGTCGTGCCGGCCGTCGCACAGGCCGCCGACGACATCAGGCCGTCCTTCGGGGCGACCGTCAGCGACATCACCGCCGACCTCAAGGCCGGCCTGAAGGCCGACGCGCCCGCGCCCACCGCCCGCAGCGGCGCCTCCGTGAAGGCCGCCGCCGCGCTCGACGTCACCGTCTCCGGCGTGTCGGTCAACAACAACAAGGACATCGTCGTCGGTACGACCGGCACCTACACCGTGCCGCTCACGTACACCCTGAACCACACCGGCGACCTGGGCTACTACGGCACCGCCGCGATGATCTACCACGGCACCTCGATCGACGACGCGACCTGGGGCTTCGCCTCCGACGGCGCGGCCGCCTGCACCGAGGTCTCCTCGACCGCCCTGAAGTGCTCGACCACCGTCACCTTCCTGCCGGACGAGCTGCTCAACGAGGACGCCGGCACCTGGCGCGTCGGCGTCGTCGTGGCCACCGAGAACGACGAGGTGACCCTGGAGAACGTGGGCACCCGCAAGGTCCTGCGCACCTCCAAGGTGACCGTCGACGCCGCTCCGGAGCCGGTGAAGAAGGGCGAGACCATCACCATCACCGGCAAGCTGACCCGCGCCGACTGGGACACCAACACGTACGTCGGCTACGGCAACCAGTCCGTGGTCCTCCAGTACCGTGCGAAGGACACCAGCACCTACGGCAACGTCAAGGGCATCAAGTCCACCTCCACCGGCGCCCTGAAGACGACCGTCACGGCGAGCGCCAGCGGCCACTACCGCTTCGTCTTCAACGGCTCCCCGACCGGTGGCAAGGCCACCGCCACCGGTGACTACATCGGCGTGCAGTAACCCCGGGCCTACCCGACGGGAAAGCGGCGGCCGACCAGTCTCCACGGGAGTCCCAGGGCGGCCGCCGCCACCGCCGCGATGCCGACCGCGGCCCCACGGCACCACCGTGCCGACCAGCCTCAGCGCGAGAAGCCCCGCAGCCACGGCACGGCCAGCACCGGCAGGAACCCGGTGCCCATCGCCACCAGCCCGATCCGCCACCAGGTGCAGGGGCGGGTGATGACCGCCAGCACCCACAGCGAGATCAGGAACAGCGTCAGCTTCACGGCGCTGGTCTCCGCGGCCCGCGGGTCCGGCCCGCTGTAGTGGTGCCGCGCCACCAGGTACGTCACGAAGGTCGCCGCCCCGGCCGGCTGGTGCCGCTCGGGGCGGCAGCCGGCGCGCGTCGACCGCCGTGCCGCCGAGCCCCGGCCCGCCGGCCACCGCGCCGGCCGACACCACGTTGTCGCCGGAGATGGCTTTGGTCCGCACGTTCTGCTCGGCGAAGCAGCGCAGGGTGTCGGCGGCGTCGGTGCGCAGCCGCTGCTCCAGCACCACCGGGGCGACCGGCGGCGGCGCGAAAGCCGGCAGGGCCCGGCCGGTGGGGCTCAGTCGGCCGACGGGGCGGGGGAGCGGCCGGCCGGGGAGGCCGCCCCGGCCGCCCGCGTCCGCTTGATCGCGGCGTCGCGCCTGCGGACGTACCAGATGCCGATGAAGCCGAGCCCGCCGCCGGCCAGGCAGGTCCACAGCCACCAGGTGTGACCGTGGTCGTCGAACCAGCCGTAGAACGGCAGCTGGACCAGGAACAGGGCGAACCAGACGATCGTGCCGCCGGTGATGGTGGCGACCACGGGGCCCTCCAGGGGCTCCGGCGCCTCGTGCTTGGGGGTCCACTTCGCCATGCGGACAGCTTACGAGGGACCCGGTGCGTGACGGGGACCGCATGGACCGTGTGACGGGGACCGAGTGGACCGCGTGGCAGGGAGCCCGCGGACCGTGTGACGGGGACCGCATGGGAGCAGGGCGTTCTACGCGCGAAGATAGCGTGGACGGCGTTATATGTTCATACTGAATTCGTTTGTCTCTGACCGCTTTCATTCGTAGAAAACACCAAAGGGCTTCGGGGGGTGCCCGCCGGTGATGAGGTCCTCGCATGTCTCCGTCGGCCACCACCAAGGCCCCCACCCCCGAGCAGCCGGGGTCCGGTGCCGCGTCCGGCGCCCTCGACCGCTACTTCCGGATCTCCGAGCGCGGCAGCACCCTGTCCCGTGAGATCCGCGGTGGTTTCGCCACCTTCTTCGCCATGGCGTACATCATCGTGCTGAACCCGATCATCCTGGGCAGCGCGAAGGACATGTACGGCAACCAGCTCGACAACGGTCAGCTGGTCACCGCGACCGCCCTCACCGCGGCGTTCACCACACTGCTCATGGGCGTCATCGGCAACGTCCCGATCGCGCTGGCCGCCGGCCTCGGCGTGAACTCGGTCGTCGCCCTCCAGCTCGCGCCGCGCATGTCGTGGCCGGACGCCATGGGCATGGTGGTGCTGGCCGGCTTCGTCGTCATGATCCTGGTCGCCACCGGTCTGCGCGAGCGTGTGATGAACGCCGTCCCCTACGGGCTGCGCAAGGCCATCGCCATCGGCATCGGCCTGTTCATCATGCTGATCGGTCTGGTCGACTCCGGGTTCGTCACCCGTATGCCGGACGCCGCCCAGACCACCGTCCCGCTCCAGCTCGGCACCGGCGGTCACCTCACCGGCTGGCCGGTCCTCGTCTTCGCCCTCGGCGCGCTGCTCACGCTGGCGCTGATCGTGCGCAGGGTGCCCGGCGCGATCCTCATCTCGATCGTCGCCATGACGGTCGTCGCGATGATCGTCAACGCCGTCGCCGACATCCCGTCCTGGGGCCTGACGACGCCCACCTGGCCCGGCAACCCGCTCGCCACCCCCGACTTCGGCCTGGTCGGCCAGGTCAGCCTGTTCGGCGGCTTCGGCAAGGTCGGCGTGCTGACCGGCGTCCTGTTCGTCTTCACCGTGCTGCTGTCGTGCTTCTTCGACGCGATGGGCACGATCATGGGCGTCTCGGACGAGGCCAAGCTGACCGACGCGCAGGGCCAGATGCCCGGCATCAACAAGGTCCTGTTCATCGACGGTGTCGCGGTCGCCGCGGGCGGCGCCAGCTCCTCCTCGGCCACCACCGCCTTCGTGGAGTCCACGGCCGGTGTCGGCGAGGGCGCGCGGACCGGCTTCGCCAACGTCGTCACCGGCGGCCTGTTCGCGGTGGCGCTGTTCCTCACGCCCGTCGCCACCATGGTCCCGTCCCAGGCGGCCACCCCGGCACTGCTGGCGGTGGGCTTCCTGATCCTGGCCGGATCGATCAAGGAGATCGACTGGGCCGACCACACGATCGCCATCCCGGCCTTCGTGACGATGCTGGTGATGCCGTTCACCTACTCGATCACCAACGGCATCGGCATGGGCTTCATCACCTTCGCGGTGCTGCGCCTGGCGGCCGGACGCGGCCGGGAGGTCCCGTCGGCGATGTACGCGGTGGCTGCGGTCTTCGCCTTCTACTACCTGATGCCGGCGCTGGGCCTGACCTGATCCCGCGCCAAGGGTTTCACGGACACCATGGGCCCCACCGGGCTCGTGGGGTCCGCCGGGTTCATGGGCCCCGCCGGGCTCACGTGGCCTCGCGGAACTTCTCCGTCTCCTCGGCGGCGGCCCGGAACCGCTGGTCGGAGTCATCGCGCACGAGCGTCTGGACGGCATGGCCCCGGACGCCCATGCCGCGCCCGGCGGCATGCCCACGGAACCGTTCGAGCAGGTCGCGGTCGATGCGCAGGCCGAACACCCCGGTCCCGTGCGCACGAGGGCCGCGCCACACCACGGTGCGGCGTGTCGCGATTCCTGGAGGGGTCACCCGTACGGGTGCTAAAGCGGCGCAGTGGCGGGGCTCACGGGCGCGTGCGCACCGTCCGGGTGGTATTTAGCGAGGGTAATGAGTTACGCTAAGGAACATGCCGGACTTCAGCCATGGCGACGACGCAGCCGCCGTGAACGCCCTCCGATCCGCCGTGATGCGGCTGTCCCGTCGGCTCAAGCACCAGCGCGTCGACGAGTCCCTCAGCCCCACCGAGATGTCGGTGCTGGGCACCCTGGCCCGCTGCGGCCGGGCCACCCCGGGCGAGCTCGCCCGCAAGGAGCACGTCCAGCCGCCGTCGATGACCCGCATCGTGGCCCTGCTGGAGGCCAAGGGACTGGTCAGCCTGGAGCCGCACCCCGACGACCGGCGTCAGAAGGTCGTCACGCAGACCGAGCGGGCCGAGGCGATGCTCGAGGAGAGCCGCCGCAAGCGGAACGCGTTCCTGGCCTCGCTGGTCGGGGAACTGGACGACGACGAGTGGGCGAAACTGCGCGCCGCCGCCCCCGTGCTGGAGAAACTGGCGCACGTCTAGCACACAGCACAGCAGTACACAGGAGGCGAACGCTTTTGAGTACGGGATCCGGAGCAGCTTCCGTCCCCGCACCTGACCCTCACGACACCCTGGCCGCACCCGACGCCCCCGCCCGCACGGGCTCGATGTTCTCCTCGCTGCGGGTCAGGAACTACCGCCTGTTCTTCCTCGGCCAGGTCGTCTCCAACATCGGTACCTGGATGCAGCGCATCGCCCAGGACTGGCTGGTGCTCAGCCTCACCGGCTCCTCGGCCGCCGTCGGCATCACCACGGCCCTGCAGTTCCTGCCCATGCTGCTGTTCGGGCTGTACGGCGGCGTCCTCGTCGACCGCCTGCGCAAGCGTCCCACGCTGCTCGTCACGCAGACCGCGATGGCCCTCACCTCCCTCGTGCTCGCCGTCCTCACCCTGACGGGACGGGTCGAGGTCTGGCACATCTACGTCGCCGCCTTCGCCCTCGGTCTGGCGACCGTCGTCGACAACCCGGCCCGCCAGTCCTTCGTCTCCGAACTCGTCGGCCCCGGCCAGCTGCAGAACGCGGTCAGCCTGAACTCCGCGAACTTCCAGTCCGCCCGCCTGGTCGGCCCCGCCGTGGCGGGCCTGCTGATCACCGGCGTCGGCACCGGCTGGGCGTTCCTCCTCAACGGCCTGTCCTTCATCGCGCCGCTGGCCGGCCTGATGATGATGCGCGCCCGCGAACTGCACCCCGTGGAGCGCGCCCCGCGCGGGAAGGGGCAGCTGCGGGAGGGCGTGCGCTACGTCACCGGACGCCCGGAGCTGATCTGGCCGATCGTCCTGGTCGGCTTCATCGGCACCTTCGCCTTCAACTTCCCCGTCTACCTCTCGGCCTTCGCCGACGACGTCTTCCACGGGGGCGCGGGCGTCTACAGCATGTTCAACACGCTGATGGCGGTCGGCTCGGTCTCCGGCGCCCTGCTCGCCGCCCGGCGCGGCACGGCCCGGCTGCGGCTGCTGATCCTGGCCGCGATCGCGTTCGGCGCGCTGGAGATCCTGGCCGCCGCGTCGCCGCAGCTGTGGATGTTCGCCCTGATCATGGTCCCGCTGGGCCTGTTCTCGATGACGGTCAACGTCACCACCAACACCAGCCTCCAGATGGCCACCGACCCGGTCATGCGGGGCCGTGTCATGGCCCTCTACATGATGGTGTTCCTCGGCGGCGCCCCGGTCGGCGCCCCGGTCGTCGGCTGGATCACCGACACCTACGGCGCCCGCGTCGGCTTCGCGGCCGGCGGCGCGGTCGCGGTGGCCGCGGCGTCCGTCATCGGCCTGATCCTGGCCAGGGTCGGCGGGCTGCGCCTGTCGGTGGGCTGGCACCGCGGTCACCCCAGCGTCCGCTTCGTACCGCGGGAACGTGAGGAGGCACTGGCGCCGGTGGCGTGACCGCCACCGGGCCGCGGCCGGCCGCGGACGTCGGGCCCGACGCGCTTGCGCGGGTGCTTCACGCGTAGCCGCTCGACGACGTCCGGGGTGATCCCCCAGAGGCGCCCCGCTGCGGCGCCGTGAGGATGTGCCACCGACGGTCTCGGCCCTGCAACCCTCGGGGACGGGCATCCTCTCCGGCCACTCGTACATCATGCCGGGTGTGGGCCCGTCGCCGCTCCCGGCCCTCTCGCCCCGGTCCTCGGGGACGGTCACCGTGGCGCTCCTCCCCGGCCGCCGCTCGACGCGTGCAGCCGCGCGGTACGACGGTACGCACGGTGAGCGGGGCACGCGTGGACGTACCCGTGTGACGGTACGCACGGTGAGCGGGGCACGCGTGGACGTACCCGTGTGACGGTACGCACGGTGACCGGGGCACGCGTGGACGTACCCGTGTCCCCCGGAGGCGGGTGACACTGGACGCATGAGGCTCTTCGCCGCCGTGCTGCCCCCCGAGGACGTGCTCCAGGAGCTCGCCGCCGAGGTGGCGGAGCTGCGGAGGCTGCCCGGGGCGGACGGGATGCGGTGGACCGGGCGGGCCGGATGGCACTTCACGCTGGCGTTCTACGGAGAGGCCGGCGATGAGCTCGTACCGGAGCTGACCGCGCGGCTGGCGCGGGCCGCGGCCCGGACGGACCCCTTCGAGCTGGCCCTGTGCGGCGGGGGACAGTTCGGACACGGCAGGGTGCTGTGGGCCGGCGCGGAAGGAGACCTGCGCACCGTGCGGCTGCTGGCCGAGCGGGCCGAGGCGGCGGCGCGCAAGGCGGGCGTGGCCATGGACGGGCACCGGCGGTACAAGGCCCACCTGACGGTGGCCCGCAGCCGGGACGCCGTCGACGTAAGGCCGTACGTGGCGGCCCTGCACGCTTTCCGCAGCCGCGCCTGGACCGTGGAGGAGCTGGTGCTGGTGCGCAGCGACCTGCCGGCGTCCGGGGTGCCGGGCGAGCAGCCCCGCTACGAGGCGGTCGCCCGCCGGTCGCTGGGCGCGGCCGGTTAGGCTCGAAGGCGTGGACCCGAAGACCCGGAACCGGATCATGGCCGGTGCGCTCGTGCTGATGTTCGTCATGGTGGCGCTGGCGGCGGCGCTGGGCAGGTAGCGCCGCCGCCCGCCGCTACCAGGCGAAGACCTCCGGCGACGGCCCCGGACCAGGGAAGATCTCGTCCAGCGAGGCCAGCAGCTCCTCGCCCAGCTCCAGCTCCAGGGCGCGCAGCGCCGAGTCCAGCTGCTCCCGCGTGCGGGGGCCGACGATCGGACCGGTGACGCCGGGACGGGTCAGCAGCCAGGCGAGCGCCGCTTCACCGGGCTCCAGGCCGTGCTCGTCGAGGAGGTTCTCGTACGTCTGGATCTGCTCGCGTGTCCTGGCGTCCTTGAGCGCGTCGGCGGCGCGGCCGCTCGCCCGGCGCCCCTGGGTGGCCTCCTTCTTGAGGACACCGCCCAGCAGACCGCCGTGCAGCGGCGACCACGGGATGACCCCGAGCCCGTACTCCTGCGCGGCCGGGACGACCTCCATCTCGGCGCGGCGCTCGGCGAGGTTGTAGAGGCACTGCTCGCTGACCAGGCCGATGGTGCCGCCGCGCCGGGCGGCGGTCTCGTTGGCCTGGGCGATCTTGTAGCCGGGGAAGTTCGAGGAACCGACGTAGAGGATCTTGCCCTGCTGGACCAGGACGTCGATCGCCTGCCAGATCTCCTCGAACGGCGTGTTCCGGTCGACGTGGTGGAACTGGTAGACGTCGATGTAGTCGGTCCCCAGCCGCTTCAGGGAGGCGTCGACGGCCCGCCGGATGTTCACGGCCGACAGCTTGTCGTGGTTGGGCCACGCCTCGCCGTCGGCGGCCATGTTCCCGTAGACCTTGGTCGCGAGGACCACCTTGTCGCGGCGGTCGCCGCCCTTCGCGAACCAGCTGCCGATGATGCTCTCGGTACGGCCCTTGTTCTCGCCCCAGCCGTACACGTTGGCGGTGTCGAAGAAGTTCAGACCCGCGTCCAGCGCGGCGTCCATGATGGCGTGGCTGTCGGCCTCGTCGGTCTGCGGACCGAAGTTCATCGTCCCGAGGACGAGCCGGCCGACCTTGAGTCCCGTGCGTCCGAGCTGTGTGTACTTCATGGTCGTCAAGCCAACGGCTTGGAGTGCGCTCCATGCAAGGGGATCACTCGCGGGGGAAGCCGTCGGTCCTGGGAACGAGGTCCGCACCGGTGGTCGTCATGTCGACTCGAGCCGCTCGGACGTCTCGCCGGGCCGGCGTGCGTCGTCGCTCCCGGCCGTCGCGATCCTGCCGTCGGGGGCGGTCGTCGTGGCACTGCTCCGCGGCCGCCCGCGGACGAGCGCGACCGCGCGGCACGACGACACGCACGGTACGACGACACGCACGGCGCGCAGGGCACGGGGCCGGGCGCAGCTGCCGGAAGCCCCCGGCGGCTACGCCGCCTCGTACGGCCCGCCCAGACCCCACCCCCGCCACATCGCCTCCGCGAAGGCCCCCGCGATCTTGTGTTCGCCGCTCTCGTTGGGGTGCGTGCCGTCGTACGTGTCCGTGTGGAAGTCGTACGACGCCGGCGGCGGGACCAGCAGCAGCGGCGAGCCCGCCTCGTCCAGGTCGGCGACGGTCTTCGCCAGGAGTTCGTTGAAGCGGTCGACCTGGTCGGCGAAGGCCGGGTCCGACTCCACCCGGATGTTGCGGATCACCGGCATGACGGTCACGCGGACACGTGGGTCGGCCTCCCGCGCCGCGGCCACGAAGGCGCGGACGTTGTCCGTCGTCTGCTCGGCGTTGGTGTAGAAGCCCAGGTCGATCAGGCCCAGCGACACCAGCAGCACGTCCGCGCGGCAGGTGCGCACGGTCTCGCCGATCAGCGGGGTCATGTGGTGCCAGCCCTCGCCCCAGCCGGCCAGGTGGGCGCGGGGGAAGCCGGGATCGGCGTACGCGTACGAGGTGGGAGCGTCCGTCGCCGGGTCGTGGAGCGCCTCGCGCGGGCCGACCAGCGTGAAGGGACCGTCGTACGCCGTGCACAGGTGCCGCCACAGCCGGTAGCGCCAGGTGTGTTCACCCGCGCTCCCGATCGTCATCGAGTCGCCTACGGGCATGAACCTGAGCACCCGGTCATCATGGACGATCGGCCCGAGCGCCGCGATGTGAGTCCCGACACCCGCCGTGAAGTGCGCCGGACAATGGCACTCTTGGCACATGCGCCGACCCTTCGCCCTGCTCGCCGCGTCCCTCCTCACGGGCGCGCTCGCCATGCCCGCCTCCGCAGCCGACGGCGACGAGGGGTTCACGATCGAGGACCCGCGCATCACCGAGTCCAGCGGACTCGCCGCCTCCCGCCTCCACCCCGGCGTCTACTGGACCCACAACGACAGCGACGACGGCCCCTACCTCTACGCCGTCGACAGCGCCACCGGCAGGACCGTCGCCCGCCTCACCCTCACCGGTGTCGGTACCCCGCGGGACGTCGAGGCCGTCTCCGTCGGACCCGGCGGCAGGATCTTCGTCGGCGACATAGGCGACAACCTCGGCGGCACGTGGCCGTACGTCTGGATCTACGAACTCCCCGAGCCGAAGAGACTCGAGGACGCGACCGTGCGGGCCACGCAGTACGTCGTGAAGTACTCCGACGGGGCCCGGGACGCCGAGTCGATGGTCGTGCACCCGAAGACCGGGCGGGTCTACATCATCGACAAGAAGGAGGAGGGCGGGCACCTGTACGAGGGGCCCGCGAAGCTCTCGGCGTCCGGGAGCAACGTGTTCCGGCCGGTCGCCCCCGTCGATCTGTGGGCCACCGACGCCGCGCTCTCCCCCGACGGCGAACAGCTCGCCGTGCGCGGCTACTTCGGCGGCATCCACTACTCCTGGAACGGCGGGAGGCCGAAGCGCGAAGGACGGCTGAGCGTGCCGCTCCAGGGGCAGGGGGAGTCCTTGACCTACTCCGCCGACGGGTCCCGGCTCCTGTACGGCAGCGAGGGCGGCCGGAGT
This sequence comes from Streptomyces pimonensis, assembly GCF_041380215.1. Classification (NCBI taxonomy): domain Bacteria; kingdom Bacillati; phylum Actinomycetota; class Actinomycetes; order Kitasatosporales; family Streptomycetaceae; genus Streptomyces; species Streptomyces pimonensis. The sequence goes on from NZ_JAHWZY010000001.1 coordinate 79,083, forward strand.
CCGGTCGAGGCCCGGGAGGCGCCCGGCGGCGACAGCGGGGACGGCGACGGGAAGGACCCCCGTGCGGAGGGCGGGGCGAGCGCCGCCGGTGAGGGGAGCGGGGACACCGTCAAGGTCGTCGCGGCGGCCGTCGTCGTCGCGGTCCTGTTCGGGCTGGTGCGGCGCCGCCGCCGGGGCTGAACCGGCCACCGGCCGGGCGGGGCGCCGTCACCGTGCCGTCCGCCGGGCGACGAACACCTCCAGCCCGTCCAGGAGGCGCTGCAGCCCGAACTCGAAGTGGTCGAAGTCGGGGCCGAAGGTGTCCTCGGAGAGCCCGGCCAGGACGGGGTAGCGCCCGCTGTCCATGGCCTTCTCCAGGGCCGGTCGCTGGGCCTCCCAGAACTGCGCGTCCGTCAGCCCCGAGCCGCGTTCGGCCTGCTCCTGGTACAGCTGCGTACGGGCGGCCCCGACCACGTAACCGTCGATCATGATGATCGCCGACAGCAGTTCGGGGTCGGACAGGCCCATCGGCTTGATCCGGGAGAGCACCTTCTCCATGCCGTCCAGCGCGCTCGGGCCGAGGACCGGGCGGGACTGGTTGACCTCCAGCAGCCACGGGTGCCGGCGGTACAGGGCGAGGGCGGCGCGGCCGAGGGCCTCCAGCGCCGCGCGCCAGCCGCCGTCGCCGAGGTCGGCGGGGTCCTCCGACGGCCGCTGCACCCGGTCCAGCATCAGGTCGAGCAGCTCGGCCTTGCCGGGGACGTAGCGGTACAGGGACATCGTGCCGGTGCCGAGTTCCGTGGCGATCCGGCGCATCGACAGCGCGCCGATCCCTTCCCGGTCGGCGACCTCGACGGCGGCCTCCACGATGCGGTCCAGCGTCAGGCCCGGCCTCGGTCCCCGGCTGGGCCGCGGGCTGGTGCCCCACAGCAGGTCGAGGGTGCGGGCGAGGTCGCCGCCGCCACTGGTCTTCGCATCGCCCCTGCCGCTGTCCATGGGGGCATTCTAAGTCCGCGGCGAAAAACCGGGTACACCGTACGCGTAATCGAGTACGGTGTACCCAGTCAATGGAAGGGGGACCCATGAACGACGACGGTTACGCGGTCCGGGCCGAGGGACTGGAGAAGCGCTACGACGGGAAGCGTGCCCTCGACGGTTTCGACCTGGCCGTCCGCGAGGGCACCGTGCACGGACTGCTCGGACCGAACGGCGCCGGCAAGACCACCGCCGTGCGGATCCTGTCGACGCTGATCCGCCTCGACGGCGGGCGTGCCGCGGTGGCCGGGCTCGACGTGGTCCGGCAGGCGCGCGAGGTGCGGGCGCGGATCGGGCTCACCGGGCAGTACGCGGCCGTGGACGAGGTGCTCACCGGGCGGCAGAACCTGGAGATGTTCGGCAGGCTGTTCCACCTGGGGGGCAGGCGCGCCGGGGCGCGGGCCGTCGAACTGCTGGAGCGGTTCGACCTGACCGACGCCGCCGACCGGGGAGTCGGCGACTACAGCGGCGGCATGCGGCGGCGCCTCGACCTCGCCGCCTCGATGATCCTCGCCCCGGCCGTGCTGTTCCTGGACGAGCCGACGACGGGACTGGACCCCCGGAGCCGGGGCGAAGTGTGGGAGGCCGTCAGGGCATTGGTGGCGGACGGCACGACGGTGCTGCTGACCACGCAGTACCTGGAGGAGGCCGACAGGCTCGCCTCCCGGATCACCGTCATCGACCAGGGCCGGGCCATCGCCGACGACACCCCGGACGGGCTGAAGAACCTGGTCGGCGGCGACCGCGTCGAGGTCGTGGTCGCCGAGCGGTCCGACATCCCGCGCGCGGTGAAGGTGGTCGCGCGGGTCGCCGACGGCGAACCCGAGTCCGACGAGACCGAGTTGCGGGTGCACGCCCCCGTGACCGACCGGGTGGCCGCGCTGACCGACGTGGCGCGCACCCTCCGGGACGAGGGCGTACGGGTCGAGGACATCGGGCTGCGCAGGCCCAGCCTCGACGACGTGTTCCTGCGCCTGACCGGACACCCCACGGAGAAGGAGGCGGCGGCATGAGCGCCCTCGACCTGACCGGCCCGGCCGCCCGCGGCCGTGCGTACTGGGCGCTCGCGGACTGCTGGAACATCGTCCGCCGAGGCCTCACCCACTACCGGCGCCAGCCCGTCAACATCGCCTGGCAGCTGGGCTTCCCGATCCTGTCGGTCCTCCTCTACGGCTACGTCCTCGGCAGCGCGATGACCGTGCCCGGCGGCGGGGACTACAAGGACTTCCTGATGCCGGGCATGTTCGTGATGACGATGGCGTTCGGCTTCATCAACACCGCGACCGTCGTCGTCCACGACTCCACCAAGGGCGTCATCGACCGCTTTCGCTCCATGCCGATGGCCTCCTCGGCGGTGGTGGCCGGACGCGGGGTGACCGATCTGACCGTCGCCTGTGCCGAGTTGGGCATCATGATGCTCACCGCGCTGGCCATGGGCTGGCGTCCGGACGGCGGCTGGGGCTTCCTGGCGGCGTTCGGGCTGCTGCTGTGGCTGCGGTTCGCGCTGATCTGGACCGGGGTGTGGCTGGGGCTGCTGGTGCCCAACCCGGAGGCGGCGGGCGGCCTGTTCGCGGTCGCCTTCCCGCTGACGATGATCTCCAGCATCCTCGTCGCCCCGCAGTTGATGCCGGACTGGCTGGGCTGGGTGGCGGCCTGGAACCCGATCTCCTCCACGGCGGCGGCGACCCGCGAGCTGTTCGGCACCCCGGTCGGCGGTGGCGACTCCTGGGTCGAGCAGCACGCTCTGCTGATGGCGGGGGTGTGGCCGGTGGTCCTGACGGCGGTCTTCCTGCCGCTCGCGGTGCGCAGGTTCCAGCGGCTCGGCCGGTGAGGCGCCCGGGGCCGGGACGAGGCGAGCGGATCGGCGTGCCTCGGCTCCGGCGAACGCCCGGAGGCGGAGTGCGCCGGGCGTGAGCTGCACGGCGAGGTGAGCACCGCATGAGCGAGGGGCGCCCGGCGGACCGGCACGATCGCCGGACGCCCCACGCGCGTACGGACCGGTTACAGCTGCTCGATCACGTAGTCCACGCACCTCGTCAGGGCCTCGACGTCCGCCGGGTCGATGGCCGGGAACATCGCGACACGGAGCTGGTTGCGGCCGAGTTTGCGGTAGGGCTCGGTGTCGACGACGCCGTTGGCGCGCAGGACCTTGGCGACGGCGGCGGCGTCGATCTCGTCGGTGAGGTCGATCGTGCCGATGACCTGGGAGCGCTTGGCCGGGTCGGTGACGAACGGGGTGGCGTGCTTGGACTCGTCCGCCCAGGTGTACAGGCGGGTGGAGGAGTCCTTGGTGCGGGCCGTGGCCCAGTCGAGGCCGCCCTGGCCGTTGAGCCATTCCAGCTGCCGGCCGAGGAGGAAGAGGGTGGCCAGGGCCGGGGTGTTGTAGGTCTGGTTCTTGCGGGAGTTGTCGATCGCCGTGGGCAGGGAGAAGAACTCCGGGACGTGGCGGCCGGAGGCGTGGATGCGCTCGGCGCGTTCGATCGCGGCGGGGGAGAACACGCCGATCCACAGGCCGCCGTCGGAGGCGAAGGACTTCTGCGGGGCGAAGTAGTAGACGTCCGTCTCGGCGACGTCGACCGGGAGGCCGCCCGCGCCGGAGGTGGCGTCCACCAGGACCAGGGCCCCCTCGTCGGCGCCGGCCACGCGCCTGACGGGCATGGCGACGCCGGTGGAGGTCTCGTTGTGGGTGAGGGCGTAGACGTCCACGCCGGCCTCGGCGGCCGGCTCGGGGTGCGTGCCGGGGGCGGCGGAGACGACGGTGGGCTCGGCCAGCCAGGGGGCGAACTCCGCGGCCTTGGCGAACTTGGAGCTGAACTCGCCGAAGGTGAGGTGCTGGGACCTGTTCTCGATCAGGCCGTGGGTCGCGATGTCCCAGAACGCGGTGGAGCCGCCATTGCCGAGGATCACCTCGTAGCCGTCGGGGAGCCGGAACAGCTCGCGGATGCCCTCGCGCACCGCGCCGACCAGGTTCTTCACCGGGGCCTGACGGTGGGAGGTGCCGAGCAGGGACGTGCCGGTCGCGGCCAGGGCGTCCAGCGCCTCCGTCCGCACCTTGGAGGGACCCGCGCCGAAACGACCGTCGGCGGGCTTGATGTCAGCAGGAATCCGGATCTCAGCCACGACCGGAGCCTAGCGGCTGCGGGAAACCCCGGTGAAACATCGTCCGTCCGCTGAGACGGGCGGGGGGACGCGGGGCGGGTGGCGGACGGACCCGGGGGGAGGCCCGCCCGCCACCCGCGTCGCTCACCCGCCCAGCTTCACCGGAAGCTCGAACAGGTCGTTCTGGGTGACCACCGGCTTGTTGCGCAGCTCGCTCGCCGGGACCGCCAGGTCCAGCTCCGGGAAGCGGGCGTACAGGGCCGGGAGGGCCACGCCCGCCTCCAGGCGGGAGAGCGCGGCGCCGGGGCACACGTGCGGGCCGTGGCCGAAGGAGATGTGCCGGTTGGCGGTCTCGCGGGTGATGTCGAAGACGCCGGCCGTCGGACCGTGCGCCTGCTCGTCGCGGCCGATCGCGGCGTACGACACGATCAGCGCGTCACCGGCCGGCAGGACCTTGTCGCCCACCGGTATGTCCTCGGTCGCGAACCGGATCAGCACGTGGGACGTCGGCGTGGCGTACCGCAGGGTCTCCTCGACCACCGCCGACCAGTCCGCCTCGCCGGACAGCACCAGCTCCCGCTGCTCGGGGTGGAGGGACAGGTTGACCACCGCGTTGACGATGAGGGAGATCGTCGTCTCGTGGCCGGCCGCCACCATCAGCTGGAGCGTGGCGACGATCTCCTCGTCGGTGAGGCGGTCGCCGTCCTCCGACGCCTGGATCAGCGCGGAGGTCAGGTCGTCGCCCGGGTTCTCGCGCTTGTGCGCCACCGTCTCTGCCATGATTCCGGCCAGCTCGGTCAGCGTCGCGAGGACCTCCTGGGGCGGGGTCTGCGTGGAGAAGAACTTCTCGAAGAGCTCCTTCAGCCGCGGCAGCCGCTCCTGCGCCAGCCCCATCAGGTCGGCGACGACGTACATCGGCAGCGGGTAGGCGAAAGCCGCCTTCAGGTCGACCGTGTCGCCGGGCTGTGCGGCCACCTGGTCCAGCAGGCCCTCGGTCAGCTCCGTGATCCGCTCCCGCATCAGCTCCACCCGGCGCGGGGTGAGCGCCTGCGCGACCAGGGTGCGCAGCCTGCGGTGGTCGGCGCCGTCCACGGTGAGCATGGAGCGGGGCGGGTTGGCCAGCCCGATCAGCGGCCAGTCGGGGGCGATCTCGCCGCGTTGCCAGGCGGTCCAGACGCTGATGTCCTTCACCACGCGCGGGTCGGTGAGCAGCTTCTTCGCCTCGGCGTGGTGGGTGACCGCCCACACCGGTACGTCCCCCGGCAGCGTCACGGCGGCCAGTGGCCCGGCCGCCCGCAGCGCGGCGCTCTCCCCGTCCAGGTCGGAGACGAAGGGGTCGAGGGGGATGCGGGTCCGTTCGGTACCCGTCGTCATGGTGTCCGTACCAGCCGTCATGCGGGCGAGCCTCCAAGGGCGGGAGTGGGTGTGAACGTGACCGGGAGTTCGGACAGCCCGCGCAGCCACGGCGACGGGCGGCGGGTCAACCGCGCGGCCGGCACCGCGAGGTCGATGTCCGGCAGCCGGTCCAGTACGACCTCGATGCCGGTCCGGGCGATCACCTCGGCGATCTCCTGCGCCGGGAACGGGCAGCGGTGCTCCCCGTGGCCGAAGGAGAAGTGGGCGCTGTTGCCGCCGGTCAGCGCCGAGCCGTCGGTGCGCACCTGGGGGTCGGCGTTGGCACCCTGCAGACCGAGCAGCAGCATGTCGCCGACACGGATCCGGCGGCCGCCGATCTGGGTGTCGCGCGACGCCCAGCGGGCGGCCACGTTCTGGGTCGGCGTGTCCTCCCACAGCACCTCGTTCATCGCCTCGGCGATGCTGTTGCGGCCCCCGAACAGGGAGGCGGCGAACCGGGCGTCGGTGAGCATCAGGTGCAGGGAGTTGCCGATCCAGTCGGCGGTCGGCTGGTGCCCGGCCGCCAGCATCACCATCAGGTCCTGGAGGATCTCCTCCTCGGTGAAGCCGCGGGAGTCGGCGAGCATCCGGGACGCGACGTCCTGGGCGGGCGCGCTCCTGCGGGCGGCCACCAGCTCCGTCATCGACGTGAGCAGGTGGTTCTGGCCGGTGAGGGCCCGCTCCCGCCCGTCGATCATGTCGTTGAGGGCGGTGACCAGGGCCGGGCCCTCCTCGTCGGAGAAGCCGAAGAGCCGGGCCAGCACCCGCACCGGCAGCAGCATCGCGAACTCGCCGATCAGGTCGGCGGTGCCCTTGGGGCAGATGCCGTCGATCAGCTCGTCCGCGAACCTCTCCGCGTAGCCGCGCAGTTCGAACGGGTCGACCGCCTCCAGCGCGTTCCCCAGCATCCCGGCCCGTTCGCGGTGCCGCTCGCCGACGGTGTAGAGGATCGACGGCTGCTTGCGGCCGATCATCGGCAGCAGCGGCCAGTCGTCGGGGATGTTCTCCCACTGGTTCCACAGCTCGGAGTCGCGGCTGAACAACACCGGGTCGCCGGTGATCTGGTGCAGCTCGCGGTAGCCGAGCACCAGCCACGCCGGCGCGTCCCCGTCCAGTACCACCGGGACGACGCTGCCGTGCTCGCGCCGCATCTCCCGGTACACGCGGGCCGGGTCGTCCTGGAGCAGGGACCCCTGGAAGCGGACGACGTTGGGGAGGGAGGCGGGACTCACACCAGCTCCTGACGGGGGGCTCGGACCGGGTCGGCGTACAGGGCCCGGACGTGCTCCACCAGCGTGATCAGCACGATCTTGCTGGACTCCCGGGACCGCGCGTCGCAGTTCACCAGCGGCACGTGCGGGTCGAGGTCGAGGGCCTCGCGGATCTGCTGGGGGGTGAAGGTGGGCCCGCCGAAGTCGTTGCAGGCCACGATGAACGGCGTGCCGTGCTTCTCCAGCCGGTCGATGGCGTACCAGGAGTCGTCGATGCGCCGGGTGTCGACCAGCACGACCGCGCCGAGCGTGCCGGAGAACAGCCGGTCCCACAGGAACCAGAAGCGCTCCTGACCGGGCGCGCCGAACAGGTACAGCACGTTGTGCGCGTCGAGGGTGATGCGGCCGAAGTCGAAGGCGACGGTGGTCGCGGTCTTGCCGCGCACCCCGCTGACGTCGTCGACCGCCTCCCCGGCCTGGGTCATCGTCTCCTCGGTGTTGAGGGGACGGATCTCGCTGACCGAGCGGACCATCGTGGTCTTGCCGGCGCCGAAGCCGCCCACGACCACGATCTTCAGGCCGTTGTCGGCCGACGCGCCCAGTGGCGTGCGTGTCTCAGAGGTTGCGGAGTCCAACGAGCACCTGCTCCAGGATGTCGGGGTCGGGTACGGCGGCCTTGCGGGGGTGACGGGCGCTGACCCGGCCCGCCGCTTGGAGGTCGGAGAGCAGGATCCGGGTGATGCTGACGGGCAGCCTCAGCTCGGCCGCGATCTCCACGACCGCCGTGGGGCGTTCGGTCAGCCGCAGGATCGCCGCGTGCTCGGACTGCATGCCGGGCACCGGATCGCACTCGGCGACGACCAGGGTCACCAGGTCGAAGGGGTTGTCGGGACCGGACCGGCTGCGCCCCCCGGTGAGGGTGTAGAGCCGGTCCGGGGTGTCATCCCTGCCGGGCCTGCTCATGAGGTGCGCGGTTGCGCGGTCAGGTGCTCGCCGAGCTGCTCCACGAGTTCGCTCAGGTTGTGTCCGATGAGCCCGGCGTCCGCGTCCTCGGTGGTGATGACGGCCAGGTGCGCTCCCTCGCCGGCCTCCACGATGAACAGCACGCCGCCGTAGAACTCGGTCATCGCCGAGCGCACGCCGCCGCTGCCGTCGCCGAACTCGACGGAGGCGCCGTGCGACAGCGACTGGATGCCGGCGGCGATCGCGGCGAGCTGGTCGGCCTGGTCGGCGGACAGCTCCGGGGTGCGGCACAGTTTCAGGCCGTCACGGGAGAGCACGAGCGCGTGTCGTGCGCCCGGCGTGCGCTCCAGCAGGCCCTCCAGCAGCCAGGTGAGCTTCTCGTCGGCGGTCGTCGTGCCGGTCATGAGGTGGTGTCGCCTTCCGGGGTAGTGGGGGTGGACTGTGCTTCGGGGGCCGGGGCGGCGGTGGCGCCGGTGTCCGGGTCGGTCGTGCCGTCCGGGGCGGGAGGCCGGACGGCCTGGCGGAAGCTGCTGAAGCGGGCGGTGCGCGCCTTGGTCTCCTCGGCGGTCGGGGCGGGCCGGTGCGCGGCGTGGCGGTTGCCCGGACGCGTGCGCTCGGCCTCGGCGAGGGTGCGGCCCCGGCGGCGGCGGGGCAGCACGAGGGGCGGGGCGTCGGCGTTCCGGTCCGGGGACTCGTGGGTCGGCACCGGGTCGGGGTCGAGGTCGGCGCCGGCGCGGGAGGCCGCGTAGGAGGGGGCGGGGCGGGCGCCCTCGGCGGGCGCCGGCCGGTCCGCCGGGGCGGTGCCGCTGCCGGTCGCGCCGCCGCCGTCGTGCGCGGTGACGTGGCTGGTCTCCGGCTCCGGCCGCTCGGGGGCGGTCACCGCGCGGCGGTGGGGGAGGACCCCGGCCGCCCGGGGTCGCGGGGTCTCGGGGGCGGGCGCCGTGGTGAGTGCGGCGGGCGTCGAGGGGACGGACGGGGCGCCGGCCGCTGTGGCGGTGCGGGGTGCCGACGGGGTGGTGCGGCCGGCCGTCACCGGGGCCGCGGGGGTCGTGTCCGACGGTACGAGGATGTCCTGCGGGACGAGCACCAGGACGCCCGTGCCGCCGCGGGCCGAGGGCCGGTAGGAGACCCGGAGCCCGTAGCGCCGGGAGAGCCGGCCGACCACGGCGAGGCCGAGCCGGGTGCCGGTGAGGCCCCCGAGTCCGGTGGACTCGCCGGAGACCGCGCGCTCGGCGCGACGCAGCTGCGCCTCGCCCATGACGAGCCCGCTGTCCTCGACGGAGACGATGACCCCGGCCGGGACCTCCTCGACGTACACGTGGACCTCGGCGGTCGGCGGCGAGAAGTTCGCGGCGTTGTCGAGGAGTTCGGCGAGCGCGTGCATCACGCCCTCGGCGGCGTGCCCGGCGACCGCGGTGTCGCTGGCGGAGTGGACCCTGATCCGCTGGTAGCCGCTGATCCGTCCCATGGCGCCGCGCAGGATCGACTCCATGGAGATGGGCCGGGCCCAGCGGCGGCCGGAGCGGGCGCCGGTGAGGACGGCGACGGAGTCGGCGAGCCTGCCCGCCTGCGCGGTGCGGTGGTCGAGGTGGAGCAGGTCGGCGAGGACCTCCTCGTCGTGGTGCTTCTCCTCCATCGCGCGCAGGTCGGCGAGCATGCCGGTGGCCAGGGCCTGCAGGCGTCCGGCCGCGTTGGCGGTCGCGGACAGCGCGGCGGCCCGGGCGCCGTCGGCCTCGCGCAGCCGGGCGGTCAGCCGCGCGTTCTCCACGGTGAGCCGGTCCCGCTCCGCCCCGAGCCGCTCCAGCTCCCCGGTCAGCCGGTCGCGCTCCTCCGCGTGGTCACGGGCCGACCGGGCGGTGTGGGCGTCGTGTTCCTCGGTGATGAGGCGCAGTTTCCCGGCGTGCTCCTCGGCGAGCAGCTTCAGCGCGGCGGCGTGGTCGTCCGTGAGCCGGGCCCGCTCGTCGGCGTGCTCCCGTGCCCGGCGGGCGGTGTCGGCGGCGTACTGCTCGGTGAGGCGGGCGCGTTCGGCGGCAAGGGCCTCGGCGAGGCGGTTGCGCTCCTGGTCCAGCTCGGCGGACGACCGGGCCCGCTCGCGGGTGAGTTCGCCGGTCAGCCGTTCGTGCTGGCGGCGGGAGTCCTCCGTCAGCCGGGTGCGTTCCTGGAGCAGCCGGCCGACGTCCTGGGTGGCGGCGTCCAGCCGGGCCCGGGCGGCCCGTGCCGACAGGACGGTGTACGTGGTCACCGTGGCGGCCGCGCACAGCAGCACGGCGGCGACCGCCCCGGTCACCATGACGGCGGTGGCCGCGGAGTCCGGCACGAGGAAGGCGGCGACCGCGACCGCGACCGCGGCGAGCGCCGCGGTGAGCAGCGGGACGGGCAGCAGGCTGCGGGGGGCGGGGCGGGCGCCGGGGAGCAGGGGAGAGGTCATCAATCAGGGTCCTCGGTCGGGTCCTCGGTCGGTCCGCGGGCGTGCGCCGTGATGCCTGCGCGGCCCTCGGGCGGGTTCCATGGCGATACCGGACCTGATTCGGGGGTCGCTTTCGAACGCGGTCCGACAACTGCGCGCAACTCGCGGTCACTATATGAGAGTTCGTGATCGCCTTGGGAAGATTCTGCTTCCGTTTTCGTCAAGGGGCCCATCCTGTGCGGGTTCCGGAAGGGTCCGGGGCGCCGCGGGAGGCGTGCGGCGTCTCCCCGCGCCGGGCCCCGCGGGCAGGCATGCTGAGGGCATGACGGATCACCGGGAACTGTCGGCCGGGCTGCGGGCGGCCGTGCGCGGCGAGGTCGACTTCACCGTGGCCGCACGGGCGCTGACCACGATGGACGCCTCCAACTACCGCCGGGTGCCGCTCGGCGTGGTGGCCCCGCGGGACGCCGACGACGTGGCGGCGGCGCTGTCGGTCTGCCGGACGCACGGCGTCCCCGTGGTGCCGCGCGGCGGTGGCACCTCGATCGCGGGGCAGGCGACCGGCACCGGTGTGGTGCTCGACTTCACCCGCCACATGAACCGTCTGCTGTCCCTCGACCCGGAGGCGCGCACGGCCGTCGTCCAGCCGGGCCTCGTCCTCGACCGCCTCCAGGAGGCCGCCGCCCCGCACGGCCTGCGCTTCGGACCGGACCCCTCCACCCACAGCCGCTGCACCCTCGGCGGCATGATCGGCAACAACTCCTGCGGCTCCCACTCGGTGGCCTGGGGCACGACGGCCGACAGCGTCCGCGAACTGTCGGTCGTCACCCCGCGCGGGGAACGCCTTCGGCCCGGACGCGGATGGGCCGGGGCCCCGGCGGGACTGCGCGATCTGGTGGACGGCGAACTGGCCCGTCTGCGCACCGGCTTCCCGGAGCTGCCCCGCCGCATCTCCGGATACGCCGTGGACGCCCTACTGCCCGAGAAGGGCGCCGACGTCGCCCGCTCCCTGTGCGGTTCGGAGGGCACGCTGGGCGTGCTCACGGAGGCGGTCGTGGACCTCGTACGGGCGCCGCGCGCGCGTGCGCTCGCCGTGCTGGCGTACGCGGACGAGAGCGGGGCGGCGGAGGCGGCGGCGGGGCTGCTGCCGTTCGGTCCGCTGACCGTGGAGGGCATGGCGGCCGACCTGGTGCCGGCCGCGGCGGACCTTCCGCGCGGCGGGGCCTGGCTGTTCGTGGAGACCGGCGGGGACACGGAGGCGGAGGCACGCGCGCGTGCGGAGACGATCGTCCGCGCGGCGGACGTCCTGGACGCCCTGGTGGTCACCGACCCGGCGCGGCGGCGCGCGCTGTGGCGGATCCGGGAGGACGCGAGCGGCACGGCGACGCGCATGCCGGACGGAACGGAGGCCTGGCCCGGCTGGGAGGACTGCGCGGTGCCGCCGGCCCGGCTCGGCGCGTACCTGCGCGACTTCCGGGCCCTCATGGCGGACCACGGACTGCGCGGCACCCCGTACGGGCACTTCGGGGACGGCTGCGTCCACGTCCGCATCGACTTCGACCTGCTGACCGAGCCGGGCATCGCCCGCTTCCGGAGCTTCTCGGAGCAGCTGGCCGACCTGGTCGTCTCCCACGGCGGCTCCCTCTCCGGCGAGCACGGGGACGGCCAGGCACGCGCCGAGCTGCTGCCGCGCATGTACGGCGCGGAGACGGTCGCCCTCTTCGCGCGGGTGAAAGGGGTCTGGGACCCGGACGGCCTCCTCAACCCGGGCATGCTGGTCAGCCCCGCCCCCCTGGACTCCCACCTCCGCTTCTCCGTCCTCCCGCGCGAACCGGTGGACGTCGCCTTCGGCTACCCCGCCGACGGCGGCGACTTCTCGGCGGCGGTGCGCCGCTGCGTGGGCGTCGCCAAGTGCCGTACGACGTCCGTGTCCGGACCGGCGGTGATGTGCCCGTCGTTCCGCGCGACGGGCGAGGAACAGCACTCCACGCGCGGGCGCGCGCGCCTGCTGCACGAGATGCTCGCGGGCGAGCTGGTGACCGACGGCTGGCGCTCCACGGAGGTACGGGACGCGCTCGACCTGTGCCTGTCCTGCAAGGGCTGCCGCTCGGACTGTCCGGTCGAGGTCGACATGGCCACGTACAAGGCGGAGTTCCTGTACCACCACTACGCGGGCCGCCGCCGTCCGGCCGCGCACTACGTGATGGGCCGGCTGCCGGTGTGGCTGGGCTGGGTGGGGCGGACGAGGTCGGCGGGGGTGGTGAACGCTCTCGCCTCGGCGGGGCCGCTCGCGCGCGTGGCGAAACGGCTGGGCGGGATCGCGGGCGAGCGGGAGATCCCCCGGGTGGCGGGGGAGACGTTCACGAGGTGGTGGCGGCGACGGCGAGCGCCCTCCGACGGCGGAAAGCTGGTGGTCCTCTGGCCGGACACCTTCACCGAGCACCTCTCGCCGTCGGTGGGCCGGGCGGCCGTACGCGTGCTGGAGGCGGCGGGCCTGCGGGTGGCCCTGCCCCCGACGCTGCGGCCGGGCGGACGCCCGGTGGGCGACGCCCGTTCACGCTCCGCCCTGTCCCTGCTGACGGCCCGCAGGGGCCGGGTCTGCTGCGGCCTGACGTACATCTCCACGGGCCAGCTCGACCGCGCGCGTACGGTCCTGAGCCGCACCCTCGACCTCCTGGAACCGGTCCTGGCCACCGACGCCCCGCTGGTGGTCCTGGAACCGAGCTGCGCGGCCGCTCTGCGCACCGACGCCCCGGAGCTCCTCCACGACGACCCCCGCGCGGCACGGCTCGCCGCACGGGTCCTGACCTTCGCGGAGACCCTGGAACGGCACGCCCCGGACTGGACCCCGCCGTCCCTGAACCGCCCGGTGACCGGCCAGACCCACTGCCACCAGCACGCGGTCCTGGGCGAGGCGCCGGACCGCCGGCTGCGCGCGGCGGCGGGCCTCACCGGCGAACTGGCCGGAGGCTGCTGCGGACTGGCCGGCGACTTCGGCTTCGAGAGGGGCCACTACGAGGTCTCCCGGGCCTGCGCGGAGGACCGGCTCCTCCCCTCGGTGCGCGAGGCCCCGGACGAGGCGGTCGTCCTGGCCGACGGCTTCTCCTGCCGTACGCAACTGGAGCAGCTCGCGGGGGTACGGGGGCGGCACCTGGCGGAGGTGCTGGCGGCGGCTCTGGAGAGTACGTGAGCGGTCGCCACCCTTCTGTCCTCGACGCGCTCAGTCGAGCCGCTGCAACCTGCGCCCTCGGCTCCCCGCCACCCGCAGCGCGTCGGCGAGGGCATCGGTGAGGCACTCGGCGAGGTGGCGGAGCTCGCCGCGCGGCGCGTCCGGGAGGAGTTCCCGGGCGTGGGCGAGCAGCTCACTGCCCATCCCGAGCTGCACGGCCTCGGTGGTGTCGGCCAGCCGGGAGACGGGCCCGCCGTCATCGGCGGTGATCAGGTAGCAGGCCTTGCCCTCGCTGCCGGACCAGGGCGGCAGGCGCGGTTCGGTCATCACGCCGCCTGCCTCTCGTGGAACCAGGACATGGCGACGTACGGGCGTACGGCGGCCGTCTCGGCTCCGTCGAGGAGGGTGATGAGGCCGTAAGGGCTGCGGTGGGAGGGGAGGGGGAAGCCGGTCGCTGCCCGAAGGGGGAAGGATGGCGCGGGGGAGGGCGTCGGGCGCGAACCGGTACGTCGATGGGTTCCTCGCGGGCAGGGCAACAGGCTCACCCACGCGACGAGGCGGCCGATAAGGTCGGTCATGTCATCAGTTCCGTTTCAATGGTTTGGGCTGATGGCCACGCCCCGGGACGGCGGCATCCGTCGCCGGAGCTTTCGGTTAACCGCGGTATACCGAAGTCTACCGCGGTCGCGCGGTCTACCGCAGAGTTCTAGCGTCCACCGCATGATTGCCGAACTCGATCGCACCCGGCCCGTCTGGAGGCAGGTGGCCGCTGCCATCGCCACGCGTATCGCGGACGGCACGTATCCGGTGGGCGCCCGGGTCCCGTCTGTCGTAGAGCTGTCGACGGAATTCGGCATCGCTGCGTCGACAGCTCAGAAGGCACTGGCCCACCTCAAGACGGAGGGGTTGATCCGCGCTGAGGTCGGCCTTGGCTCCTTCGTCGCCGAGCGGCCCGAGGCGTAGTGCCCGCCGGGGTGTCCGTGTGTACGTGCCGGCGCCCTCAGGGAACCGTCTCTCCTCGCACCAGCGGCCCGCACACCGGCTGGACGCCCTCCGGGAGGTCGTCCGGGCGGCACCAGCGGGCCTCCAGGATCTCGAAGGGGTCGAGGCGCAGTTCGCCGCCGAGCAGGCGGGCCTCGTAGGCCACCTCCATACGGGTGCGGAAGCCGCTGTTCAGCATGGTCAGGCGGCCCACCTCCACGTCGAGGTTCGTCTCCTCCTTGACCTCGCGCACCACGGTCCGCCGGAAGTCCTCGCCCTTGCGGGCGAAGCCGCTCGGCAGGCCCCACTGGCGGCCCGGCGGCCACATCCGGTGCCGGAGCATCAGCACCCGCCCCTCGTCGTCGCGCACGACACCGGTCACGCCCACCACGTACTTGGTGTGCAGCAACCACATGATGCGGCTCTGCACGGGGCGCAGGAGCCGCCAGAGACGGGCAATGAATCGTCGCACGGGACCTCGGACGGGGTAGGAGCGGACACGGATGATCACCAGAGGGAACGGTACCCGCCGGGTCCCCGTGACGAACGGAGCCGACCGAGGCGGAACGAGGGCCGCATCGTCAGGCGCACAAGCGCTTCACGGTACTGACCCGGTCCAATACTCTGGGCCGAGCAGTCCATCGAGATACACACTCGTTCGAGGTACACACTCGTTCCGGACGAGTGTCCGCTCCGACGTCCTTGGAAGGCCCCGTGACCACCCCCAGCGCCGCCACTCCGTCCACCACCACAGGGACGGGGCGGCCCGGCCGTGCGCCCGTGCCGGCCGGTGCCCCGCGCGGGCGGGGCACCCTGGGCCCGGTGGGACTGGTCCTGGCGGGCGGGATCTCCGTGCAGTTCGGCGGGGCGCTGGCGGTGACGCTGATGCCGCGGGCCGGTGCGCTCGGGGTCGTCACGCTGCGGCTGCTGGTGGCGGCGGTCGTGCTGATGGTGCTGTGCCGGCCCCGGCTGCGCGGACACTCGCGCGCCGACTGGGGCACGGTGGTCGTCTTCGGTGTCGCCATGGCCGCGATGAACGGCCTCTTCTACCAGTCCGTCGCGCGCATCCCGCTGGGCCCCGCGGTCACGCTGGAGGTGCTCGGCCCGCTCGCCCTGTCCGTCCTGGCCTCACGGCGCGCGGTCAACCTCGTGTGGGCCGGGCTGGCCCTGGCCGGCGTCTTCCTCCTCGGCGGCGGGGGCTTCAGCAGCCTCGACCCGCTGGGTGTGGTCTTCGCGCTGGGCGCCGGAGCCATGTGGGCGGCGTACATCGTCTTCAGCGCGCGTACGGGCCGCCGCTTCCCGCAGGCGGACGGACTCGCCCTCGCGATGGGCGTGGCGGCGGTCCTCTTCCTGCCGCTGGGCGTCGCCGAGTCCGGTGCGAAGCTCCTCGACCCGACGGTCCTCGCCCTGGGCGCGGCGGTCGCGGTGCTGTCCTCCGTTCTCCCGTACACCCTCGAACTCCTCGCCCTGCGCCGCCTGCCCGCCTCCACCTTCGCCGTGCTGATGAGCCTGGAACCGGCCCTCGCGGCCGCCGCCGGCTTCCTGATCCTCGACCAGGCCCTCTCCGCCACGGAGGCCGCCGCCATCGCCCTGGTGATCGGGGCGAGCATCGGCGCGGTGCGGACGCAGGTGGGGCGGGGGAAGGCCGGTGCCGGGCGGTGATCCGCTGCGTCCGCAGCCGCACCAAGAGGTTTCCCGCCGTGGCCGTCATGGCCGGCTCGCCACCGATCGCGTGCGGGTACGCCGCCGTCGTCGAGGTGTCAGACCGAGCGCTGCCCCGCTCGATCTGACCACCCCGGCCCCGGGCGACGCCCATCGCCTTGGCGACCTGGACCCGGGTGAGGCCCTGGGCCCTGCGGGGAGCGGCCAGTCCCTGTCCGTGCTCCGCCTCGCTCATCCCCGCCTCGACGGCGTCGATGCGCTCGCGCTTCTCGGGTGCGGTGTCGGCCGTCGGGCCGTCCATGGAGCCGGGCTTCATCCGTCCTGCCCTTCCCCCGCCCTTCCCTCTTCTCCTGCTCCGGCGCATCGAGGTGCGCCGCGAACCTGCCGTCCGCCTCCTCGACCACCCGGGGGTGCCAGGCCGCCCATGGGCGGCCTGCGGCCTTGTCGCCCGCCGCCGGGAAGACCGCCCGCCGCTCGGAGCCGAGGACGAACGGCATCCCGAGGCCCGCCGTCCCGCCGCTGCGTGGACGTGACTCCCGTGTGTTCCGGCAACGGCTCCTCCCGTTCGCGCGACTGCCGGTCGCCGAAGCGCCGGGCCCACGTGCCGGAGCCGTTCCCGGGCGGCCGTCACGTGGAGGTGGCTGCCGGGGTCCTCCTGGGCGAGCGCCCTGATCCAGTCCAGCACGTCCTCGAAGAGGCGCAGCTCATGGGGCCCGGCCACATCCAGAGGAGCAGCGCTGCCCAGGAGCGCGGGCAAGGGGGCGGAGCGCCGCCTCGACGAAAAGCCAGCAATCATGCTTGATTGTTTTGTTCACCGCTGCCATGCTCCACCCAACCGCGCCGCACACCGCCGTGTCCGTGCCCCGAGGGGAGCGCCTCGTGCCCGATCCGACGCCCGTGATCGACGACCTGCGTGAGGAGGGCGAGGAGCTCGACCGGCTGGTGGCCGGGCTCGGCCCCGCGCAGTGGGCGCTCTTGACGCCCGCCGCCGGCTGGACCGTCGCCCACCAGATCGCCCACCTCGCCTGGACCGACCACTGCGCGCTGCTCGCCGTCACCGACGCGGACGGGTTCCGGAAGCGGGTCGAGCGGGCCCTCGCCGCCCCGCACACCTTCGTCGACGAGGGCGCCGAGGAGTACGCCCGGTCCGCGCCCGCCGACCTGCTCGCGCGGTGGCGCGAGGGGCGCGCGGCGCTGGAGAAGGCGCTGCGCGAGGCGCCGGCCGGGGCACGGTTCCCCTGGTACGGGCCGCCCATGTCCGCCGCCTCCATGGCCACCGCCCGTCTCATGGAGACCTGGGCCCATGGACAGGACGTGGCCGACACGATCGGTGTGATGCGGCCACCCGGCGACCGGCTCCGGCATGTGGCGTGGCTCGGGGTGCGCACCCGGGACTTCGCCTACGGCGTGCATGGACTCACCCCGCCGACCGGTCCCTTCCGCGTCGAACTCGACGGACCGGGCGGTGAGCTGTGGGCCTACGGCCCCGAGGACGCCCCCCAGCGTGTCACCGGGCCCGCGCTCGACTTCTGCCTCCTGGTCACCCGGCGCGCCCACCGAGCCGACCTCGCCCTCACCGCCGACGGCCCCGACGCCGACTGCTGGCTGGACGTCGCCCAGGCCTTCGCCGGCCCGCCCGGCGGCGGGCGGGAGCCGAAGGGGGACACCGCGCGGTGACGACGACGGCGACGCCCCTGCGCATCGGCAACTTCTCCGGCTTCTACGGCGACCGATTCGACGCCCTCCGCGAGATGCTCACCGGCGGCGAGGTCGATGTCCTCACCGGCGACTACCTCGCCGAACTGACCATGCTCGTCCTCGCCCGCGACCGGCTGAAGGACCCCTCCGCCGGATACGCCCGCACCTTCCTGCGGCAGCTGGAGGAGTGCCTCGGCCTCGCCCACGAGCGGGGCGTGAAGATCGTCGCCAACGCGGGCGGACTCAACCCCGCCGGACTCGCCGACGCCGTACGCACGCTGGCCGGCCGGCTCGGCCTCCCCGTACGGGTCGCCCACGTCGAGGGCGACGACCGCACCGCCGCCCACCCGGGAGCGCTGGCCGCGCACGCCTACCTCGGCGGCTTCGGGATCGCGGAGTGCCTGCGCGCGGGCGCCGACGTGGTCGTCACCGGGCGGGTCACCGACGCGGCCCTGGTCACCGGGCCGGCCGCCGCCCACTTCGGCTGGACGGCGGGGGACCACGACCGGCTCGCGGGGGCCGTCGTCGCCGGGCACGTGCTGGAGTGCGGGGCGCAGGCCACCGGCGGGAACTACGCCTTCTTCGCCGAGCGCCGCCCCGGCGAACTGCGGCGGCCCGGATTCCCGCTCGTCGAGCTCCACGCCGACGGCAGCGGCGTGATCACCAAGCACCCCGGCACCGGCGGCTTCGTCGACGTCGGTACGGTCACCGCGCAGCTGCTGTACGAGACCGGCGGCGCCCGGTACGCAGGGCCGGACGTCACCGCGCGACTGGACACCGTACGGCTCGCCCAGGACGGGCCCGACCGGGTGCGCGTCGAAGGCGTCCGGGGAGAAGCACCTCCACCCACGCTCAAGGTCGGGATCAACCGGCTCGGCGGCTTCCGCAACGAGGTCGTGTTCGTGCTCACCGGCCTCGACATCGAGGCCAAGGCGGCCCTCGTACGGGAGCAGATGTCCGACGCGCTCGCCACGTCCCCTCCCGCCGAGGTGCGCTGGGAGCTGGTGCGCACCGACCGGTCCGATGCCGGCACCGAGGAGACCGCGAGCGCGCTGCTGCGGCTCGTCGTACGGGATCCCGCTCAGGAAGCGGTCGGGCGGGCGCTGAGCGGGGCCGCCGTCGAGCTGGCGCTGGCCAGCTGTCCCGGGTTCCATGTCATGGCACCACCGGGGAAGGGCTCCCCCTATGGCGTCTTCGAGGACATGTACGTCCCCCATGGTGACGTCGGCCATGTGGCCGTCCTCCACGACGGACGCCGTGTCCCCGTGCCACCGGCCGACGACACCGCCGTACCCGGCGACGTACCGGAACCCGCGCTTCCCGAACCGCTGCCCGCGGGACCCGTGAGACGCGCCCCCCTCGGGCTGCTGGCCGGCGCCCGCAGCGGCGACAAGGGCGGGAACGCCAACGTCGGCGTCTGGGTCCGCTCCGACGACGCCTGGCGGTGGCTGGCGCACGAACTGACCGTCGAGCGGTTCCGGGAGCTGATCCCCGAGGCCGCCGATCTGCCCGTCACCCGGCACGTCCTGCCCCGCCTGCGCGCCCTGAACTTCCTCGTCGAAGGCATCCTCGGCGAGGGCGTCGCCGCGCGGGCCCGTTTCGATCCGCAGGCCAAGGCGCTCGGCGAATGGCTGCGCTCCCGGCACCTCGAGATCCCGGAGGTCCTCCTGTGACGGTCCTCGCATCCGCCCTGGACACGGCCGGTCCGGAGTACCGGGCGCACCGTGACGCCATGCTCGCCAAGCTGGCCGAGCTCGACGCCGAGCACGCCAGGGCCCTCGCGGGCGGCGGCGACACGTACGTCGAACGGCACCGCACACGCGGCAGGCTGCTCGCCCGCGAGCGCATCGAGCTGCTCCTCGACCCGGACACGCCCTTCCTGGAGCTGTCCCCGCTGGCGGCCTGGGGAAGCGACCACACCGTCGGCGCCTCGCTCGTCACCGGCATCGGTGTCGTCGAGGGCGTGGAGTGCCTGATCACCGCCAACGACCCGACCGTGCGCGGCGGCGCGAGCAACCCCTGGTCGCTGAGGAAGGCCCTGCGCGCCAACGACATCGCGCTCGCCAACCGGCTGCCCGTGATCAGCCTGGTCGAGTCGGGCGGCGCCGACCTGCCCTCCCAGAAGGAGATCTTCATCCCCGGCGGCGCGATCTTCCGGGACCTGACCCGGCTGTCGGCGGCCGGCATCCCCACCGTCGCCGTCGTCTTCGGCAGCTCCACCGCCGGGGGCGCGTACGTCCCCGGCCTGTCCGACCACGTGATCATGGTCAAGGGGCGGGCGAAGGTGTTCCTCGGCGGCCCGCCGCTGGTGAAGATGGCCACCGGGGAGGAGAGCGACGACGAGTCCCTGGGCGGCGCCGAGATGCACGCCCGCGTGTCCGGCCTCGCCGACCACTTCGCCGTCGACGAACCGGACGCGGTCCGCCGGGCCCGCCGGGTCGTCGCCCGCCTCAACCACCGCAAGGCGTACGCCGACCCGGGACCGGCCGCACCGCCCCGGTACGACGAGGACGAACTCCTCGGCATCGTCCCCGGGGACCTCAGGACCCCCTTCGACCCGCGCGAGGTGATCGCGCGGATCGTCGACTCCTCCGACTTCGACGAGTTCAAACCGCTCTACGGCACCAGCCTCACCACCGGCTGGGCCGCCCTGCACGGCTATCCCGTCGGCATCCTCGCCAACGCCCGGGGGGTCCTCTTCAGCGAGGAGGCCCAGAAGGCCGCCCAGTTCATCCAGCTCGCCAACCAGCGCGACGTCCCGCTGCTCTTCCTGCACAACACCACCGGCTACATGGTCGGCAAGGAGTACGAGCAGGGCGGCATCATCAAGCACGGCGCGATGATGATCAACGCGGTCAGCAACTCCCGCGTCCCCCACCTGTCCGTCCTCATGGGGGCCTCCTACGGCGCCGGGCACTACGGCATGTGCGGTCGCGCCTACGACCCGCGCTTCCTGTTCGCCTGGCCCAGCGCCAAGTCCGCCGTCATGGGACCGCAGCAGCTCGCCGGCGTGCTGTCCGTCGTCGCGCGGCAGTCGGCGGCGGCGAAGGGACGGCCGTACGACGACGAGGCGGACGCGGCGCTGCGCGCCATGGTGGAGCAGCGGATCGAGTCCGAGTCGCTGCCGATGTTCCTGTCGGGCCGGCTGTACGACGACGGCGTCATCGACCCGCGCGACACCCGCACCGTCCTCGGCCTGTGCCTGTCGGCCGTCCACACCGCCCCCTACGAGGGCGTGCGCGGCGGCTTCGGCGTCTTCCGGATGTGAGGGGTCATGATTGCTTCCGTACTTGTCGCGAACCGGGGCGAGATCGCCTGCCGCATCGTCCGCACCTGCCGTGAGCTGGGAATCCGAACGGTCGCCGTGCACTCGGACGCCGACGGGGAAGCCCTCCACACACGCGTGGCGGACACGGCGGTACGACTGCCGGGGGCGGCGCCCGCCGACACCTACCTGCGCGGCGACCTGATCGTGAAGGCCGCCCTCGCGGCCGGCGCGGACGCCGTGCACCCCGGCTACGGCTTCCTCTCCGAGAACGCCGGCTTCGCGCGGGCCGTGCGGGACGCCGGCCTGGTCTGGATCGGTCCGTCCCCGGAGGCGATCGAGGTGATGGCGTCCAAGACGCGCGCCAAGGAGCTGATGGGCGTCGAGCCCCTGCGGGACGTCACCGAGGCCGATCTGCCCGTGCTGGTGAAGGCGGCGGCGGGCGGCGGCGGGCGCGGGATGCGCGTCGTACGGCGGCTCGCGGACCTGGACGGCGAACGGGACGCCGCCCGTGCGGAGGCCCTGAGCGCCTTCGGGGACGGCGAGGTGTTCGTCGAGCGGTACCTCGGCGGTGACGCGGGCGGACGGCACGTCGAGGTGCAGGTGCTCGCCGACACCCACGGCACGGTGTGGGTGCTCGGCACCCGCGACTGCTCCCTCCAGCGACGGCACCAGAAGGTGATCGAGGAGGCCCCGGCGCCCGGACTGCCCGCGCGGCTCACCGGGGAACTGCACGCCCTCGCCGTACGCGCCGCGCGTGCCGTCGCCTACGTCGGCGCCGGAACCGTCGAGTTCCTCGTCGCGGGGGAGCGGGTGCACTTCCTGGAGATGAACACCCGCCTCCAGGTGGAACACCCGGTGACGGAGGCGGTGTTCGGTGTCGATCTCGTCGCCGAGCAGATCCGCGTCGCCGAGGGCCACGCCCTGGCCGACGACCCGCCACGCGCGCGGGGACACGCCGTCGAGGCCCGCCTCTACGCCGAGGACCCGTCCCGGGGGTGGGCGCCGCAGACCGGCCGTCTGCACCGCCTCGCCGTCCCCGGCACCGTGCGCCTGGACACCGGCTACACGGACGGCGACGCCGTCGGAGTCCACTACGACCCCCTGCTCGCCAAGGTCGTCGCCCACGCCCCCACCCGCGCGGAGGCGGTCCGCAAGCTGGCCTCCGCCCTCGACCGCGCGGTGATCCACGGGCCCGTCACCAACCGGGACCTCCTCGTGCGCTCCCTGCGGCACGAGGAGTTCACGCAAGCCCGTATGGACACCGGCTTCTACGACCGCCACCTGCCCGACCTCACCGAACCGGCCCCCGATCCGCACGCCCCGCTCGCGGCCGCCCTCGCCGACGCCCACGGCCGCTCCCGCTTCGGAGGCTGGCGCAACGTGCCCTCACAGCCGCAGGCCAAGCGGTACGCGATGGCGGGCGAGGAACACGAGGTCCGCTACCGGCACACGCGCGAGGGTTTGGCGGCCGACGGGGTGCAGGTCGTGCACGTCGACGCCGGTCTCGTGATCCTCGACGTGGACGGCGTACGGCGCCGCTACGAGGTCAGCCGCTACGGCGACCGCGTGTACGTGGGCGCCACCGCCCTCACCGCCCTGCCCCGCTTCCCCGACCCCACCGACCGGCACGCCCCCGGTTCCCTCCTCGCCCCCCTGCCGGGCACGGTCGTCCGCGTCGCGGAGGGCGTGACCGAGGGGGCCGCGGTGGAGGCCGGGCAGCCCCTGCTGTGGCTGGAGGCCATGAAGATGCGGCACGGGATCACCGCCCCGGTGAGAGGCACTGTGAGCGCCCTGCACGCGGTCCCGGGACAGCAGGTGGAGGTCGGCGCCCTCCTGGCGGTCGTGGACGAAACCCCCTAGAAGCGCGGGACCGCACCGGCATGCGGTTCCACCGCGTGGGCGCGACCGGCCCGAGAAGACCCGCACCCGCCACACGACGCGAATCCCTTCCCCCCCAGGAGCGCTCATGTCCGTGATCGAACCGGAGGAGCACAAGGCCCTCCGCGAAGCCGTCGCCTCGTTCGCGAGGAACCACCCCCGCGCCCCCGGCACCGACAACAGGCAGTTCTGGCAGGACGCCGCCAAACTCGGCTACATCGGCGTCAACCTGCCGGAGGCGTACGGCGGCGGTGGCGGCGGCATCGCCGAACTCTCCCTCGTCCTGGAGGAGATGGGAGCCGCCGGCAACCCCCTGCTGATGATGATCGTCTCCCCGGCGATCTGCGGCACCGTCATCTCCCGCTTCGGCACCGAGGCCCAGAAACGGCAGTGGCTGCCCGCCCTGGCCGACGGCAGCCGGCTGATGGCCTTCGGCATCACCGAACCCGACGCCGGCTCCAACAGCCACCGCATCACCACGACGGCACGCCGCGACGGCGCCGGCTGGCTCCTCACCGGCCGCAAGGTGTTCGTCTCCGGCGTCGACATCGCCGACGCCACCCTCGTCGTGGGCCGCACCGCGGACGCCCGCACGGGCAGGCTCAAGCCCTGCCTGTTCATCGTCCCGCGTGACGCCGAGGGCTTCCGGCGGCGCCCCATCGACATGGAACTCAACTCCGTCGAGAAGCAGTTCGAACTCTCCTTCGACGACGTACGGCTGCCCGCCGACGCCCTCGTGGGCGACGAGGACGCGGGCCTGCTCCAGCTCTTCGCCGGTCTCAACCCCGAGCGCGTCATGACGGCCGCGTTCGCGATCGGCATGGGCCGCTACGCGCTCGCCCGCGCCGTCGAGTACGCGCGTGAGCGCACGGTGTGGAGCGCCCCCATCGGGTCCCACCAGGCGATCGCCCACCCCCTCGCCCGGGCGCACATCGACCTGGAACTGGCCCGCCTCATGACGCAGAAGGCCGCCCACCTCTACGACACCGGTGACGACACCGGCGCCGGCGAGGCCGCCAACATGGCCAAGTACGCGGCGGCGGAGGCCTGTGCGAAGACCGTCGACCAGGCCGTGCACACCCTCGGCGGGAACGGCCTCACGCGCGAGTTCGGGCTCGCCCCGCTGATAACCGCCGCGCGCGTGTCCCGTATCGCCCCGGTGAGCCGGGAGATGATTCTCAACTACGTCTCCCACCAGACCCTGGGCCTCCCCAAGTCGTACTAGGCCCTCCCGGCCGTCCTGGAGGAACCGTGTTCCGAAGCGAGTACGCAGACGTTCCGCCCGTGGAACCCCCCCTCCACGAGGCGGTGCTCGCCCGGGCCGTCGAGCCCGGGGGCACCCCGACGCCGATCGACGGCGCCACCCTCACCCACGAGCAGGTGGACCGCCTCCACCGGCGGGTCGCCGCCGCCCTCGCCGGGCCGGGCGTGCGCACGGGGGACGTGCCCGCCCCGCACAGCCCCGACACGGCCGCCCTCCCCCTCGCGTTCCACGCGGCCACCCGCGCGGGCGCCTCCGTCACCACCGTGCACCCCCCGGACACCGCCGAGGAGGCCGGCAGGCAGCTGGAGGACTGCGCGGCCCGCTGGACCGTCACCGTCTCACCGGTGCCGGACACCGCGCGGAGGGCCGCCGGGCCGGCCGGCGGGACCGGGGAGGACCCCGTCTGCGACAGCACGCCCGGACACCGTTCCCCGAAGGTCCTGCGCCGTGGGCTCCGCGCGGCGCACGAGGAGCCCTCGTGACCCTGATCGGCCGCACCCGCGCACGGGGCGTCGAGACGCTCTCCCTCGACGCCCCGCGGCGCCGCAACGCACTGTCCGCCGCCCTCGTCGGCGAACTGGCCGACGCGCTGGGCGCCGCGGGCGAGGACACCGGTGTCCGCGCGGTGGTCCTCACCCACACCGGCGACACCTTCAGCACGGGCGCGGACCTGCGGGACCCGCCCGCGCCCGAGGCGCTGGCGGGGCTGCTGCGGCAGATCGTGGAGGTGCCGAAACCGGTCGTCGCGCGGGTCGCCGGGCACGTCCGCGCGGGCGGTCTGGGCCTGCTCGCCGCCTGTGACGTCGCCGTCGCCTCCCGCGCGGCGACGTTCGCCTTCACCGAGGTCCGCATCGGGGTCGCGCCCGCCGTGATCTCGCTGCCGCTGCTGCCCCGCACCGATCCGCGCGCCCTGGCCCGCTACTGCCTCACCGGCGAACGCCTCGACACGGCCGAGGCCGCCCGCATCGGTCTGCTCACCGCCGCCGGCGACGACGTGGACGAGGTCCTCGCGCCGATCCTCGACGGGCTGCGCAGATCCGCCCCCGAAGCCCTGGCCGAGACGAAACGGCTGCTCACGGCTAGGGTGCTGGAGACCTTCGACCGGGACGCGGCCGGCCTGGCCGCGCTCTCGGCGCGCCTCTTCGCCTCCGCCCACGCGCGCGAGGGGATGACGGCCTTCCTCGAACGACGGGATCCGGAATGGGTGGTGTGAGCACGGCCGACCGTGCGGAACGAGTCCCCAAGCAGGACCGCAGCCGGGCCACCCGGCAGCGGCTCCTGGAAGCCGCCGTGGCCTGCCTCGCGGAACACGGCTGGGCGGGCTCCACGGTCTCCGTCGTCGCCGAACGCGCGGGCGTCTCCCGGGGGGCGGCCCAGCACCACTTCCCGACCCGCGAGGACCTCTTCACGGCCGCCGTCGAGTACGTCGCCGAGGAACGCTCCACCGCCCTGCGCGCCCTCTTCCCGGAGGGCGCCGCGGCCGGCGACCGCCGCGCGGTGGTCGCGGCGCTGGTCGGCCTCTACACCGGCCCCGTCTTCCGCGCGGCGCTCCACCTGTGGGTCGCCGCCTCCAACGAGGAACAGCTGCGCCCGCGCGTGACCGAGCTGGAGCTGCGCGTCGGCCGCGAGTCCCACCGCATCGCCGTCGAACTCCTCGGCGCCGACGAGTCCCGCCCCGGCGTCCGCGAAACCGTCCAGGGCCTCCTCGACATGGCCCGCGGCCTGGGCCTCGCCAACCTCCTCACCGACGACGGGGCCCGCCGGGAGCGGGTCGTGGCGCAGTGGGCGGAGCTGCTGGACGGGGCGTTGGACTGACCCGTGGGCGACCGGTTCCAGGTGATCGTGCCCTCGCCGCGCGCGGCGAGGGCACGGGCCTCGGCCGCCGCCTCGGCCGGCGACAGCGCCGGCTCCTCGTCCCCCGCGCGTGACTTCCGCCCCCTCACGGGCTCAGCCTCTCCACCCGCCAGCCCCCGCCCGCCTCCGCGACGTACCGCAGGCGGTCGTGGAGGCGGTTCTCCCGGCCCTGCCAGAACTCCACCGCCTCCGGGACCACCCGGAAGCCGCCCCAGTGGGGCGGTACCGGTACCTGCTCGTGCTCCGGGTAGCGGGCCGCCAGGCCGGCGTAGGCCGCGTCGAGCTCGGCGCGGCCGGCGATCACCGAGGACTGGCCGCTGGCCCACGCGCCCAGCTGGGAGCCGTGCGGGCGGGTGCGGAAGTAGGCGGCCGTCTCGTCGCGGCCGGTACGGCGCGCGGTGCCGGTGACGATGACCTGCCGGGCCATCGGATGCCAGGGGAACAGCAGCGAGACGTGCGGGTTCTCGGCCAGGTCACGGCCCTTGCGGGAGCCGTAGTTCGTGTAGAAGACGAACCCGTCGTCGTCGAAGTGCTTCAGCAGCACCGTGCGCGAGCTGGGCCGGCCCTCCGCGTCCGCCGTCGAGACGATCACGGCGTTCGGCTCGAACAGCCCGCCGTCCGTCGCGGCCTGTCCGAACCAGCGCGCGAACTGTTCGACGGGGGTGGCGGCCAGGTCGGTCTCGGAGAGCCCCTCGGTCCGGTACTGCTTGCGCATCGAGGCGAGATCGAAGGGGACGGCGTCTCGTTCGGTCACGCCGTCATCCTGCCGCATGAGCGAGGCCCTCGGGAGGGCGGTGCCCTTCGCCACGTGGTGGCACTGAGTGCCGCGGACCCTCCCCAAAGACGGCACTCGGGGATATCGTGCTGCCACTGATCCGGTTGGGTGACCGTCAGCCGGGCATCACAGGGGTGACGCCCCGGACCGCGAGTCCGTTCGAACGGACCGCGGATCCACCCGAGACGCGCCTTCGCTTCCGCCGACCCGCGGTCGTCCCACCCCACCCCGCCATCTGCCACCACCTCACAAGGAGCCGCCAGATGTCCGACTTCGTACCCGGACTCGAAGGAGTCGTCGCGTTCGAGACGGAGATCGCCGAACCGGACAAGGAGGGCGGCGCCCTGCGGTACCGGGGCGTCGACATCGAGGATCTGGTCGGGCACGTCTCCTTCGGCAACGTCTGGGGGCTGCTCGTCGACGGGGCGTTCAACCCCGGACTGCCGCCCGCCGAACCGTTCCCGATCCCCGTGCACTCCGGCGACATCCGCGTCGACGTGCAGTCCGCGCTGGCCATGCTGGCACCCGTGTGGGGCCTGAAACCGCTCCTCGACATCGATGCCGAGCAGGCCCGCGACGACCTCGCCCGCGCCGCCGTCATGGCCCTGTCCTACGTCGCCCAGTCCGCGCGCGGCCAGGGCCTGCCCATGGTGCCGCAGCGCGAGATAGACAAGGCCGAGTCCGTCGTCGAACGCTTCATGATCCGCTGGCGCGGTGAGCCCGACCCCAAGCACGTCGCGGCCGTCGACGCGTACTGGACGTCGGCCGCCGAGCACGGCATGAACGCCTCCACGTTCACCGCGCGGGTCATCGCCTCGACCGGCGCGGACGTCGCGGCGGCCCTCTCGGGCGCCGTCGGCGCCATGTCCGGCCCGCTGCACGGCGGCGCCCCCTCGCGCGTGCTGGGCATGATCGAGGAGATCGAGCGCACCGGGGACGCCGAGGCGTACGTCAGGCAGGCCCTCGACAAGGGCGAGCGGCTCATGGGCTTCGGCCACCGCGTCTACCGCGCGGAGGACCCCCGCGCCCGCGTCCTGCGCCGCACCGCCCGCGAACTCGGCGCCCCGCGCTTCGAGGTCGCCGAGGCCCTGGAGAAGGCGGCCCTGGCCGAACTGCACGCCCGCCGCCCCGACCGGGTGCTGGCCACCAACGTGGAGTTCTGGGCGGCCATCGTGCTGGACTTCGCCGAGGTCCCGGCGCACATGTTCACGTCGATGTTCACCTGCGCCCGTACGGCGGGCTGGTCGGCGCACATCCTGGAGCAGAAGCGCACCGGCCGTCTGGTCCGGCCCTCGGCCCGCTACGTCGGTCCGGGCGCGCGCGACCCGCGCGAGATCGAGGGGTACGCGGACACCGCCCACTGAGCGGGCCCCGGAGAAGCAGACGACCCGCGAGTCTGGTTCCTCCCTGAGGAGGAGCCGGCCGGACGTTACCGGCGACTCGCGGGTCGGGTGACTGCGTTGGATTGGGCCGGTTGCGTGTGTCTCGCACACGCCGGTCCGGCGCCGAACCGAGTACGACGGCGGGCCACTAGCCCGCAGCCACCTCTTCCGTCCGGTTCTCATACATCTGCCGAACCACCTCCTTTCCGAAGTACCGCCACCCTAAGAAGCGCTTGCCGTCATATCAACCACTTTTTTCGTTGACCTCCGCGCGAGGGAGCGGTTGGCTTGCCGGATGGGTGATCTTCGTGTCGAAGCCGTGGACGGCGACGCCGTGCCGCAGCAGGGGCGGCACGTCCACGACGTGATCGTGCCGCCCGCCGCGACGACGTCCGACGAGGTGCGGGAGCGCGTCGCGTGCGGGTACCGGCCGGAGAACGCGTACGCCGGCGAGGTGCTGGTCGACTGCTCGACGGTGCGGCCCCCGCGGGGGGACGACGCCGTGGTGACGGTCGTCGCGCGGGTGCTGTCCGAGCACCGGCGCAAGGGCGTGGGACGGCGTTCCGCGCGTCGGGGACCGGTCACACGCGCGGCGGGCGCCGGGGCCGTCGGGACCGTGGTCCCGGCCGCCGGCGAGGACGGCGTCCGGTTCGCTCGCGCGCGGGGCTTCGGCGAGGTCGAGCGGTGCGTCCCGCCGGGAGAGCGAGCTGTGGCTGACGTGGCGACGGATGCCTTTCCCCTGGCGGGCGGGCGGATCGGACGGAGCCGCACGACGATTCCCCCCATCTTGCGGGAACCCGGTGTGCGCTGCGTCACGTTCGAGTTGAATGATTGCAAGTGGGTGAACCGTCGTGCCGTACGTGCGGACGCAGCCTGACAGGGGGTCCAGGTGAGTGCTTCCCGGCGTAGTGGGACCACCGACGAGCTGGGGCCGGACGAGCCCGAGCCCGCGCGGCAGGGGCCGGACGGCTCCGACCTCCTCGCCGCGCTGCTCGACGGCATGGACGCCGCCCTGTGCGCCTTCGACGCGGACGGGACGGTCACGCACTGGAACCGCGAGGCGGAGCGGATCCTCGGCTGGACCGCCGCCGAGGCGGTGGGCCGGGCCGGGTTCGCCGGGTGGGCCGTGCGCAGCGCGGACGCCGAGGAGGTCGAGGCGCGGCTGATGTCGGCCAGGGACGCGCCGGGCCGGCAGGTCGACGAGTTCGCGCTGCTGACGAAGGACGGCGGCCGGGTGCTGGTGCGGACGCAGTCCGCGGCGGTGCGCGGGCCGGACGGAAAGCCGGCGGGCGTGTACTGCGCGTTCAGCGAGGTGCACGCGCAGATCGACCTGGAGCGGTCGATCGCGCTGAGCGAGGCGCTGCTGGAGGACGCGAGCTGGGGTGTCGTCCTGGTCGACGCCGATCTGCGGCCCGCGGTGGTGAACGCGCACGCCGCGCGGGCGCTGGGGGCGGGGCGGACGTCCGTCCTGGGGCGGCCGCTGGGCGAGCTGCTGGCGCAGGGCGCGGAGGAGCTGGAGAGCGCGCTCGCCCATGTGCTCGCGGAGGGTGCGCCGCCCGCGCCGGCCGAGCTGTGGGTGAGCGTGCGCACGCCGGAGGGCGAGCGGCGGCGGTGCTGGCGGAGCGGGTTCGTGCGGCTGGCGTCACCGCTCGCGGAGGAACCGGTCCCGCTGGGCGTCGGCTGGCTGTTCCAGGACGTGACCGAGTCCCGGCAGGGTGAGCAGGAGGCATCCCTGCTGCGGTTCCGCGCGCAGCAGCTGCACCGCGCGGCGCACGCGGCGGCGGAGTGCGAGGACCCGGCGGAGGCGGCGACGGTCCACCTGGACTTCGCGCTGGCCGGGTTCGCCGACCACGCGCTGATCGACCGGGTGGCCGACGGTGGCCAGGACGCCGACCGGGTGAGGCTGGTACGGGTCGCCGCCACGCCGTCCGGGGCGCCGGGACCGAGCCGGTTCACGGGGTGGGCGGGGCTGCCGGTGCGGTACGGCGAGGGGCACCCGACGGTGCAGTGCGTGGAGCGGGCCGGGACGGTGCGGGCCGGCGCCGGTTCCCTGGGCGCCGAGGAGGCGCGGGTGTGGGCGCTGTCCCGGCAGTGGCCGCCGGACGCGGTGCACGCCCTGTGCGCGGTGCTGCGGAGCCGGGGGCGCACGCTGGGTGCCGTGACGTTTCTGCGGGGGGCGGGGCGCAGCGCGTTCGAACGCTCCGACGCGATGTACGCGGAGGACGTGGCGGTTCGCATCGCCACGTCCCTGGACCTGGCGGCCCTCCTCGACGACGACCGCTGACACCCGTTTCCCCGCCCCCGCCGCCCCTTCCCGTCCAGGCCTTGAGCTCCGCCCCGGACCCCGCTCCCCGAACGCCGGAGGGCTGGAGGTCGGTCCGTCCGGGGGAGTCCGGGGGGCGAGGCCCGTCCAGGGCCGAAGGGGGGCCGGCGCGCAGCCCCGGGGACGGGAAGGGGGCGGGGCGAGAGGCCGTCGTTCCGCGTCAGCGGCGGTAGAAGATGCGGTCGGCGTACTCGTCGAAGACGCGCGCGTTCCATTCGTGGCCGCCGTCCACGTTGCCCGAGCGCAGCAGCGGCGGCTCGATGCCGCGATCGGCGAGCGACGCCGCCGCGGTGGCCATGACGGCCTGGAGGAGCGCCGTGGTGACCACCGTCGACGCGGGGGCGAAGGGCGCGGGCACGTCGTCGAGGGTGAGCTCCGCGTCACCGACCGCGATCCCGGAGTCCAGGACGAGATCGCAGTGGTCCTTCAGGAACGTCCCGGAGGAGTGCCGGGACGTCGTCCGCGCCGCGTACGCCACCGACGTCACGCCGATCACCTTCACGCCCCGCTCCCGGGCCTCCACGGCCATCTCCACGGGCAGCGCGTTGCGCCCGGACAGGGAGACGACGATCAGGGCGTCGCCCGCGCGCAGGGGCGAGGACGCGAGCACGGCGCCCGCGAGCCCGTCGACGCGTTCCAGGGCGGAGCCCAGCGTGGCCGGCACCACGTCGACGCCGACGGCCCCCGGCACGGCGAGCAGGTTCATCAGGGCGAGTCCACCGGCCCGGTAGACGAGGTCCTGCGCCGCGAGCGACGAGTGTCCCGCCCCGAAGGCGAAGAGCCGGCCGCCGTCCGCGACCGTGTCGGCGAGCAGCGCGCCCGCCGCCGCGACGGACTCGGCCTCCTCGTCGCGGATCCGCTGCAGCAGGTCGATCGCGGCGTCGAGGAACCGGCCGGCCGGCGTGCGGTCGCTCATGCGGCATCCCTTCGGGCAGGAGTGTTGCGGATCACCGTGCGGTCTGGACCAGTGCCGTGTCAACACGGCGCCCGACGGTGGGGTTTCCCCCCGGTGCGGTCCCTCGTTCTCACCGCGCGGCCCGGTTGTCGGTCGTATGCGTCAGAATTGACTCCTGGGCCAGCGCACGCGCCGGTGAGCCGTCCAGCCTCCGGCAGAGCCATCCACAGATCTCATCAAGGGGCATGTATGTCCGGACTGATCGACACCACGGAGATGTATCTCCGCACCATCCTCGAGCTGGAGGAGGAAGGTGTGGTCCCCATGCGCGCCCGGATCGCCGAGCGGCTCGACCAGAGTGGTCCGACGGTCAGCCAGACGGTGGCGCGGATGGAGCGCGACGGTCTGGTGTCCGTCGCCCCCGACCGGCACCTGGAGCTCACCGACGAAGGACGCCGGCTGGCCACGCGCGTGATGCGCAAGCACCGCCTCGCCGAGTGTCTCCTGGTCGACGTGATCGGCCTGGAGTGGGAGCAGGTCCACGCCGAGGCCTGCCGCTGGGAGCACGTGATGAGCGAGGCCGTCGAGCGCCGCGTGCTGGAGCTGCTGCGGCACCCCACCGAGTCGCCGTACGGCAACCCGATCCCCGGTCTGGAGGAGCTGGGCGAGAAGGACGGGGCCGACCCGTTCCTGGACGAGGGCATGGTGTCCCTGGCCGACCTCGATCCGGGCGCCGAGGGCAAGACGGTCGTGGTGCGCCGGATCGGCGAGCCGATCCAGACGGACGCCCAGCTGATGTACACGCTGCGCCGGGCGGGCGTGCAGCCCGGTTCGGTGGTCAGCGTGACGGAGTCGGCGGGCGGGGTGCTGGTGGGCAGCAGCGGCGAGGCGGCCGAGCTGGAGTCGGAGGTGGCCTCGCACGTGTTCGTCGCCAAGCCCTGACCGGCCGGGGCGACGGGGACGGGAGACCGGCGGGCGAGCGGTGCGGGTCCGGCGGGCGAGCGGTGCGGGTCCGGCGGGCGAGCGGTGCGGGTCCGGCGGTGCGAACGGGCCGAAGCCGAGACCCACTGGGCGGAATCGCAGCGCCCGCCGGATGCGCGTGCGAGTCTGTCGCGTGAGGCGTAGGACCTGAGCGGCTCTGGCCGGGGTGGACAGCGATGTCACCCCGGCGGGGAGGGGCGGGACGATGTGCCGTGACCACGTGAGGAGCCCCGGCGCCGCACGGCGCCGGGGCCTGTCCTCCCCTGTGCTGACCCGGAGCCCCGAGCTCTCAGGGTCATTCCCCTCGGACCGTTTTCCCCGAGCGGTCCGCCCCCCGCTGAAGATCTCCCCCGGGGCACGGCGATCAATCCCCGCAGGGTGTCACTCGAACGAGGGGTGTTGCCGGGCAAAAGGCCATTCTCGAATGCGCATTCGATAATCTGCGGACGCACGGCAACGGGCAGGGCCAGCACGGCAGGCAACGGGCAGGCAGCGAGCTTGGGGGTGCCAGGACCATGGCGCGACGCATCGACGTGACCGGGGCGGACGGCGTACGGCTCGCCGCCTGGGAGTTCGGCGACCCGCCCAAGGACGGGACCGACCCGGCGGAGAGCACCGCGCGGACCGCGCCGGGCGTGCTGTTGCTGCACGGCCTGATGGGCCGCGCCTCGCACTGGACGGCCACCGCCCGTCGGCTCTCCGGGCGGTACCGCGCGGTCGCCCTCGACCAGCGCGGCCACGGCCGCAGCGACAAGCCCCCGCAGGCCTCCTTCACCCGTGACGCCTATGTCGACGACGCCGAGGCCGTCCTGGAGCAGCTCGGTCTCGGCCCCGCCGTCCTGGTCGGCCACGCGATGGGCGCGCTGACCGCCTGGCAGCTCGCCGCCAAACGCCCCGACCTGGTGCGCGGGCTGGTCATCTGCGACATGCGGGCCTCCGCCCTCGGGGCCGCCTCGCAGCGCGAGTGGGCGGAGTGGTTCACGACCTGGCCGGTCCCGTTCGCCACGCTCGCCGACGTGCGCAAGTGGTTCGGCGAGGACGATCCCTGGGTGGAGCGGCCCAACCCGGCCCGCGGCGCCTTCTACGCCGAGACGATGGCCGAGTCGCCGGACGGCTGGCGTCCGGTGTTCGACCCGGACCAGATGCTCCGCTCCCGCGAGAGCTGGGTGCTCGACGCGCACTGGGAGGAACTGGCCCAGGTGCGCTGCCCCGCCCTGGTGGTCCGCGGCCTCGACGGCGAGCTCGGCCGCGCGGAGGCCCAGGAAATGGTCCGCGTCCTCCCGCACGGCCGGTACGCGGAGGTCGCCGACGCCGGCCACCTGGTCCACTACGACCAGCCGGAGGCCTGGCTCATGGCGATCGAACCCTTCCTGGACTCGCTGGACGACCGCTGACCGCCGGTTCAGCCCTTGTTCACCGCCGTCAGGATCTCCGGCAGCCGGCGGGCCGTCAGCGGAGCCGCCGGCCGCGGACCGAGGAGGACCGGGGTCGTGCCGCAGGCCGTGCCCACCGGCAGCAGCCGGGACAGGCCCGCCGTCGTGCGGTCGCGGACCACCGTGTCCCCGGCCGCCCGGAGGGCGGAACCGTCCGGCGGGGTCATCAGCCGCGTCAGGGACCGTGACCGCAAGACGAGCGGTCCCGCCGACGCCCAGGCGACCAGAGGAAGTTGCGCCGGCGTGACTCCGTACGCCCCCTCGCCCGCCGCATGCGCCGCGGCGACCGCCGACGCCGGCGGGAAGCACCGCAGCACGTCCGGACACCGGGGCCTGCCGCTCCGGACCGGAGGGGCCCGGCCGCTGCGCCCCGAAGTCGACCGGCTGCGCCCGACGACGATCACCAGTGACCGCGCACGACAACGGGCGTCCTATCGATCCCTGCCGCACGCATAGGCCAACGGCGAGACCAGCTCCTCCACATCCGGCAGCCACCGGTTCGCGGCCGTGGGCCGGCAGACCCACTGCACGGCCCCCCGGCACCCGACCCGGGTGGGCGGCGCGGCCACGTACGCCCCCTCGCCGAGGACCGTCAGGTCGATCGACGAAGACCACCCCAGCCTGCGCAGCAGTTCCGGCACCTTCGCCGACGCCCCCGGCAGCACGAAGAACTCCATCCGTCGGTCGGGCGTCACCGTGACCGGCCCCAGCGTCGACTTCATCCGCTCCATCCGCGCGAGCGCCAGGAAGCCCGCGGTCTCCGGCACGGAGACCGCGTCGAACGACCGCCCGGTGGGCAGCAGGATCGACGCGGCCGGCCGCTCCTGCCACAGCCGACGGGCGACGGTCGCGCTGCCGGTCGCCCGGGCCGCCCAGTCCGGACGGGCCGGGTGCGCGCCGGGCGCGGGGCACGCGGCGTCACCGCACGAGCAGCGCTGCACCCCCTCGACGGCCTCCAGCCAGGTGCCCGGGAACACGTCCCAGTGCCGCTCCTCGGCGTAGCGAACGGCGGTGTCCAGCAGCGATTCCCCGCGCTGCTTCGGGATCTGTAGGCCCGCGATCGTCTCTTCCACGATGAACACAACTACGGCCGTCACCAGGGGTTACGCCCGCCCGCATGCGCGGGGGAGGAGCACCGGTTCCCCGTTCGGGGCGCATGGGTGCATCCACAGGGGCGCGCAGGAGGATCCGCTTCCCCGGTGGGTAACCAGGAGGGGGGTCGGCAACCACCGTTACCCCGGCAATCCTCGCATGTCCTGCATTGTCCGCACTTGGGCGGGGCATTGATCCTCCCGGCCGCACCTCTCGCCAGGACGCGAGACGTACGGCCGCGGAAGACACGTCAACTCGGTGCGTGGGCAGGGCACCGCAGCCTCAGGGGGTACACCATGGCCGCAAGGCCTCTCGTCGCGCGGCAGCCGAACGAACGGCTGCAGGCGCTCATCCAGGAAGCCGGATGCTCCAACGCCGGACTGGCCCGCAGGGTCAACATGTGCGGCGCCGAGCACGGCCTCGACCTGCGCTACGACAAGACGTCGGTGGCCCGCTGGCTGCGCGGACAACAGCCGCGGGGCCGGGCGCCGGCGATCATCGCGGAGGCGCTGGGCCGCAAGCTGGGCCGCACGGTCACGATCGACGAGATCGGCATGGCCAACGGCAAGAACCTCGCCTCGGGCATCGGCCTCCAGTTCTCGCCGACGGTGCTGGGGGCCATCGAGCAGGTCTGCGAGCTGTGGCGCAGCGACGTGGGGCGGCGGGACTTCCTGTCCGGTTCCTCCGTCGCCGCCTCCGCGCTGGTGGAGCCCAGCCGGGACTGGCTGATCTCCGCGCCCGACGGGCAGGTGGCGCGCTCCGCCGGGCCCCGCGTGGGCCAGTCCGACGTGGCGGCGGTGCGGTCCATGACGCAGGCGCTGGTGGACCTGGACCACCAGTACGGCAGCGGGCACGTGCGCCCGGTCGTGGTCCACTACCTCAACAGCGTCGTCTCGGGGCTGCTGGCGGGGTCGTACCGCGAGGCCGTGGGGCGTGACCTGTTCGCGGCGGTCGCGCGGCTGACCGAACTCGCCGGGTACATGGCCGTCGACACCGGGCAGCCGGGCCTCGCCCAGCGCTACTACATCCAGGCGCTGCGGCTGGCACAGGCGGCCGGGGACCGCGGATACGGCGGGTACGTGCTCGCCGCCTCCATGAGCCACCTGGCCGCGCAGCTCGGAAACCCGCGGGAGATCGCCCAGTTGGCGCGTGCGGCACAGGAGGGCGCACGGGGGCGCGTGACACCCCGCGCGGAGGCGATGTTCCACGCGGCGGAGGCGCGCGGGCACGCGCTGATGGGCGACGTGCACGCCGCGCAGACGGCGGCGGGGCGTGCGGTGAGCGCCATGGAGGCCGTCGATCCGGCCTCGGGCGACGACCCGGTGTGGATCGCGCACTTCGACGAGGCCTATCTGGCCGACGAGTTGGCGCACTGCCACCGGGACCTCGGCCAGGCGGAGGCCGCCGCGCGGTACGCCCGCCAGGCGCTGGACGGGCATCCGGCGTCGCGGGCGCGGCGGCGGGCGATCGGCCATGTGCTGCTGGCCACCGCGCAGGTGCAGCAGCGGGAGATCGAACAGGCCTGCAGTACGGGCCTGGAGGCGGTGGAACTGCTCGACGGGATCCGGTCCAACCGGGGCTCCGAGTACCTGGACGACCTCCAGGAGCGCCTCGAGCCGTACCGGGAGGAGTCGGCGGTACGGGAGTTCGGGGCGCGGATGGAGCTCCAGACGGCGGCGTGACGCCCGTGACGTGAAGGCCGTGAAAGCGGGGAAGTGGAGCAACCAGCGTGCGGTGACCCGGTTTTGTCACCGCGCTCACAGGGCAGGAGGTCAGGTTCTGTGCTGCGTGGCACCGGGCTCCGGGGACCCGGTAGCGTGAGCCGACGATCCACAAGGTCCCCCATTGGTAGGAGTCCCGGTGACGCAGAGTGGACAGGGCGAGGAGCCCTCGGCGCGCCCCGCGCGCGAAGGCATCGTGCTGCCCTCCGACGGTGGTGGACCCATGCCGCCGGGCATGACGACCGGACCGGCCGCCCCCGGTGGCGCGGACGGCCGGAGCCCCGGCGGCGGGTTCCCCGTGTCGGCCCCGCCCGGCGGCCAGGCCTGGGGCACGCCGTGGGGCCACGGGCAGCAGAACCCGCCCCCGCCGTCCGGCCAGGAACGGCAGCCCCCGTCCGACGGCGGGTGGGGCGCTCCGGAGCCGTCCCCGTGGGGCGCGCAGCATCCGCCCGGCCCGCTCCCGCCCGAGGGCGCGCCGAACCACGGCGGTCATCACCTCCCGTACGCAGCCGGCGACGCCTACGGCGGACACGGGAGCGACGCCACGCCGTCGCACCTGCCGCAGCCGGACGCCGGATACGGCGGGAGCACCCCGCCCGGTCCGCGGGGAAACGTTCCGCACGGCGGTGCCGCCCCGTACGCCGCCGGAGCCTCCTTTCAGAACGGCTACGGCGCCGCCGCCCAGAACGGCTACGGCGCCCCCCAGTACCCGCCGGCCGTCGCGCCCGACGGGCTGGAGGGCGTCACCCAGTACATGCCGTCGGTGCCCGCCGCCGGTGACGAGGGGGCGACGCAGTTCATACCCCCGGTGTCCGCCGCCGGTGACGAGGGGGCGACGCAGTTCATACCCCCGGTGCCCGCCGCCGGTGACGAGGGGGCGACGCAGCTCATGCCCCCGGTGGGCCCGGGCATGCTGCCGCCCGAGATGCCCGCCCACGGCTCCGAGGCGGGCGGATACCGGGGCGTGCCCCCGCAGAACACGTCCGGCGTGGCCCCCCTGCCGGCCACCGGCCATCCCGACGCCGAGGCCACCCAGTACATCGCCCCCGTCACCGACCAGCCCCCCGGACAGTCCTACGGCGCCCCGCCGCCCGGTGACGGCGACCGGCAGCCGCCGGCCGAGTTCGACAACCTCTTCCGCAGCGACGCCGCCGGCGGCCCGGCCGGATCCACCCAGCAGCTCCCGCGCGTGGAACACGGGCGGCCCGCCCGGGGGGCCCGCGTCCCGGCCGACGGCCCGACCGGGCCCGCCTCCGCTGGCGGCCGGGGCGGCCGGGGCAGGGGCGGCAGCGGCGGACGCGGCAGTGGCCGCACCGGCTCACGCGTGCCGCTCATCGCGGCGGTCGGCATCGGCATCGCCGTGCTCGGCGTCGGCGCGGGCGCGCTGCTCGGCAACCCGGGCGGTGCTGACGACGGCGGCGACGGCCAGACCGTGTCCGCCACCGCGCCCGCGAGCGACGGGGCCTCCGCGTCGCCGTCCGCCGACCCGGCCCGTGAGCAGGCCGTCGCACTGGACAAGCTGCTGGCCGACAGCGGCGACAGCCGGACCGCCGTGATCAACGCGGTCGCCGACGTGAAGGCCTGCCGTGACCTGGGCCGGGCCGCCGCGGACCTGCGGGAGGCGGCCGGGCAGCGCACCCGGTTGGTGACCGACCTCTCCGGTCTGGCCGTGGACGAGCTGCCGGACCACGAGGCGCTGACCACCGCGCTCACCAAGGCGTGGGAGGCGTCGGCGTCGGCCGACAACCACTACGCCGCCTGGGCCGACCAGACCGCCGGCAAGAAGGGCTGCAAGAAGGGCCAGGCCCGGACGACCGGCCAGACCCAGGCCGGCAACCGGGCCAGCGGCACCGCGACCGCCGAGAAGCAGAAGGCCGCCGAGCTGTGGAACGTGATTGCCAAGCAGTACGGCCTGACCGAGCGCCAGCCGACCCAGTTGTGACCGGGCGCCGCCGGGGAGCGGTCCCGCCCGCCCGTCCGGGCGGGGCCGCGGGTCAGCCCAGGTCCGCTTCCCGCAGCGTCTTCGTCACGTCGGTGAAGCCCTCGCGGGCCGCGACCAGCCGGCCGTTCTCGACCACCTGAAGGGTCACGTTCGCGTTGACCAGGCGGGGGAAACCGACGGCGGCGAGCTCGTCCTGGAAGTTCCACCGCAGGGCGGGCGTGAGCCCGCCCGTGGTGACCTTCAGTCCGCTGTTCAGCGCCCCTCTCACCGTGTCGGCGCTCACCTCGCCGTCCCCCAGCGATTCGACGACCTGCTTGAACACGGTGTAGGCGATCCAGGTGGTCTGCACCCCGGCGTCCGCGGAGTCGATCCGGTTGTCGCCGAACGCCTCCTCCTTGATCACCTTCTTCATCGGGTCCCAGCGGGCGTCGCCCGCCGCCGGGTACCAGCCGGTGACGAACGACCCCTCGTACGGCCCCGACGCCCCGCCGGACGCGTCGATCGTCGTCTGGTCGACGCTGCCCAGCACGGTCGCGGTGTGCACCTCGGGGTAGTCGGCGCGAGCCCGCCGGAAGGAGTCCATGAAGGTGTTCGTGCGGTCGCCGAGGGCGGGCACCACACAGCCCCGCCCGGCCGTGTCCGCGGTGGCGTGCTCCAGGGCCTGCTGCGCCTGGCTGTTGTACGAGGTGGCGTCCTCCGGCGCCCGCTGGTCCCCGGACGGCGCGTGCCCGCCCGCCTCCAGGCCCGAGTCGAGCAGCGGCGGCAGCTGGTCGCCCGCGATGGTGTCGGGCCTGATCAGGGTGACCGGCCCGCAGCTGTCGGCCAGGGTGCGGCCGAGACCGGCCAGCAGCGCCGGCTGGCCGCCGTTGACGGGATAGGACAGGGGACTGGTGAACTCGTCGGTGGTGATGCCGTAACCGCCGATGTACGGGATGCCGGCGCCCTCCAGGGTGGGCAGGAACGAGTCGGCGTGCTGGCTGTAGGATCCGACGACCGCGACGGCGTTCTCCTGGACCGCGCGCCGGGCGCACCGTGCGACGGTCACGGTGTCGTTCTTGTCGTTGCAGGTCAGCACGTTGAGTCGACGCCCGTTGATGCCTCCCTGGGAGTTGACCCAGCGGGCGTAGGCCTCGGCGAACGCGGGCATCCCGGGCTTGTTGGTGGCCCTGGTGTCCTGGGGCGCCCACGTCATCACGGTGATGGGGTCGTTTCCGGAGCCCCCCGTGGTGCCGGGGACGACTCCGCACCCGGCGGCGAGCGACGCGCACGCCACCAGCACGCCCGCGCTCAGGGCGCCGGCTCTGACGGGCCGGTGGAGGAGGCGGGGGAGGGGGATGCTGCGGATGCGTCGCCTGCCGGTCATACTCACGCACGATTCCGCCACATGGCCAACCCGGGAGTGACCCTTGGTCAACGGAGGGTGACGCGGGGGTGAATTGCGGGGCCCGGTACCACCGGCGCGGGGCGGAAACGTACGATCGACGATCGTGCAAGGTTCGGAGAACTCTTCCCGTCGCGGCCGCCGCTCCTCCACCATGGGCGGCATGCCACTCAACGACATGCCGTGGTGGCGCTGGCGCAGCAATGTGCGCTCCGCGCTGCACATGCTCTCCGATCCCGCCTTCCAGCGGGACGTCTGGCTGGCCGGGGTCGACGGCTACGGCGACGTCACCGACGCCGTCTACCGGCTGGTCGAGGACACCTGGCTGGACAACTGGTCCGCCGAGAAGTACGTCGGCACGATCTTCCGCGACTCCCAGGAGGCGGCGCTCGTCGACACCGCGGTGCTGCGCGTCCTGCGGATCATGCACCAGGTCGGCCCGGACGCGCCGGTGGCCGCCTATCTCGAGCACGAGGGGTGGCCGGAGGCGGTACGGGCGGCGCGGGACGCGCACGTGCGGATGGCGGCGAGCGACGGGGACGACCCCGACACGCCTCCGAGCACCCTCGACGTGCTGCGGATCCTGACGCGGTCCGCGTAGCGGAACGGCCGGCCGGCCGTGACCGCGCGTGTGGGACCCTTCTGTGCATGAGCGAGCAGTCCACCCGAGCCGCGGCCCCGGCCGACCAGTACGTCCTCACCCTGTCCTGCCCCGACAAGCAGGGCATCGTGCACGCCGTGTCCAGCTACCTCTTCATGACCGGCTGCAACATCGAGGACAGTCAGCAGTTCGGCGACCACGACACGGGGCTGTTCTTCATGCGCGTCCACTTCTCGGCGGACGCCCCGGTGACCGTGGAGAAGCTGCGGGCGAGCTTCGCGGCGATCGGTGACTCCTTCCACATGGACTGGCGGATCAGCCGGGCCGACGAGAAGATGCGCGTCCTGCTCATGGTCAGCAGGTTCGGGCACTGCCTGAACGACCTGCTGTTCCGCGCGCGGACCGGAGCGCTGCCGGTGGAGATCGTCGGGGTGGTGTCCAATCACACCGACTTCGCCGAACTGGTGGCCTCGTACGACATCCCCTTCCACCACATCCCGGTGCCGAAGGACGGCAAGCCGGAGGCCGAGGCCCGGCTGCTGGAGATCGTGCGCGAGAACGACGTCGAACTCGTCGTCCTCGCCCGCTACATGCAGGTCCTCTCGGACGACCTGTGCAAGCAGCTCTCCGGGCGGATCATCAACATCCACCACTCCTTCCTGCCGAGCTTCAAGGGCGCGAAGCCGTACCACCAGGCGCACGCCCGGGGTGTGAAGCTGATCGGCGCGACCGCGCACTACGTCACCGCCGACCTCGACGAGGGGCCGATCATCGAGCAGGAGGTCGAGCGGGTGGGGCACGACGTCACGCCCGAGGGGCTCGTCGCGATCGGCCGGGACGTGGAGTGCCAGGCGCTGGCGCGGGCGGTGAAGTGGCATGCGGAGCGCCGCATTCTGCTCAACGGGCGGCGGACGGTGGTGTTCGCCTGAGGGTCCGGGGTCTCCGTCTCGTCGGCGGCCGTGGGTGCGTGAAGGCCGTTCGCGCGGTTCCCCGCGCCTCTTTCGGACGGGTCCACCGGACCCGTCCGAAAGAGGCGCGGGACTGTATCGCCATGCGGCTCTGCCGCGTGGGCGCGAGCAACCACGGACCACCCGCACCCGCCGACGAGACGGAACCCCGTCCTACATCCGGCTCATGCTCGCCGCCGCCATCAGCACGTCCCTGATGACGGCGCGGTCCCCGACCTGCCCCACCGCGGCCTCCCGCGGCGGCACGTGTCCCGCCGCCAGCCGGCAGAACTCCGCCCCGTCCAGCGCGACGTGCGCCACCTCGTGCTCCGCGGAGCCCTTCGCCGCGGGGGAGTCGAGCGGGATCAGCCACTGGCCCCCGCCGGACCCCTCGATCTCCAGCCGCAGGCTGCGTCCCGGCTCCCCGGCGGCGACCAGGCGCCGTTCCACGGGGGAGGCCAGCCCGCGCAGCCGGCGGTGCTCGAGGACGGTCGGCAGCATCCGCGCGGCCAGGTCGACGAGCCGGTGCAGGTACCGCCCGGAGGGCGGGTCGTACGGGTAGTCCACCGCCTCGGCGATGTCCTCCGCGTGCACCCAGCACTCGAAGGCCCGTTCCAGCATCGCGTCGTGCAGC
Organism: Streptomyces pimonensis; assembly: GCF_041380215.1. Taxonomy (NCBI): domain Bacteria; kingdom Bacillati; phylum Actinomycetota; class Actinomycetes; order Kitasatosporales; family Streptomycetaceae; genus Streptomyces; species Streptomyces pimonensis. Next base: position 121,053 of record NZ_JAHWZY010000001.1, read on the forward strand.
GGCAGCTCGTAGTCGCCGTACGACACCGGCAGCCGTCCGGCGCCGTCGTCCGTGAAGGACGCCGTCCGCACGAGGTCGTGGCTCTGCTTCCGCCAGGGCGCCCGCACGGAGCGGGTGGGCGGGAAGCGGGAGGCCCGCCAGTACGCCTCGGTGCGCTCCCACGGGGTGGGCCGGACGGCCGCTTCGTCGCCGAGCGGGTCGCCGAGGCCGAGGGCGACCGCGACCAGCCCGTCGACGGTCAGCAGGTGCGCGATGACCCCGGCGACGGTGGTGCGGCGGCTGCTCGCCTCGTCGGACTCGTACCAGCGCAGCCGCACCGGCGCATGCCACTCGGAGTCACCGAAGTCCTGGAGCAGCGCGTCCAGCCGCGCGGTCTCGGCGTCGTACGCGGCGGCCCACTCCGGCACGGGGGTGCGGGGCGGGCGCCGTTCCAGGCAGGACTCCAGGACGCGGGTGCGCAGGCCGGGGTCCAGGTCCAGGCTCTCGGGCCGCTGGAGCAGGCCGACCGCCGCGCGCAGCCGCAGCGCCTCGTCCGCGCAGGGACCGCAGGTGCCGAGGTGCTGCTCGACGGCGTCCGCCTCCGCCGGCGTGCAGGCGGCCAGTGCCCAGGCGCCCAGCAGCGACTTCAGCACGTGGTGCTCCAGCGTGAGCGGTCCGTGGTGCTCCAGCGTGAGCGGTCCGTGGTGCTCCAGCGTGAGCGGTCCGTGGTGCTTCTGCGGTGCGTCGTACGGCTCGGCGTGGTCGACGGGGTGCTCGCTCACGCGGCACCTCCGATCCCGGGCGGGGCGTCCGGGGCACCGGTGTCGTGTGCGGTGGCCAGGAGCTGCAGGCCGAGGCGGAGCCGGCGGCGGGCCTCGTCGTCGGTGACGCCCAGGTCGGCGGCGGTCTGGCGGTAGTTCCGGCGCTGGAAGTACGCCAGCTCCAGGGCGGCCCGCAGCGGCGCCGGCATGGACTGGACGATGTAGTCGGCGCGGGCCGCCACCGAGGCGTGCCGCACCGTGCGCTCCAGGTCCTCCGCGGTGCCGGGGCCGCCGCGGGCGAGCGCCGCGGTCTTTGTGGTGCGCAGTCGCCGCACGGCCAGCCGGCCGGTCAGCGCGGCGAGCCAGGTGCGCAGGGGTTCCTGCGCGGGGTCGTAGGAGTTTGGGTGTTCCCAGACGTGGGCGAAGACCTCGCGGGTGACGGCGTCGGCGGCGTGCTCGTCGCCGACGACGCGGTGGGCGAGGCCGCGCACGAGTGAGGCGAACCGGTCGTAGAGCTCGCCGAGGGCGGCCGCCTCCCCCCGTGCGAGCCGTTGCCGCATCGTGCGGTCCCAGCGGGGCGGTACGTCCGTTTTCGGCATGTGGCCCCTCACCCCTGTTCCTCCCCCGGTACCGGGCCGGTCGTGCCCGGGGCCGGCATGTGGTCGGCGACTCCAAGAATGTAGTCGGCGCGTAGCGGGGCGCACGCCCTTTTATGGCAATGCGCACCCCTGGAGAAGCCACAGGTGCTATGGGGCCGTCCGTCCACGTCGGACGCCGTCCGGGTCGCACTCGCCCACCCCCATGCCGATCGGAACCGATCGAATCAGATCGAAGGAGACTGGAATGAGCCCTTTCCGTTCGGCTCCCGTTTTCCGGCTCGCGTTTCAGGGAACGGCCGTTGGGCAGCTGCGCTGCAAGGAAGCGTAGGGACTGCTTCCGGTTCGGCGAGCGAGGGGCGTGGTGGTGACGTTCGAAGTGACCGACGAGGAGCACGGCGAGTGGGCCGTGCTCCGGGTGTCGGGCGAGCTGGACCTGCTGACGTCCCCGGTGCTGCGCCAGCGGGTGCACGACGTGGTGGCCGAGGGCCGGCACAGCCTCGTCCTCGACCTCTCCGAGGTGTGGTTCTGCGACTCGAGCGGGGTCGGCGTGCTCATCGCCGCCCGCAGACTGCTCCGCTCCTGCCGGGGCGGCCTGCGGCTGATCCTCCCCGCGCGGGGCGCCGCCGACGGCAGCCACGTCAACAAGGTGCTCGGCGCCCTCGGGGTCCGCCGGCTCTTCGAGATCCACCCGGACGTCCCCTCCGCGGTCGACGAGGACTCCCGCCCGCTGTCGGCGTGACGCCACGCACGAGCGCTCACACGTGTCACACGCTTGTCCCGTCGTTCCCCCGGTCTTGGCCCGGGTGCCGTTTTCCGGCTCCCCGGCGGCCCTCCACCACGTACGCTCCCAGCGAGACGACCCCACTGACCTAAGGCGGCCTGAGAGAGACATGGTCACCAGCGAGTACGAGCGCAGGATCGCGGCCCGCTTCGCGGGCTTCGACCAGGACGGCAACGGCTACATCGACCGCGAGGACTTCAGTGCGGCGGCCAAGGCGCTGCTCGCCGAGTTCGGCACCGCGGCCCGCTCCGACCGGGGCCAGGCCCTGTACGTCGGCGCCGAGGCGTTCTGGCAGGGCATGGCGGGGATCGCGGACCGCGACGGCGACCAGCGCATCACGCGCGGAGAGTTCGTGAACGGCGCGGTCAAGCGGCTGCGGGACAACCCGGACCGGTTCGCCGACATCGCCCGCCCCTTCCTGCACGCGGCGCTCGCCGTCGCCGACACCGACGGCGACGGCGCGGCCACCGTCGAGGACGCCGCGCGGGGCCTCGAGGTGCTCGGCGTTCCCGAGGACCTCGCCCGCAAGGCGGCCGCCGCGCTGGACTTTGACGGTGACGGCAGGATCGGCGAGGAGGAGATCGTCCGGTCCTTCGCCCGTTACTTCACCGTCCCCGAGTAGAACGCCTCCGCGCGGATGTCACGGATCGTGGCTTTTTCATGATCACGGAAGGGTGGTGCCGGCTTGTGTCCTGTGCGGTACTCGTCACGGCCCGGAGCCGGACGTCCGCTCCGGTGCCTTGTGCCGGAGGTGAGCGGTCCCGGGCGTGCGCCGCGCGGGAGTTGCCCCGAGGCGGCTCCGTACCGGCCGGCGCCTGCGGCTGCCCGCCGGGTGACCAGGCGGAACGCCGGTACCCGTTCGACTTCCCGTGGCGGGCGTCGCACAGTATGCCGCACGTGTACTCCTTCGCGCTGGAATATGCCTGAAGCGCTTGTTGGGGTGACTGTACGTCAACCATGCTGTCCTACAAGGGATTCACGTTCCGTGACCCCTGTCCCGGCCGTTGTTCTGGCCATGCAGAGAATGGCTACGATCGTGGCCCTCGTGAGGCGCGAGTCCAAGTGTCCGCCGGTTCGGATGGTGTGAGCGGTGCAGGTGCTTCAAGTGCAGCTGGAGATCCGGCCCGACCCCGCTGAGGTGGGACGGGCCCGGCGGTGGGCCCGCTCGCGGCTGGCCGGTTCGGGCATAGGGGCCGACGAACCGCTCGCCGAGGTCCTGATCCTGCTCGTCTCGGAGCTCGTCACCAACGCCGTGGTGCACACCGGCTGTCCGGCCGTCCTGCGGCTCTCCCTGCCGGGGGCGGACGCCGAGGAGGCCACCGTCCGCCTGGAGGTGGCCGACCGCAGCGAACGGGCGCCGGTGCCGCGCTGCGTGGACGGCGAGGCGACGGGCGGACGCGGGCTCGCCCTCGTGGACGGGCTGGCCGACCGCTGGGGCTGGAGCGCGGAGGGGGCCGGCAAGCGGATCTGGTGCGAGCTGGACCGGTGCGCGCAGGTGTCCGACGGGGCGCCGACGTGTGGCGGGCTGGCGTACGAAGCGGTGTGAACGCACGCGGAGCCTGTGTGCGGGGGCGGGCACCGGAGAGCCCCGGGGTCTCCGTTCAGCCGGCGGGTGAGGGTGCGCGGGGGTGTCCGTACAGCTCCCCGCGCCCCTCGGGGAAGTCGTCCGCGTCCTCTTTCCGTGCGGTTCCCCGCGTCCCCGCGGGGGGCACGGATGCACGGTGGGTCGGCCGAACGGGTGGGGGTATGGCGCGGTGCGCCGGGTGTGCTTCCGTGCGCGGTGTCGGCGAACAGGGCATATGACTCAACTGGTCCATTGTGACCCGAATCGGTGTTGACGCGCCGTGACCGTTTGATCACTCTGTTCGTCAGCGATTCGCCGCGAGGGGACGGCGAGGGCTCGACGACGGGAGCCCTCGACGAGCGTGGGTCGTGATTCGGCGTCGGCTCCCCAGGGCCGAGGGGGAGCCTGGGAGGGACGCCGGAGCCGAAGAGCGGTGTGGCGCTGTCGTGCTCGGGGCGGACAGCGCCGCACCGCCGCCGACGGAGGCCCCCGGCCCTTTCACAGCCTGTGGGCGGCCTCCCGCTCGCCCTCCGGCCGCCGCGACCGGTGGCGTCCGGGTGGTTCACGGACCGCTTCGACGCGCGCCGGCTGCTCACGGCGTACTACGGGCCGCGGGGGATCTCGCTGCTGTTCCTGCCGGTGCTGCTGGCGCCGGGCGGACATCCGCCGACGCTGTTCCTCATCGTCTTCCACGGGCCGGGCCGCCACCGTGGTGCCGACGCTCGCCCTGTGCCGTGAGCACCACTGCGAGGACGCTCCGATCGTGCTCGGACGGGTGCTCGCCCCGTCTTCCACGGGCCGGGCCGCCACCGTGGTGCCGACGCTCGCCCTGTGCCGTGAGCACCACTGCGAGGACGGTCCGATCGTGCTCGGACGGGTGCTCGCCCCGCACCGGGTGGGTGCGGCTGTCGTCGCCTTCCCCCGGGGGCGCCGCGCGGGACACGTTCGGGTCGTGCGACGTGGTCCGGTACGCGGCGGGGCGTTGCACGCCGCGGCGGCGCTGACGGCATTGGCGACCCGGCGGCGGGCAAGCACCTCGTTCCCGGCCGTGGCCGCTCGGGGGCGGGGCCGGGCGGGGGTGTCGCGCAGCCCGGCACTGCCGGGGTGCCCTTCCCCCTCCGGCTGCGCTCGAAGGGGCCCCACCGCCCGCCCGCGGCGTCCTGGGGGTGCCTTTCGGGCCGCTTCGGGCACGGGGGAGACATGACTGCCCGCAGTCACGAGGGGAGCCGGGAAGCTCCCCCCGTGCGGGACACCGCCCTCGCGATCCGCTGCGCGTCCCGCGCCAGTTCGCGGAGGTTGCCGCTGATCGGGTGGGTGAAGCCCGTGAAGTAGAGGCCGGGGGCGCCGGCCGGGGTGCGGGCGCCGTGGACGACCGGTCCGCCGCGGTCGTCGAGGACGCCGAGCCCGCCGACCAGACCCTCCAGACCGCGTACGTAGCCCGTGGCCGCCACGATCGCGTCCGGGCCGATGCGGTCGCCGTCCGCCAGGACGACCTCGCCCTCCTCGAACCCCTCCACCGCGGCCACGACCTCCACCGCCCCCTTGCGCACGGCGTCGACGAGGCCGACGTCCTGCACGGGGACGGCCCCCTCCAGCACCCGGCTGTACAGCCCGGTGCCGGGGCGCGGGAGCCCTCGGGCCGACAGGTCCGGCAGCGCCACCCTCGCCTGGACCCGGCACAGCCGGTCGACGAGGCCGACCGGCAGCCGGCGCACCAGGACGCCCGAGTACTGCGCGGGCCAGCCCGCGGTCGAACGGCGCACGATGTGCGGAGGGGTGCGCACCGCGAGGCGCACCCGGGAGGCGCCCCCCTCCACCAGGTCCACGGCGATCTCGGCGCCCGTGTTGCCGACGCCCACGACCAGCACGTCCCGGCCGGCGAAGGGCTTCGCGTCGCGGTACTCGGACGCGTGCAGGAACTCGCCGGCGTATGTGTCCCGGCCGGGCCAGTCGGGGACGCGGGGCGTGTGGTTGAAGCCGGTGGCGACGACGACCGCCGCGCCGGTCAGCTCGCGGCCCCCGGTGGCGTGCAGCAGCCAGCCGGCGCCGTCGGGGGCGCGCTCGACCCGTGAGACCTCGACCCCGGTGACGATCTCCAGCCGGTGGTGCTCGGCGTACTTCTCCAGGTACCGGACCACGTCGTCCCGGGCCGGCCACCGCCCGAACCGGCGCGGCATCGGCAGGCCGGGCAGCGCGGACAGGCGCCGGGTGGTGTGCAGCCGCAGCCGGTCGTAGTGGCGCCGCCAGGAGTCCCCCACGCGGTCGGAACGCTCCAGGACGACGGCCCGCACCCCCCGGGCGCGCAGGGCGTAGGCGACGGCGAGTCCGCCCGGTCCGCCGCCGATGACGTAGACGGGGTGGTCCGCCCGGTTCGGCGCGGCGGGCCGTGCGGGCGTGGAGGAGTCGGAGGAGTCGGCCATGAGCGCGAGCGTAATCACGCACCCGGTTGATGGGTCTCGGTCAAGACCGGAATTGGTTGCGGATTGATCACGCGTGCGGGGATCGCGCGCCTGAATGCCCTCATGTCCTCCTCACCCGAACACACCCCGCCCCGGACCCTCCCCGAAGTCCGCGGCCACGGCCTGCGCCTGCGCGCCTGGGACCCGGAGCGCCGGGCCGACGTGGAGACGTGGCTGCGCGGCCTCACGGACCCGGAGTTCCGGCGCTGGAACACCCCGTTGCAGCCGGTCACCGATGCGGACGGTGCCCGGGAGTCGCTGCGCCGGGGCGCGCGGCGCGACGCGGACGGCACGGGGGCGTCCTTCCGGATCGCCGACGCCGGCACGGGCACGGTGCTGGGGCACATCGGGGTCAACGAGATCCACCCGGTGCTGCGGCGCGGCACGGTCGGCTACTGGGTTCTCCCCGAGGCCCGCGGCCGGGGCGTCGCCACCCGGGCGCTGCTGCTCGCCGCCCGCTGGGCGTTCACCGGGTCCGGCCTGCACCGGCTGGAGCTGGACCACGCCGTCGGGCACGAGGCGTCCTGCCGGATCGCCGAGCGGTGCGGGTTCCGCCAGGAGGGGACGATGCGCGGGGCCCTCTTCGAGGCCGGCCGGCACGACGCGTTCCGCGACGCCCATCTGCACGCCCGCCTCGCCACCGACCCGGAGACCGTCCTCAGGGCCACAGCGACTCCCTGACCCAGCCCTTTGCCCCGCGCCGGTAGCGGAGCCGTACGTGCCGCCGACGGGCCTCGCCCTGGAAGAACTCCACCTCGTCCGCCCGCAGCCGGTACAGGGTCCAGGACGGGGCCGGGGTGTCCGGCGCGTGCCGCGCCCGTTCCCAGGCCGCCTGCGAGGCCCGCACCAGCTCCTGGGCCGACCCGAGGACCGCGCTCTGCCTGCCGGTCAGCGCGGCCGCCAGCGCCCCGGTGGAACGGGCGTGCAGATCCGCCTGCGCCTCCTCGGCCGGGGCCGCCCCGACGGGCCCGCGCACCCGCACCTGGCGGCCCAGCACCGGCCAGTAGAAGGCCAGGGCGGCGTACGGGCGTGCGGCGAGGTGGCCGCCCTTGCGGCTGTGTGCGTGGGTGGCGAAGGACCAGCCGTCGCCGTCCGCGCCGTGCAGCATCACGATCCGCACGTCGGGCAGCCCTCGCGCGTCCGCCGTGGCCAGGGACATGGTGTGCGGCTCGGTCTGACCGGCGGCCACGGCCTCGGTGAACCACCGTGCGAACAGCGGCAGCGGCTCGGCGGGCGCGGCGGCCGGGTCGAACGCCGGCAGGTCGGTGACCTCCGGGTCCCACACCCGCAGCGACCTCAGCAGCTCGTGGAGATCGGGTTCCATGCACCGATTGTCGGGCGTCCGGCGGGCTCACACCGATCCGAGGTCCGACGACACCCACCGCTCGGGCCGCATCCGCACGACGACCTGCTCGCCGTGGTTCTTCCAGGCGAAGTCGACGTACCCCTCGACCTTGTCGGCCGGCAGGTAGCGCGCGGAGATCTCCCGCAGCCGCTCGATCGTGGCCGGGGTGGTGTCGAGCACCGGCCCCTCGACCGAGACGTAGCGGATGGTGGGTTCGAGGCGGTCGACCATGAGTGAGAACCGCCCCGCCGCGCTGATCAGCAGGTTCTTGCGCGAGTCCAGGCCGGTCATGATCCACACGTCGCCGCCGGGCTCGTACTGGTACCAGATCGGCACGGTGAGCGGGGCGCGGCCGTCCCCCGCGTCGACCGCCAGCGCCGCGACGTGCGGCTCGGCCAGGAACTGTTCGCGTTCTTCGCGGGTCAGGGCCATTCCGGGTTCCTCCTGCGACGTGTGCGTCGGGTGCCCACTCGGGGCTGCGATCGGCTCGCCGGTGCCCAACACCGGCCGGCGGCGCCGTATTCCCCTTTTCCCCTTCTCACCGGCATCGCGCGGAAAGCGACGGGCGGCGGTCCACCGGAGTGAACCACCGCCCGTCTGACAGGACTTGCGTGACCGTGCATCGGTGTTGACCGCCGGGCGCCTACTTCGCCGGCTTCTTGCCGGTGACCCCCAGGTGCACCAACAGGGCCAGGTTCGGCTTGAGTTCCGCCTGCTTCACGCCCCAGGAGGAGAAACCTTTCTGGTGGGAGGCGGCGGCCGCGAGCATGGCCACCAGGGACCCGGCGATCGCCGCGGGGTTCACGTCCTTGTCGATCCGTCCCCTGGCCTGCAGTTCGGTGACGGAGTCCGTCAGTGAGCTGTTCACGGAGTTCAGGATCTTCATACGGATCTTGTAGAAGCGCTTGTCGCCCTCGGCCGCGCCGAGGTCCACGACCCGCAGGATCGCGTCGTTGGCGCGCCAGAACTCCAGAAAGCCGTCCACGAGTTCCTGTGCCGTCTGCCAGCCGGCCTTCCCCACCCAGGAGCGGCCCTCCAGCAGTTCGCTCAGCCCGGCGCTCTCGGCGGCCGTGCGTTCGGCGATCTCCAGGACGGCGCCCTCGACGTCCGGGAAGTACTGGTAGAAGGTCGCGGGCGAGGTGCCCGCCTTGCGTGCGACATCGATGACCTTGACGTCCCGGTAGGGGGAGGAGCTGAGCATCTCGCTGAGGCAGTCGAGCAGTTTCTGTCGGGTCGCCTGCCCACGCCGACCGGCCACACGGCCGTCGACGGTACGCACTTGTCCTGTCATGACGTCAGCTTACCGACGGGCGATGGGAGCGCGATTCGGCCGACTGCAAATGGGGTGTGCGGGTCCGTGGAGGCTGGTGTGCCTGGTCTGCGGCCTGCGGGCGACGCGGTTACTTTGGCGGCATGGCCGAAAACAGGGCATCGGAGTACACGGAGGGCACCCCCTGCTGGGTGGACGCGCAGCTGCCCGACGTGGAGGCGGGCAAGCGGTTCTACGGTGAGCTCTTCGGGTGGACCTTCGAGGACCGGCCCCGGGGAACCGTGCGGGCGTCGAAGGGCGGCGAGCCCGTCGCCTCCCTCGCGCACAAGACGGACGGCAGGATGCCCACCGTGTGGACGGTCTCCTTCGCCACCCCGGACGCCGGGGCGCTGTGCCGGAGGATCCACGCGGCCGGTGGGCAGGTCGTCGCCCCGCCGGGGCCCTTCGGCGACCTGGGCGTCACCGCGCTGGTCACCGACCCCCAGGGGGCGGTGTTCTCCCTCTGGCAGGGTGCTCGGACCCCCGGCTTCGGACGCCGTCACGAACCGGGCACCTTCGCCTGGGTGCAGCTGTACACGAGGGACACGCGGACGGCCAACACCTTCTACGGCGGCCTCTTCCACGACGCCCTGTTCGGTCCGGGCGCCGACCCCGACTTCGGCCGCGCGCCGGTCTCCGACGTCTTCCCGGCCGAGATGCCGCCGCACTTCCTCGTCCACTTCGCCGTCGAGGACCCCGGGGCGGCCATGGAGGAGGTGGTCCGGCTCGGCGGCCGGGTCCAGGTCCCGCCCTTCGAGACGTCCTACGGCACGGCGGCCGTGGTCACCGACGACCAGGGGGCGTCCTTCGCGCTGCTGCGCCGTTGAGCCGTTTTCGCCCCCTGTGCCGTATGAGAACCTGGACACCCTATTTGTCGGCCGGTTCGCAACCGGGGGCACGGACAGGAACAATCGGGGTGCGTGCCGCCACGGCGGTGCGGTGGTGAGACGCTGCACTACGGTCGCGGGCACAGGTGGTGGCGCGACTCGTACGGGGAGGTGGCAGGCAAGTGGTGGATCAGCTGACGCAGCACGATCCGCGGCGTATCGGGCCGTTCGAGGTGCTGGGACGGCTGGGAGCCGGCGGCATGGGGCTGGTCTATCTCGCGCGCTCGGCGTCCGGGCGGCGGGTGGCGATCAAGACGGTCCGGACCGAACTGGCCGAGGACCAGCTGTTCCGGGTCCGCTTCACGCGCGAGGTCGAGGCGGCCCGCGCGGTCTCCGGTTTCTACACGGCGGCCGTCGTGGACGCCGATCCGCGCGCCGCCGTTCCGTGGCTGGCCACCGCGTACGTTCCCGCGCCCTCCCTCGAGGAGATAGTGAACGAGTGCGGGCCGCTCCCGGCCCAGGCGGTGCGCTGGCTCGCGGCGGGCGTCGCGGAGGCGCTCCAGTCGATCCACGGCGCCGGGCTGGTCCACCGCGACCTGAAGCCCTCCAACGTCCTCGTCGTCGAGGACGGCCCCCGGGTGATCGACTTCGGCATCGCCTCCGGTGTCTCGAACACCCGTCTGACGATGACGAACGTCGCCGTCGGCACCCCCGCCTACATGTCCCCGGAGCAGGCCAAGGACTCCCGCAGCGTCACCGGCGCGAGCGACGTGTTCTCGCTCGGCTCGATGCTGGTCTTCGCCGCCACGGGGCATCCGCCGTTCCACGGCGCCAACCCCGTCGAGACCGTCTTCATGCTGCTGCGCGAGGGCCCGGACCTCGAGGGACTTCCGGACGAGCTGCGCCCGCTCATCGAAGCCTGCATGCAGATGGACGCCACGGCCCGGCCCAACCCCGCCGACCTCCAGGCCCAGCTGGCCCCGCACCTGTTCGGCTCCGGCTCCGACGACAGCGGTACGGCGTCGGCGTGGCTGCCCGAGCGGGCGGTGAGCCTGATCGAGGCGCGGCGGGGCGGCCGGACGGTGGTCAGGCCCGCGCACGGAACCGGCCGCAGCGGCGGCGGGGCCCGCCCTCACATCCCCCCGCCGCCCCCGCACGACCCGGTCGTCCCGCCGCCGCCCCCGTCCAGGCCCGCCCCGGTGGGCGCTCCGGTGGGCGCTCCGGTGGGCGCCCCCGCGGGCGCCCCCGACGCCGGCCCCGTACGGCTGGCGGGCGTGGCGGTGCCCATCGGACCCGGCCCGCGCGTCGCCGACACGCGCGCGGCCGCCGCCAAGGCACCCTCGCCGGCCACCGCCCTGGCCGCCACCTGGTCCAAGCCCCGCCCCGGCGTCAACGGCGCCGACCCGGCCGTACCGGCGCCCGCCGCGCCGCCGGAGCAGCCCGGCGGCTGGCGCCCGTGGCGTTTCCGCATGTCCAATGACGTCTGGGGCACCCCGGCCGTCGACGGAGACCTCGTCTACGTCACCTCCTTCGAGGTGCACGCCCTCGACGTCGCCACCGGCCGGCGCCGCTTCAAGACCCGCGACGTCGCCTGGTCGATGGCGGTCGCCGACGGCCGTATCCACGCCTCCGACGGCCCCACCCTGTTCGCCCTCGACGCCCGCGAGGGCGGCGACCTGTGGCGGCTGCCCACGGACGCCTGGGTGTACTGCCTCAAGGCCGACCGCGGCACCGTCGTCACCGGCACGCGCGGCGGCGGCGTCCAGGCGTGGGAGGCGTCCACCGGCCGGAAGCTGTGGGAGGTCGGCGGCTGCCAGACCGACTTCGAGTCCCCCGAGGCCGGCCCCGCCGTCCACGAGGGCACGGTCTACGTCTGGCAGGACGCCCGCCTGCGTGCCCTGGACGCGCGCACCGGCGACGAGCGCTGGTCGTACCCCATCGGTGACGCCGCCTCCTGCGGCGGAGTGCCCGTCCGGGTGACGCACGCCCCCGACGGCTACGTCTACGTCTGCGCCGGCACCCGTGTCCTCGCCCTGGAGATCACCACCGGTCACGTCCGCTGGCACTTCGAGGCCCCGGCGGTCTTCCTCGCCCCGCCCGCGTTCGTCCCCGGCCCCGCGGTCACCGGCGGCGGCCTCTACCTCGCCGACTACCTCGGCACGGTCTACGCCCTCGACGCCGCCGACGGCCGCGACCGCTGGCGCATCGCCACCGAGTCCCGCGCCTCCGTCGACCCGGTCCTGGTCGCCGCCGGCCACGTCCACGTGGGCAGCGGCAAGGGCCTGTACACGCTGGACGCGGTCACCGGCACGCCGAAGTGGCGCTTCCAGTCCGGCGGCGAGATCGTGGGCGCGCCCGTGGTCGCGGAGGGCCGCATCCACTTCGGCTCCAGCGACCACCTGCTCTACACCCTGAAGGCCGACGACGGCCGCCTGAGGTGGAAGCTGGCGACCGGCGGCGAGATCACCGGCTCCCCGGTGGTCCGGGACGGCGTGGTGTACGCGTGCAGCAAGGACCGCTGCGTGTACGCGCTGGACGCGGAGAAGGGGACGGGGACGGCCCGCACGGCGTAGGCGGGGTGCGGGCCGGCCGTCGTGCCGGGGGGCACACGAGGGCGGCCGGACGGCGGACGTCGCCGCGCGGAGCGGCGGCCCGCCGCTCCCGCCGCAGACGCCATGCCGGGTGCGCGACGGTCACGAGCCGGACAGCACGTGCATCACGGCCGTACGAGGAGGGGGCCGAGGGTTCCCTCGGTGGCCGGGTGAGGGGTCGGGGCAGGTGGCTGTCGAGCGGCGCCACGACGCTGTCCTGAGGGCTCGCCGGCGCATGTGGCTGTCGGCCGGCGCAGGACTCGCGACGGCGCCGGTGACGCCGAGGACCAGGGCGATGGTGGCGAGCGCCTTCCCGGCGCGGGCCATGGGGTTCCCGCGGTGGGGAGCAGACCCGTACGGGAGGGGACGCCATGACGGGCGGTGTCCGCTGTTCGAGCGACCTGAACGGTTCTCGGCAAAGGCCGGGCGGAGAACTCCCGTGGACACACGTCGGCCGCGACGGCTCCCCCTCCGCGCCGCCGCGGCCGATCCCCGCTGGGACGGGGTCTACCTGCCGTCCAGGTTCAGGGCGGGCGGAGCCGGGGAGTGCTGGTCCAGCGTGGTGATCTCCGGGTCCCTGGCGGGCGGAGCCGGGGAGTGCTGGTCCAGTGCGGTGATCTCCGCGTCCGTGGCCGACGGCGCGGGTGAGTGCTGGTCCTGAGTGGTGAAGCCCTCGGCGTTCGTGGTCTCGCTCATGGCTCTGACTCCCGGAATCTCAAAGTGTGCTGAGCTGAGGGAAGCGCCCGTTCGGTGGCTCCCCCGTGGGCCGCCGAACGGGCGTCCGAAAGGTCTCGCACCAGGTGTGAGACCGAGGAGATCCGCCTGCCCCCCGACGCGACGGATCGACGGAATGGAGCATGTCAGGCGCACATAAACGTTCGATGAACGCCCTTGCCGAGGGCTCAGGAGGTGGTGAAGAGCGAGAGGAGGTCTTGGACCTCGTCCGCTTCCGGCGCGGACTGTTGCTCGAACACGGCCAGCGCGTCGGACCAGCACGCGCGGGCACGGTCCGACTGGTTGAGAACATGCAGTGCTTTGCCCAGCAGCGTCAGGGCGTTCGCCCGCATCCACTCACCACCGATGCAGCCGGTGGACAAGGCCTGCTCGGCGTGTCGCGCGGCCTCGGCCGGACGGAGCGCCGCCAAGTGCACCTGGGCCAGCCGGAAGTGCGTCGTTCCCTCCCAGAGGCGTTGCCGGCTCTCCAGGAAGATGCTCAGCGCGTTCCGGAGTTGCGCCAGGGCCTCGTCCAGCCTGCCCGCCTGTGTGAGGACGATCCCCGATGCGTATCTGGCGTTGGCGAGGCGTACCGACAGCCCCAGCTCGTCGTAGATGTCGATGCCCCGCTGGGCGAGCTCGACGGCGTGGTCGCTGCAGCCCATGGAGGCCATCACCCTGGACAGGTTGCACACGGCGCTGGCCTCTCCCGGCTTGTTGCTGTCCGCCTGGAACGCCGCGACGGCCCGCAGCAGGTACTCCTCGGCGTCGCGGAAACGAGCCGTGCAGTTGGCGATGATGCCCAGCTGGTTGGGTGCGGCACTGCTCGCCCAGGGGTCGTTCGCCTCCTTGTTGAGCCGGTCGGCCCGTCGGGCTTCCCGCTCCGCCTCGTGAAAACGGCCGGCCTGGCTGAGCACCTGGGCGAGTACGGTCCTGGCGCGGACCTCGGCGCGGGTGTCCCCGAGTGTCGCAGCGGCCTCGCACGCGGCCAGTGCGGTCAGCTCGTAGCGGCGCGAACCGGCTCCCGACTCCGCGAGGTCGATGGCTGCCAGGAGGAGGTCGACGGCCCGCCGCAACGTGGCGGTCCCCAACGACTGCTGGACGCAGGAGAGGAGCGGCTCGGCCTCGGCGTGCAACCAGTCCAGGGCCTCGGCGGCATCCGTGACCTGACACGTCTCGAACCGGCTCGTCTCCAGGTGGGCGACCGTCCGGTCCCCCGGCCGCTCGATCGCGTAGACCCTCGCCGCCATTGCCAGATAGAAGTCCAGCAACCGCGACAACGCCGCATCCCGCTCGCTCGGCGGCTGCTCGTCCCTCTCCGCGCACGCACGCGCGTAGAGTCGCACCAGGTCGTGGAAGCGGTAGCGTCCCGGGGCCGCCGACTCCAGCAGGGACGTGTCCACCAGGGACTCCAGCAGGTCCTCCGTGTCCTCCGTCGGCAGGTCCAGTACCGCCGCTGCCGCCGCCAGCGAGATGTCCGGGCCGTCCGCCAGGCCCAGCAGCCGGAACGCCCGTGCCTGGGCCGGTTCCAACTGTCCGTAGCCCAGCTCGAAGGTCGCCTTCACCGCGAGGTCGCCCGCCTGGAGTTCGTCCAGGCGGCGGCGTTCGTCGGCGAGCTTCGCCGCCAGGACCGAGACCGTCCAGGTACGCCGTGCCGCCAGCCTGGACGCCGCGATGCGGATCGCCAGTGGCAGGAATCCGCACGCCGCCACCACGTCCAGGGCCGCTTTCCGTTCCGCCCCGACCCGTTCCTCGCCCACGATCTTCGTGAAGAGCGCCAGCGCCTCCTCCGGCGACATCACGTCCAGGTCGACCAGGTGCGCGCCGGCCAGGCCCACCATCCGGGTCCGCGACGTCACCAGCGCCGCGCAGCCCGCCGTCCCCGGCAGCAGGGGCCTCACCTGCGCCGCGTCCCGCGCGTTGTCCAGCAGGACCAGGACCTTGCGGCCGTCCAGGACCGAGCGGTACAGCGCCGCCCGCTCCTCCAGCGAGTCCGGGATCGCCGAGTCCGCCGTGCCGAGGGCGCGCAGGAAGGAGCCCAGGACCGTCTCCGGCTCCGCCGACCTCGCGCCGGTGCCCTGGAGGTCGACGTACAGCTGACCGTCGGGGAAGGCGGTCCGGGCCTGGTGGGCCACGTGGACCGCCAGGGTCGTTTTGCCGACGCCGCCGATGCCCGCCAGTGCCGACACCGCCATCACCCGGGCCCGGTCCCCGGACGTCGGCGCGAGCACCTCGCTCAGCTCCCGTACGAAGGACGCGCGCCCCGTGAAGTCCGGCACCGTGGCCGGGAGCTGGGCCGGGCGGACGGGGGCCGCCACCGGCTCCGGCAGGGGGGCGGAGGGCTCCGCCAGGTCCGGGTCGGCCCGCAGGATGCGCTGCTGGAGTTCCCGGAGGCCGGGGCGCGGGTCCACGCCGAGTTCGTCGGCGAGGAGGCGGCGGGTGTCCGCGTACACCGCGAGCGCCTCCGCCTGGCGGCCGCTGCGGTACAGGGCAAGCATCAGCAGTTCGCGCAGCCGCTCCCGCAGCGGGTGCGCCGCCGTCAGCGCCGTCAGCTCCGAGACCGCCTCCGCGTGGCAGCCCTGCTCCAGATCCATGTCCAGCCTGGACTCGAGCAGTTGGAGCCGCCATTCCTCCAGGCGGACCCGCTGGGCCTCCGCGTACGGGCCCGGCACTCCGGCCAGCGTCTCGCCGTCCCACAGGGACAGGGCGCGGTTCAGCACGTCCCGTGCGTGGCACAGGTCCCCGGTGTTCCGAGCCTTCTCCGCCTCCGCCGCCAGCTCCTGTGCCGCCGCGAGATCCAGTGCCCCCTCGCCGAGCCCGCGCACCGCGTAGCCACCGGACTCGCTGACCAGGATCCCGGGGTCCAGCACCTTCCTCAGCCGGGAGGCGTAGGTGCGCACCGCCGCCAGCGCCTGGGAGGGGGGTTCCTCACCCCACAGGGCGTCGATGAGCTCGGCCGCCGTGGCCGTACGGCCCTCACGCAGCAACAGGGCTGCGAGCAGAGCGCGTTGCTGGGGGCTGCCGGTGGCGACGGGCTCGTCGTCACGCCAGGCGCGCACCGGGCCGAGCACGCCGAAGCGCAGCGTCGCGGGCTCCGTCGAGGAGCCGGGACGCCGCTGCTCCGGTCCCCGCGGCACACCGTCCATACCGTCCCCCTCTGCATCCTGAGCAACTACGCCAGTTTGCCTTGTTCGTGGCGGATGCGGCAGCCGTGGGAGACGGTGGTCACACGGGGAACGACGGGCCGTCACGGTGCCCACACGGTGCGTCCTCAGCCGTCCAGATCCACCCGCACCGTCAGCAGCCCCGCCCCGAAGGCCCGTACGGCGGCGCTGTTGAGGCGGGGCAGGGCGCGCAGCCGGGCCACGGGGGCGTCGTCGGGCAGGAGATGTGCGGTGCCGGTGTGCCAGCGGCCCCGGATGCGCATCCGCACCCGGGGGTCCGCCCTGATGTTGCGGACGTACTGCGACCGTTCGCCGAACTCCGACACCAGCCAGAAGGAGTTCCCGACCCGTCGGCCGCCCACCGGGGTCCGGCGGGGCAGGCCGGAGACGCGGCCCGTGGTCTCCAGGAGGGGCTGGAGCGGCAACCGGCGCAGGACGGGGTTGATCCGGCGCTGGAAGGCGGTGGCGCTCCGGTACTTGCGTTCGGCGTGCGAGGTCCCAGGAGTCATCGTGCGGTGAGCCTACCGGCGGCCGAGGAAGATCGGGTTGGTGAATCCGGCCAGGGCGCCGGGCAGCGGTCCGGCGGCCGTCTCGTGCCGCAGTTCGGCACGTACGTAGGCGGCGTACGACGCTGTGGTCCGCCACTCCACCACGCCCGCCCCGGACACCGGCAGCGGGCCGCCGGTGTGCAGCACGCCCTGGTCGGTCACGAACCGGACGGTGCAGCGCGGGGCGCCGGCGACCTCCAGGCGGACGGTGACCGGGGTCTCCCCGTCCACCCGCAACCGCTCGCCGATGCCCGCGTGTTCGCCGCGCCCGCCGGACGCGGTGAAGCCGAGGGACACCTTGCCGGACTCGGCGACGTACGAGCGCCCCGCGCGGATGCCGTCCAGGACGGCCTCCCGGGTCAGGTCGTCGGCGAGGACCACGGTCTGCGGGCTGCCGACGGCGTCCGGGTCGCGGTGGGCGTCGCTGCTGCCCATCGCCGGGATCCAGTCGCGCCCGTCCCGCACGGACGCCACCAGCATGCCGTCCCAGTCGGCCAGCGCCACCTCGTCGTCGGGCGTGTACGGGCCGTTCCACACCTCCACGGCGTCCGCCTCGCCGAAGCCGAACTTCCAGTTGCAGCCGATGCAGGTGGCGTGCGGATGGGCGGGGACGACCAGGCCGCCGGCGCGGCGGATCTGCCGGGCGAACCGGCCGAAGCGGTTGTCGCGGGCGCGGTAGCGCCAGTCGACGAACGTGCCGGGGTCCGTGCCGATCGCCACCACGTGGCCGTTCCTCGTGGTGACCTCCTCGCCCAGCAGCACCAGCAGGTCGTCGCCGGCCGCCCCGGCCCAGTGGGCGTGCGCCGCGTGCGTGTTGTGCTCGCTGCTGTTGATGAAGTCCAGCCCGGCCGCGCGGGCGAGCGCGGCGATCTCGGCGGGGGTGCGGCGGCCGTCGGAGTACCAGGAGTGCAGGTGGCAGTCGCCCCGGTACCAGGCCCGCCCCCGTCCCCTGGCCCGCTCCGGCGGGTACACCGGCCGCACGGTCTCGCCGGGCTCCCCGTAGGCCAGCGTCACGGTGATCTCGTACGACAGTCCCTGCGGGGCCACGGTGTAGGGGCCCAGCGCGATGTGCCAGGTGCCCGCGCGCACCGGCCCGGGGAGGTAGCCGGGGGTGGCGTCGTCGGCGCGGAGGAAGAACTCCGTGCGGGCCCCGCCCGACCAGCCCCGGAAGCCCCGGCCGCCGAGGCCGGTGCCGCGCTCGTCGAAGATGCCGATGTCGAGGGCGTTGCCGGTGGTGCCGGCCGGCACGGCGGGCCGGTCGTAGGTGTAGGCGACCTTGATCTCGCGGACGCCGTCGGGCACCTCGACGGGGACGTACACGAAGTCGGGGGCGCCCGGCGGGAGGGTGCCGCGCACCGTCCGCGTCTCCCGGCCGTTCCGGTCCGCCGCGGAAGCGAAGCTCACGCCTCCCAACGTGAGCGCGGCGGCGGCGCCCGTCACGAACACGGCGCGCCGCCCGATCCCGCTCTGATGCTCCTCGCACATGCTGCTGCTCCCAGGTGTCGTTTGATGACAGGGCTTGGGTGGTGCAGGGTCCGGTGCGGTGCCACCTTTGTCGTGAGCGGTGAACTGCCGTATAAGGGAAGGGAATCGACAGCAGACCATGAGATTCGCCTGGTTCGTCTGGCTCATTCGGCACATCAACGGGTTCGGTTTCGGTCACGGCCCCGTGAAAGGCGCGATCGGAACGGCCGCCGTGCTGCTCACCGCCGTGCTGCTCGGCTTGGCGCTGCGCCGCCACCGGCCGGCCGACCTGGTCGTCGGCGGTCTCACGGCGGTCGCGGGGATCGGCCGGCCGGCCTTCCACTGAGCGGGGTGCGAGGGGCCCGGGGGAGGCCGGGACCGAATGCCGACCGGTCGGTATGGACAGGTGGGGCCCGCACGGGTATGGATGGGTCCGTCGTCCGCGTACGAAAGGCCACCCATGCGCATCGCCGTCACGATCTTCCTCACCGACGAGACGATCACCCCGGTCCGGCTCGCCCGTGAGCTGGAGCAGCGCGGGTTCGCCGGGCTGTACCTGCCGGAGCACACGCACATCCCCGTCGAGCGGACCAGTCCGTACCCGGCGGGCGGGGAGCTGCCGCGGGAGTACGGCCGCACGCTCGACCCCTTCGTCGCGCTCGGGCAGGCCGCCGCCGTCACCGAGCGGCTGGGACTCGGTACCGGCATCACGCTCGCCGCGCAGCACGACCCGATCGACCTGGCGAAGCAGGTCGCGACCCTGGACCACCTCTCCGGCGGCCGGTTCACGCTCGGCCTCGGTTTCGGCTGGAACGTGGAGGAGGCCGCCGACCACGGGGTGCGGTGGCGCACCCGGCGGGAGCTGGTGCGGGACCGGATGGGACTGATGCGGGCGCTGTGGGCGGAGGAGCCGACGGCGTACGACGGGGAGTTCGGGAGTGTGCGGGCGAGCTTCGCGCACCCCAAGCCGGTGCAGAAGCCTCGCGGGCCGGTGGTCGGGCCGCGCACGCTGGTCGGCGGGGCGGCGGGACCGAAGCTGTTCGCGAGCGTCTGCGAGTACGCCGACGGCTGGCTGCCGATCGGCGGCGGGGGCCTGACGGAGTCGCTGCCCGCACTGCGCACCGCCTGGGCCGACGCGGGCCGTGATCCCGGCGCCCTCCAGGTGGTGCCGTACGCCGTGCGTCCCAGCGAGGGCAAGCTGGCCCACTTCGCGGAGCTGGGCATCGAGGAGGTCGTGGTGCAGCTGCCGCCGGAGGGGGAGACGGGGGTGCTGCGGGCGCTGGACGCGTTCCAGCCGTTCGTGGACGGGCGGGCGACCCGATGAGGACGGGCAGGGAGGCCTGATCAGTCCGAACGTATGCTCAAAGGATGACGACTTCCGTGACGACCGGAACCGGCGGCCCCACCGAGAACTCCCTGCGGCGCGCCCTCAGACGCGCCCGGGACGGCGTCTCCCTGGACGTCTCCGAGGCTGCGGTCCTGCTCCAGGCGCGCGGCGAGCACCTGGAGGACCTCTCCGCGTCGGCCGCCCGGGTGCGGGACGCGGGGCTGGAGGCGGCGGGGCGGCCCGGTGTCATCACGTACTCGAAGAGCGTCTTCGTCCCGCTGACCCGGCTGTGCCGGGACAAGTGCCACTACTGCACGTTCGTCACCGTGCCCGGCAAGCTGCGCCGGGCCGGGCACGGGATGTTCATGTCGCCGGACGAGGTGCTGGACGTCGCACGCAAGGGCGCCGCCGCCGGCTGCAAGGAAGCCCTCATCACCCTCGGCGACAAGCCCGAGGACCGCTGGCCGGAGGCGCGCGAGTGGCTCGACGCGCACGGCTACGACGACACGATCGCGTACGTACGGGCGATCTCCGTCCGGATCCTGGAGGAGACGGGACTCCTCCCGCACCTCAACCCGGGCGTCATGACCTGGACGGACTTCCAGCGACTGAAGCCCGTCGCGCCCTCCATGGGCATGATGCTGGAGACCACCGCCACCCGTCTGTGGTCCGAGCCCGGCGGCCCCCACCACGGTTCCTCGGACAAGGAGCCCGCCGTGCGGCTGCGGGTCCTGGAGGACGCGGGCCGCTCCTCGGTCCCCTTCACCTCCGGCATCCTCATCGGCATCGGCGAGACCTACGAGGAACGCGCGGAGTCGCTGTTCGCACTGCGGAAGATCTCCCGCGCCCACCACGGCATCCAGGAACTGATCATCCAGAACTTCCGCGCCAAGCCGGACACCGCGATGCGCGGCATGCCGGACGCGGAACTCGACGAGCTGGTCGCCGCGGTCGCCGTCGCCCGGCTGGTCCTCGGCCCCTCCGCCTGTCTGCAGGCCCCGCCGAACCTGGTCGACTCCGAGTACGGGCGGCTGATCGCGGCCGGCATCGACGACTGGGGCGGCGTCTCCCCGCTCACCATCGACCACGTCAACCCCGAGCGCCCCTGGCCGCGGATCGACGAGCTGGCCGAGAAGTCCCGGGCGGCCGGTTTCGAGCTGCGCGAACGGCTCTGCGTCTACCCGGAGTTCGTGCGGCGCGGCGAGCCGTGGCTGGACCCGCGGCTGCGCCCGCACGTGGCCGCGCTCGCCGACCCGGCCACCGGCCTGGCGCGTCCCGACGCGCTTCCGCAGGGGCTGCCCTGGCAGGAGCCGGACGAGGCGTTCACCGCGACGGGCCGCACCGAC
Organism: Streptomyces pimonensis; assembly: GCF_041380215.1. Classification (NCBI taxonomy): domain Bacteria; kingdom Bacillati; phylum Actinomycetota; class Actinomycetes; order Kitasatosporales; family Streptomycetaceae; genus Streptomyces; species Streptomyces pimonensis. The sequence continues at coordinate 141,831 of NZ_JAHWZY010000001.1, forward strand.
CTGCACCGCACCATCGACACCGAGGGCCGCACCGGTGACCGCCGCGACGACTTCGACGAGGTCTACGGCGACTGGGACGCCCTGCGCGAGGCCGCCGCTCCCGGAATGGTGCCCGAGCGCATCGACACCGACGTGCGCGAGGCCCTGCGCACGGCGGCCGACGACCCGACGAGGCTGACCGACGCGGAGGCCCTCGCCCTGCTGCACGCGGACGGACCCGCCCTGGACGCCCTGTGCCGGGTGGCGGACGACGTGCGCAAGTCGGCGGTGGGCGACGACGTGACGTACATCGTCACCCGCAACATCAACTTCACCAACGTCTGTTACACCGGCTGCCGCTTCTGCGCCTTCGCACAGCGCCGCACGGACGCGGACGCCTACACCCTCTCGCTCGACCAGGTCGCCGACCGCGCCCGGCAGGCGTGGGACGTGGGCGCGGTGGAGGTCTGCATGCAGGGCGGCATCCACCCCGACCTGCCCGGCACGGCGTACTTCGACATCGCGAGGGCGGTGAAGGAACGCGTCCCCGGCATGCACGTGCACGCCTTCTCCCCGATGGAGGTCGTCAACGGCGCGACCCGCACCGGCATGTCGGTCCGCGAGTGGCTCACGGCGGCGAGGGAAGCCGGCCTGGACACCATCCCCGGCACGGCCGCCGAGATCCTCGACGACGAGGTCCGCTGGATCCTGACCAAGGGCAAACTGCCGGCGGCGACCTGGACCGAGGTGATCACCACGGCCCACGAGCTGGGCATCCGCTCGTCCTCGACGATGATGTACGGCCATGTCGACCAGCCCCGCCACTGGCTGGGCCACCTGCGCACCCTGGCGGAGATCCAGCAGCGGACCGGTGGGTTCACCGAGTTCGTGACCCTGCCCTTCGTGCACACCAACGCCCCCGTCTACCTGGCGGGCATCGCCCGTCCCGGCCCGACGGTCCGGGACAACCGCGCGGTCACGGCGATGGCCCGCCTCCTGCTGCACCCGCACATCCCCAACATCCAGACGAGCTGGGTGAAACTGGGCGCGGAGGGTGCGGCGGAGATGCTCCGCTCCGGGGCGAACGACCTCGGCGGGACGCTGATGGAGGAGACGATCTCGCGGATGGCGGGATCGTCGTACGGCTCCTACAAGTCGGTCAAGGACCTGATCGCGGTCGCGGAGGCCGCCGGACGCCCCGCCAAGCCCCGTACGACCCTGTACGGCGAGGTGCCGGAGGAGCGCCGTCGTGCGGCGGAGGCGTCGGACGGCCACCTCCCGGAACTGCTGCCGGTGCTGGACTGAGACGAGCCGCGGGAAGCGCCGGCACTGGCAGTAGGATGATCCGAACCGCGTTCGATCGGACCCGCGGTCTTCGGACCGGAACCCGTGGCCCTCGATCGGGACCCGTAGCTGAGGAGATGCGTACCGGTGCCTGCCCGTCTTCCTTCGTGGGCCTGGGTGACCGGGCTGACCACGGGGGCGATTGCCGCGGTGGCGGTCCTGGCCGTCCAGGCGGACCAGGGGACGAAGCCCGTCGCCGCCACGCCCCGGCCGAGCGCGTCGGCGACGGCGGACGCGAAACCGTCCGCCGAGCCGCAGGAGAAGGAACCGGCGGTACCGGCCGACTCGGGCACCGGCCGCCGGATCGTCTACTCCCTCGGCGAGAAGCGGGTCTGGCTGGTGGACGCCGGCGACTCCCCCCTCCGCTCCTTCGCGGTCTGGCCGGGCACGGTCGCCCCGGACCCGGGCACGTACACGATCGGCGAGCGCACCGAGGCCACCACCGGCAGCGACGGCGTCCCGGTCGAGCACATCATGTACTTCGCCCAGAAGTCCGGTGTCTTCGTGGCCTTCTCCAACGCGGTCGACGGCTCCTCGCCCCCGCCCGCCGACCCGGGCGCGCAGACGGGCGGCATCCGCGTCGCCAAGCCCGACGGCAAGGCCCTGTGGACCTTCGGCGCGGCGGGCACGACGGTCCGGGTCGTCGAGTAGCCGCGGTGGAGCACGAGGGCACCGGTCCCGGCGACGTGCGTGGTCACCCGGTGTCCTTCGGTCGGCGAGCGGACGCGTACACGAAACGAACCGCAGGGCGCGCCTCGTCGACGAGGCAGCGGACGCGGCCGTCCGCTGCCTCCTCGCACTCCTCCCGGGGATGTTCCCGACCTCCGAGGCCGGCCCTGGCCGGCCGGCCGGCCGCGGAACGGGTGCCGACGGCCGAGGTCCGCTCGGGACAGGGGACCTCCGCGCAGGGCGTCGAGGCAGCGGCGTGTGTTCCCCGGAGGGAGCACGGACCGACGGTGATCCGGAACGTGCTCCGAAGTCAGTCGGAGGGGTGCTCGGACCGTCCGCTCTGCCGGTCCGGCAGGTGGTCGACGAGCAGGACCACCCCGCTGAGCACGAACACCCGCAGCGCCGCGTCCAGACCGTTCCAGTCCTCCGACTGCCACATCGCGAACCACTCGCCGCCGATCGCCATGAAGCCGGCGCCGAACAGGAGCATCACCATCAGCAGGCCGTACGTGGAGACGCTGCGGGCGCGTGCGTGGTCGTGGCGGGCCCAGAGCCAGGTGCCGTACACCAGGACCAGTGCGGCGGCCGTCTCCCAGACGATGATCGCGACGTACGCGGCGTCCTGCACGCCCTCGTCCGTGATCGCGCGCCACATCAGGTCGTCGTCCCTGAACGTGGTGTCCATCGCGAGGACGTGCCGGACGAACTCCTGGTTCGTCCCGAAGTCCGTGATGTTGCCGAGGGCGACCAGCGCCATGTAGAGGGCGACGGAGGCGGTGAGGAGCGTGGCGGCGAGGGGCAGCGCGCCGCGCGCGTTCGTGGTGGGCATGGCGGGTTCATTCCCCGTACGGCAGTCCCTACCCGGGGAGTCGAACCGGAATGAGGGCGGTCGGGACACGGGTGAGGGGACGTGCGTGCGGTGCGGGAACGGCTGTCGAAGCAGCGGGTCGTCCGACGGCTCCGACGCGCCGGGCGGGTGGCCCGCAGCGCCGGACGCGAGCCGTTCCGGGCGGCCTTCGGCGTCCCGCCCGAGGACGAACGGCACCGCTTCCTGTTCCGCGTGCACGGCGCCGCGGGGGTCGGGAGGACCTTCCTGGTCCGGGAGTTCGGGCAGATCGCCCGGGAACGGGGGCGCTGACGGCGTACGTCGACGGGAGCGCGGGCAGCGTGCCCGAGGTGCCGGCCGCGGTGTGCCGTCAGGCCGCCGACCGGGGCCACCGCTCCAAGGAGTCGGACAGGCTGCTGCCGGCGCACCGCGAACGGCGCCACGAGGCGGAGCCCGCCGCCCCGGACCCGGAACCGGAGGGCGGCCCGTCGGCCCCTCCTCCGCGTGGACGCGCGCCCGGCGGGACGCGGTCGCACGCCACCGCGACGGCTGGGACCCCCCTTCCGATCACTCACTTCACACGCCTCACACCTCGCGTACCTCATCGCCCCCTGAACCGACCGTCCCCGTTCGATTACAGTGCTGGCACCGCACATACGGACGATGTCCCGGGAGGTCGGGGTGGGCGGTACCGCCGGGCCCGTGTGGGGGCGCCGTGAGCAGCAGGACTTCCGCGCCCGGGTGCGCGGGACGCTGCTCGGGGTCGCTCTCGGGGACGCGCTGGGCGCGCCCGTGGACGGGGTGACGGCCGACGGGATACGACAGGCGCACGGCGCGGAGGGCCTCGTGGATCTCGCCCCCGCCCACGGCCGGCGCGGCGCCGTCACCCACCACACCCAGCTCACCCTCTTCTCCGTGGACGGCCTGATCCGCGCCCAGGTGCGGCGCGACACCGGCGCCTGGCACCCGCCGACCGATCTGCACCGGGCGTATCTGCGCTGGGCCGCCACCCAGCGGGACTGGGGCCCCGACGAGCGGCGCAGGGACGACGGCTGGCTGGCGCGCGAGGAGTGGCTGTACGCCCGCCGGGATCCCGCCCGCCCGCTGCTGCTGGGGCTCGGCGACGACACCATGGGCACGCTCGAGGCGCCCAAGAACCCCGGTGAGGCGGGGCCCGAGGCCGCCGCCCGGTCCGCGCCGTTCGGGCTGCTCGTCGGCTGGGACCCGCAGCTCGTCGCGCAGCTCGCCGTGGAGTGCGCGGCACAGACCCACGGCCATCCGGTCGCCTGCCTCACGGCGGGCGCGTACGCCGTGATCGTGCACGCGCTGGCCCGGGGCGGGAGTCTGGACACGGCGGTGCAGCACACGCTCGCGCTGCTGGCCGCCCGGCCGGGGCACCAGCCGGTGTCGGACGCGCTCCAGCACGCGCTGGGTGCCGTACGGCAGGGGACGCCCACCCCGCAGCGGATCACGGAGCTGGTCGGGAACGCCACCGCCGAGGGGCTGCTCGCCGCCGCCGTGTACTGCACGCTGGTGGGGGAGGACGTACGGCAGGGGCTGTGCCTGGCCGTGAACCACGACGGACCCAGCGCCGCCGCCGGGGCGCTGACCGGCGGGCTGCTCGGGGCGCTGCACGGCGAGACGGCCCTCCCGCCGGCCTGGCTGGCCGAGCTGGAGGGCCGTCCCACGATCCTGGAACTCGCCGACGACTTCGCGATGGAGATGACCCAGGGCTCCGCACTGCACGGACCCGCCGGTTCGTCCCCCGCCTGGCTGGCGAGATACCCGAGGGGCGCCTGAGGGCCGTCAGTCCCGCACCCGGGCGGTCCTCTCCGCCGGGGCCGGAACCGGGACCACCGCCGCGGCCGAGTCGTCGTCGGTGTTGACGCGTTCGATGATCGCCATCCGCTCCGGGGTGTCCTCCGGCTTCACGTAGCCGATCAGCACGTAGAGGACCAGCGAGACCGCCAGCGGGATGGAGACCTGGTACTCCAGCGGCACGCCGCCGTCGACGGCCCAGTGGATCGGGTAGTTCACCAGCCAGAAGGCCAGCAGGCCCATGCCCCAGCTGGTGAGGGCCGCCGTGGGGCCGGAGCGGCGGAACGGCCGCAGCAGGCCCAGCATCATCGGGATGGCGATCGGGCCCATCAGCCCGGCCACCCACTTGATGACGACCGTGATGATGTCCTTGAAGGTCGGCGAGTCGACCTGCGTCGCGACCGCCATGGACAGGCCGAGGAAGACCACCGTCGTGATCCGGGCCGCGAGCAGGCCGGACCGCTCGCCCCACGCCCGCGCCCTCGCCGACAGCACCGGCGCCACGTCACGGGTGAAGACGGCCGCGATGGCGTTGGCGTCCGAGGAGCACATGGCCATCGTGTGGGAGAAGAAGCCGACGATGACCAGGCCCAGCAGACCGTGCGGCAGCAGCTGCTCGGTCATCAGGGCGTAGGAGTCGGAGCCGTCCGCCTTCTGGGACTCCACCAGCAGCGGCGACATCCACATCGGGAAGAACAGGACCAGCGGCCAGACCAGCCACAGCACCGCCGACAGCCGCGCCGAGCGCTCCGCCTCCCTGGGGGTGGGGGTGGCCATGTAGCGCTGGGCCTGGTTGAGCATGCCGCCGTTGTACTCGAACAGCTTGATGAACAGGAACGCCAGCAGGAAGACCGTTCCGTACGGCCCGACCAGCGGCTCCCCGTGGCCCTGGAGCTCCGGCTCGTCCCACGCCCCGAAGAAGCCGCCGTGGTCGCCGAGTTCGACCAGCACCGCGAAGAACATCGCGAGACCGGCCAGCAGCTGGATGACGAACTGCCCGAGTTCGGTCAGCGCGTCCGCCCACAGACCGCCGATGGTGCAGTAGATCGCCGTGACCACACCGGTGATGAGGATGCCCTGGTTGAGCGAGACACCGGTGAACACCGACAGCAGGGTGGCGATCGCCGCCCACTTCGCGCCCACGTCCACGATCTTCAGCAGCATGCCGGACCAGGCCAGCGCCTGCTGCGTCTTCAGGTCGTAACGGTTCTTCAGGTACTCCAGCGGGGACGCCACGTGGAGTCGGGAGCGCAGCCGGTTGATCCGCGGGGCGAACAGCTTCGACCCGATGGCGATGCCCAGGGCGATGGGGAACGACCAGGTGACGAAGGACGTCACACCGTAGGTGTAGGCGATGCCGGCGTAGCCGGTGAACATCACCGCGCTGTACCCGGACATGTGGTGGGAGATGCCGGAGAGCCACCACGGCATCTTGCCGCCGGCCGTGAAGAAGTCGCTGACGTTGTCCACCCGCTTGTGCGACCAGACACCGATGGCGACCATCACGGCGAAGTAACCGATGAGAACCGCCCAGTCGAGACCGTTCATGTCCCCCCTTCCAGGGTCTTCCTTGTGAACTCCGCTCAGCTGGTTGGCACTTCGCCTGAGCGGGGTAGGAACGAGGAAGGCCGCGAAGTGCCCGCTCATCGTGGGCGTTATGACACGATCATGACAAGGAAGTGTCAGGTCAAGAGCGGGTAAAATGTTCGCCTTGATGACTTCTGTTCATATGTATGAACATCCAGCCGGCTGGGTCGATCCGTCGTCGCCGGTGCGCGAGCGGTCACTGGGGTTGACGGCCCTACAACTGCGGGGTCCCTGCTGCCAACGGCCGGTGGTCGATTAGCGTCTACATGAAGCGAGACCCTCCCGCACAAGTCGAATGGATAGCCGCAGTGGCCTTCGCCGAGCTGAGCCCGCACCGCCCTGCCCTGCGTGACAAGTCCATGCGGGATCGCCGGTCCTGGCACGAGCGCCACCGCGTCCCTCTCACCGTCCTGGTGTGTTCCCTGCCGCTGTACGGAGTGTGGGGAGCGGTGCTCGCGACTGGCGGCGGTGACCTGGCGGCGCAGGTCGCGTGGGCCGAGTTCGCGAGGATGTATCCGGGCTACGCCTACAACCTGTTCTGGTACGGCGGCCTGCACACGGCGAACTACAGCGTGATCTCGCCGTACCTGATGGCGGCCCTGGGAGTGGTGCCCGTCACCTTGCTGTCGGGGCTCGCGGCGTCGTGGCTCGCCGGCGCGGTGGTCCAGCGCACAGGGGTGCGCAGACCGGTCTGGCCCGCACTGGTGGTGATGTTCTCGCTGTGGTGCCAGGTGGTGTCCGGACGCTCGACCTTCATGCTCGGCAGTGCCTTCGCCATGGGCGCCGTGCTCGCGGTGGTCAGCGGGCGCGGCGGCCGGCACCTCACGCTGGCGGCTCTGGCCACGGCTCTGGCCACGATGGGGAGCCCGGTCGCCGGGTTGTTCCTCCTCGTGGTGGGAGCCGCCTATCTGCTCACGCGCGAGTGGGACCGCGCCCTCGTGCTGATCCTGCCGCCGGTCGCCGTGGTGGCCACGACCACACTGCTCTTCCCGTTCGAGGGTGAGCAGCCCATGCCGCTCGTGCGGATATGGCCGCCCGTCCTGCTGTGCGCGGTGATCATCCTGGCGGCACCGAAGGCCTGGCGGCTGTTGTGGTACGGCGCCGCCGTGTACGCGTTCGGGGTGGTGCTCTGCTACCTGATCGCGTCACCGATCGGCACGAACGTCGAACGCCTCACGGAGCTGGCGGCGCCCGCCGCCCTGCTCGCCATAGTGATGTACCGGTGGGACGGCCGCGAGGGGGACGGCACGCCGCCCGTCTGGCGCCCACTCGGCCGGCTCACGCCCAGGCGGCGGAAGGTGGGCTGCGCGGTGGCCCTGGCCCTGGCCCTGACCTGGCTGTCCGGCAAGACGATCGCCGACATAGTCACCAACACCGAGGTGCCCGAGTGGGCCGTCGAGACCGACGGTGTGGTCAACGAGCTCGAGCGGCTGGACGCCTGGCGGACGAGGGTCGAGGTGGTGCCGGCCCGTGACCACCGGGAGGCCGCCATCCTTGCGCCCTACATCAACATGGCGCGCGGCTGGAACCGCCAGGCCGACGTGGAGCGCGGCCGCCTCTTCTACGAGGGGCACGGCGGGACCGAGGTGCCCGAGGGCACCTTCACCTCCAGGGCCTACCGTGCCTGGCTCTCCCAGTGGGCCGTGGGCTTCGTCGTCCTCGTCAACGGTGAGCCGGACGGCCCCGCGAAGCTGGAACACGCGTTGGTGAGCAGTGAGCCGGACTACCTGGACCTGGTGTGGGAGGACGCCAACTGGAAGATCTACCGGGTGAAGAGCGCGACTCCGCTCGCCGACGAACCTGCCTCGGTGGTGAAATCCGACGGCGCCAACCTCGTCGTCCACATGCCGCGGCCCGGCACAGTCACCGTGCGGGTCGCCTACTCGCCCTGGCTGTGGGCGGACAACGGCTGCCTGGCCCCCGAGGGCGAGTTCACCCGGCTGACGGTCCAGGAGGCGGGTGACGTCCGGATCAGCTCCCTGTACGGCGGGCCCTCCCGCGAGAAACCGTTGAAGTGCGAGGAGACGGAGCAGTGACGCGGGCCGCGGCGCGGCGGCGCGCCTGCCCTCAGTCCCGGGTGTCCAGGACCCGCCGGGCCGCAGTCAGCCGGACGTCCTTCGTCGCCTTCAGGGCCCGGAAGCTCATGGGATCCGCCTTGATCAGGCCGCGCTGGATGCGTGTGTCGGCGGCGGACCAGACATCGACGACCCCCGTCTCCTCCTTGCAGCGCACGTCGGCACGCGCCGTCTCGATCTCGCGGGCCGAGGGCTTCGGGGAGCGGGCCCAGTCCGGGTCGCCGGCGGCGGCCATGGGAGTGCTGTACCGGAAGCCGCCCTTCTCCATGCAGGCGCTCCACGTGCGGAACACCTTGAGGACCTCGCCGTCGCGCTGCGACGCCTCGTACGCCTTCTTGGCATAGCCGTTCATGACGCCGTAGTCGGACTCCGGCACGTCCTCGAGCAGCTTCTCGTGCGCCTGCTGCCAGCAGCCTTCGGTGCCGTCGCGGCCGTAGGCGGCGAGCAGCACGTCCTCGTCCAGGGATTCCGCGCGTTCTTCCTGGGCCGTCGTGAACCGCACCTCCGCCGAGGGGTCCGGCGGAGTGTGGTAACCGAACCGGCGTGCCACCGGGTCCTCGATGACCCCGTACCGGCGCCGGTACGGCGGGTCCGCCTTGCCGTTGGCGACGACCACGTTCCCCCTCCGGTTGAGCACCAGGGCGTAGTACCCCGAGCCGCCCGGTCCTCCCGCGGTGGTGCGTTGGCGCGCTTCGAGCGGAGGGGACGTCGTGGTCGCGACGCGTACGCCCCCGAGGTCCACCAGGCGCAGGGACGCCAGGAAGTCCGGGGCGTGCGGGGTGCGCACGTCCACGGGGGCCAGGGCGTGGGAGAGGTGGCGTTGCCAGGTGGTCAGCCGTTCACTTCTGGGCAGGAGTTCGGTGCGGAGCTCTTCGACGATCACCGTATGAAGCCCTCCAGGTGGAGCGCACTGGACGTCATCGAGGCTGGACGGGAGGAGTGAAGACTGGTCAGATCTCTCAACTCGGTCCTGTGGTTTTTTCCCTGGTACATGGTCAGGCGGTTCTGTGACTGTTGGCGATCGCATTGACACCAGAAGTGATCAAAGCATTTACTGCTGACGTTCGGCCGTGCAATTGAATAGGTCAACGAGGTGGGGGACGCGCCACGGCGACCGGGTCCGGAGACGGGGAAACGGAACAGCGCCCTGTCCGGTCCACGCGGACCGGACAGGGCGCTCGATGTGTCGGAGCGGATCAGGTGAGACGCGTCAGCCTGTTCGTGAAGCCGGGCTCCACGAGGTCCTCCCGCAGGGCGACCGGCGCCTCGACCGCGCCCTTCGTGCCGTCGCCCACGGTGAGCGTGCCGACCTTGGTGCCGGCCTTCGCCGTGTGCGGCAGATCCTCCGCGGCGAACATCAGCTTCACCGACAGGCCCGCCCAGCCGACCGCCTTGACGTCCTCGGTGACGGCGACGGGCGTACGGCCGCCGAGACCGTCGTCCACGTACCCGACGACATCGCCCTTCTTCAGGATCCTCGCCGAGGTCAGCGCCTCCTGGGCGGCCCGCAGCGCGGGCTTGCTGACCTCGTTGACCGTCTTCAGGATCGACGGGCCCTTGTGCTGGCCGAGGATCGCGCCGACGACGACGACCGTCCGACCGTCCACCTCCTTGCGGGCCGCGAAGAGCAGGTTGCCGCCGGCCTTGGTGGTGGAGCCGGTCTTGATGCCGATCGCGCCCATGGTGTAGGGCAGCTCGTTGTAGTTGGTCCAGTACTTCCCGGTCGGGTCCGTCCAGCTGGCCGCGCTGGTGATGGCCACCATGGCCGGAATTCTCATGGCCGCGATGCCGAGCTTCGTCTGGTCCTCGGCGGTGGAGACGGTGGTCTCCTTCAGCCCCGAGGGGTCGGTGTACGTCGTGTTGGTCATCCCGAGCTCCTTGGCGGTGTCGTTCATCTTCTTGATGAACGCCTCCTCGGAACCCGCGTCCCAACGCGCCAGCAGACGCGCGATGTTGTTCGCGGAGGGGACCATGACGGCCGACAGCGCCTGCTTCTCGGTGAGGAAGTCGCCGGCCTTGACGGTGTTGAGCGTGGACTCGCCGTCCTTGTCGTAGCCGCCCTCCTCCTCCGCCCTCGCGTCGACCTCGATCTTCGGGCCTTCCTCACCGGGCTTCAGCGGGTGCTCGCGCAGGATGATGTACGCCGTCATGGTCTTGGCGACCGAGCCGATGGCGACCGGCTTCTGTTCACCGAAGCGGTCCATCGTGCCGATGCCGTCGCCGCTCATCCAACCCTGGCCCTCGTCCGGCCAGGGCAGCTTCACCGGGTCGCCGTCGAAGGTGTGGGTGTCCTCCGCGGTGAGCACCAGGGTGGGAGCCGGCAGCGGGCGTACGGCCTGCACGATCGCAAAGACGATCGCGAGGAGCGCGACCAGCGGCGCCCAGATCTTGACGCGCCGCACGGCCGTCCGCAGCGGGGTCTGCGGGGGCGGCGGGGTGTTGGTCAGCTCGGCCAGCAGGTCCAGCGGCGGCTTGGGCGGCAGCGGCTGCTGCGTGGTCCGCTCGGGGCCGACCTGCGGGAGCGAGGCGGTGGGGGCGGCGGGCGTGGCGGGCGGCTTGCGCACGCCGAGGTCCTCGTCCCGCCTGAGCGCGACGAACTTGCTGGTCCGCTCGGACTCGGCCTCGGTCGCGCGGCCCGCCGTGCCCAGCTTGAGCATGGTGGTGGGCTGGTCCACGGCCGGCGCGGAGGGCCGCCCGGTCCGGAACACGGCGGTGGGCTGGTCGACGGGGCCCCCGGTCTTCGAACGGCCGTCCCGGTCCTCGTCCTTCGCACCGGAGGCCCCGGGGACGTCGTCCGCCGCTCCGGGCCCGTCCTCGCCGTCCTGGTCGTCGCCGTCCTCGCCGGCCGCCCTCCGGGCACCCGGGACCGGCTCCGCGTCCGGCCTCCCGTCGCCGCCCCCGGACGACGGACCCGCCCCGGGGCCCTCCTCGCCCGGGGCCGCGTCCGCGGGGGCGGCCTGCGCCGTGCCGGCGGCCCCGGAGGAGCCGCCCTCCTTCGCGTCCGCGTCCGGCCCGTCCTGCGCGGCGTTCCCGGCCTCGTCCCGGCCGCGGGCGGCGTCGCTCCGGGACGCGCCCGCGGGCGTCCCGGGGTTCCCGGGCGCCTCCGCGGCGCGGGACGCGCCGTGCGCGGTGCCGGCGGGCTTCGGCGCGTGCGGGTCCGTGCCGGTCCCAAAGGCGGCCCTGCGGGCCTTCCCGGGCCCGTCCTGGCCGTCGGAGGCGTCGGTCGCGGGCTTCGGCGCGTGCGGGTCCGCAGCGGTCCCGGAGGCGGCCTGTGCGGCGTTCCTGGACCCGTCCTCGGCGCGGGACGCGCCGGCCGTGGTGGTGGGCGCCTCGCTTCGGGCGTCCTCGGGGCCCTCCCGGTCGTGGGAGGCGTCCGTCGTGTCCGCGTCCGCGGCCTCGCCCCCCGGCTTCGCGGCGACAGCCGCCGTCCGCCCGGAGGCGTCCTCGTCCGCGGTGTCCTCCCGGCCGGACTCCGGCTCCGCCCCGGGCCCGTCCTGGCCGCCGGAGGCGCCGGACTCCGGCGCGCCCGCGTCCGTACCGGTCCCGGAGGCGTCCGCCGCCCCGTCGGCGGCGCCCTCCGGCCCCTTCCCGTCCGATTCCGCCGGGCGGACCCACGTGGCCGCCGCCTCCCGCAGGCGGCCGGGCCCCCCACCCCCGTCGGCGGGCGCGTCCTCGCGCACCGACAGCACACGGGTGGCCGTGTCGACGTTCCCGCGGCCCCCGGAGGACTCGGCCTTGCGGCTCACCGCCAACCGGGGGTCCCGCTTCCCGGGAACCGGGCCCCCGCTCCCCGACGTCGTTCCTTCCGACGACTCGCGCTGCTTCGACCTGTCGGGGGACTCGCCCGCCACCGATGCCTCCTCATGCGCCGCACGCCCCGCGTGCGCCAACCGAACCGTGAACAGCCCCGCCCGGGACAGCACTCCGCAGCGCTGTCCGAACCATGTACCAGTGTCCTGTGTGCGGGCTTCCCTCACGCGGTAGACGAGAACGACATAGCTACTGGTTCCACTACGAACCGGTCACGTGCCCTCGACAGACCAATGTGAGAGGGGTCACCCTGTCATTCATCCACGCGGGGAGGCATGGATGGGCAGGAGCCGCAGAACACTTCCGGAGGAGCTTCTGCTGCTGGCACTGGACCCGGCCACGGGTACCACTGCACAGCCGCAGTCGCTCGACCTGGGTCTGGCCGGAGCACAGCTAGTGGAGCTGGCGCTGGCCGGACGGATAGCCCCAGACGGGGATCGTATCGCCGTGGTGGTGCCACGGCCGACTGGAGACCCAACACTGGACTGCGCGTTGGAGCTGCTGCGAAGGCGCGGCGCTCCGGTACGGGCGGTCCACTGGATCGGCGGGCCGCGTCTCGGGCTGCGCCAGACCTACCTCTCACATCTGGAGCGGTGCGGCATGGTGCACGCCGTGGCCGGACAGATGTGCGGGGTGCTGCCGACGACTCGCTACCAGGCGACGGACACCGAGATCAGCCGGGAGATCAGGGCCCGGCTGGACTCCGCGATCCGCACCGGCGTTCCGCCGGACCCGCGGACCGCGGCGCTCGCCGCACTGGCGCACGCGGTCGGCCTCGGCAAGCACCTGTACCCGGGGAACGAGGGACGCTCCTCGCGTTCCCGGTTGCGGGACCTGATCCGGCACGACCCGATGGGCGGACTCGTCGCGCACGCCGTGATGGACGTCCAGAACGGCGTGGCGGTCCAGCCGCGCCGCAACCCCGCTCCGGCAGGCCGGCAGGCCCCCGCCGGCGGCCGGGGCGCACCGGAACCCGCCCGAGGCGTTCCGGCGCAACCGCACCACGGATCCATGGCGCGCGCCGCGGCCCACTGAGCCGTACGTCACCCGGGGCCGACAGCACGACACGGCCGACGGATCCGCGGCAGACGGATCCGCGGCGGACAGACCCGGTCACGGGAGCCGCAGTCCGGGCGGGGCGGGGAGAACGCACGCGTTCTCCCCGCCCCGCCCGGCGCACCCGCGTCCGGCACCGGCCATCACACCGCGAAGTGGCGTGTACCCGTCGTATATCCACCGTTTCCCAGCGGTAGGAAGCCCCTTGGTGGCAGTCTGCTCGACAGCAGGCACACACAGTGGCAAGCAGTACGAGGCACGCAGCCGGAGGTGCACGTCCCGTGGCGTCCAATGTCAATCCCACCGTCAGGCGGCGCCGGTTGGGCCAGGAGCTGCGCCGGCTCCGTGAGGTCAAGGGCATGACCGCCGAGGAGGTGGCGGAGCGGCTGCTGGTGTCGCAATCGAAGATCAGCCGCCTGGAGAACGGCCGGCGGAGCATCAGCCAGCGTGACGTCCGCGATCTGTGCGGGGTCTACGAGGTGGAGGACCAGCGGATCGTCGAGTCGCTGATGCAGATGGCCAAGGACTCGCGCCAGCAGGGCTGGTGGCACGCCTTCGGCGACATCCCGTACAGCGTCTACATCGGGCTGGAGACGGACGCGGAGTCGCTCCGCGTCTACGAGCCCCAGATCATCACCGGTCTGCTGCAGACCCGCGCGTACGCCGAGGCGATCGTCCAGGGCGGTTCGCCGGAGTCGTCCGAGCAGGACAACGACAAGCGGGTCGAGGTCCGGCTGCGCAGGCAGGGCCGGATCACCGCCGAGAAGGACCCGCTGCGGCTGTGGGTGGTGCTGGACGAGGCGTCGCTGCACCGGGTCGTCGGGAGCCGGCAGGTGATGCGGGAACAGCTGGAGCACGTCATGGAGCTGTCCCAGCTGCCGCACATCACCGTGCAGGTGCTGCCGTTCGAGGTCGGTGCGCACGCCGGCATCAACGGCCAGTACTCGATCCTGGAGTTCGCCGACGCGGCCGACTCCAGCGTCGTCTACATCGAGGGCGTCACCAGCGACCTGTACCTGGAGAAGCCGCACGACGTGCAGAAGTACACGGTGATGTACGAGCACCTGCGGGCCCAGTCGCTGAACGTGGAGGCGTCCCGGCAACTCGTCGAGCGCCTCGCGAAGGACTACGCGCGCTGAAGGCCGGTCGGGAGGCGGCGGGATGGTACACCGCTGACACGTCGGCTTAGAAGACTCGCCTGGTATATGCCACCCGGTCGAGTGAACGACTACTCCGGAAGAAGAGGTTGGCGAGTAGCGTCGATCACGCCAACCACCAACGGGGGTTGGCGAAAACCGCCCTGCGGGTCCACGTCGGAACGCGCAGGACGGTGACAGCGACTCGGCATCTGGCTACGGAGCGAACATGGCAATTCGTCTGGGCGCCACGGAAACGTGGACGACGTCCTCCTACACCAACAACAACGGCGCGTGCGTGATGGTCAGGTCGACCACCGAGGCGGCGCTGGAACTCGGGGACACCAAGGCCCCCGAGGGTCCGAAGCTGTCCTTCCCCGCGGACGCGTGGAGCGCCTTCGTGGCCTCGGTCAGGAGCTGACCGGTCAGGAGATGACCGGTCCGGCGACCGGCCACCGGGCGACACCGGACCGGCACGAGCACCACCGGCAGGGCCCTCTCGACCGGTTCGCCGTCCTAGCCGAGAGGGCTCGGCCGACGCCCTCCCGACTCAGTCCGCGGCACGGGCCACGGGGGAGGCCGTCGGGAAGGCCACGGGGAAGGCCACGTCACACACCGGGTCCTCGGGGCCCGCGGCGTCCCAGTCGGTGAAGTACACCTCCCGGCAGGGTCCCGTCGGCGTCAGTCCCTCCGCCTCCATCCACTTCTCCACCGCCTCGAAGGCGGCCAGGATCTGCGGATGCGCCACCTGCGCCTTGGTGATCCGGGTGCGGGCCAGCCGCAGCGCCGGCTCCACCCGCACCGCCGTCTCCCGGGCCCGGCCCCGCCGCTCCGCCCAGGCGCGCGCCGCCGCCTCGTCGGCGACCGGCACACACGCCTCCGCGGGGCCGTCGCTCTCCATGGACACCTCGGAGTGGTACACCACGAACGACGCTCCGGCGACGCCCCCGCACTCCCGGGCAGCCTCCTCCAGCCGGTCCAGCGAGGCCCCGATCCACGCCGGCAACTCCCCCGCCAGCAGGTGCCGTTCCTCGGTGATCAGCACCTGCGCCGGCACGTCCACCGTCTCGACCACGAACTTCCCGTACATCTCGGAACTCCTCCCCGACAGCCGTCCACGGAGGTATGCCGCGAGTGTCCGCTGCCCGGCGTACCGCGCCTCGACGTCCGCCCAGTAGGCGGCGAGCCGCTTCGCGGCCGTCGCGCCGTCGTCCGCGTCGACGACCTCGGCGATCCGGGCCAGCGGCATGTCGAGCTGCCGCAACAGCGCCACCAGCCGGGCGCGTTCGACCTGGCCGGGCCGGTAGAACCGGTATCCGGTGGCCTCGTCGACCCGTGCCGGGGCCAGCAACCCCAGCCGGTCGTACAGCCGCAGCGCCTTCGCCGACAGCCGCGCCCGCGCCGCGAACGCCCCGATGCCGATCAGTTCCTCGTCCACGCCGACATCCTCCGTCGCCGGGCGGCCTCTCCGCCCGGCGACGGACACGCTCACCCCTGCCCCAGGGGCAGGGTCAACGGTCAGCCGAGCGCCTTCTCCACCGCCGCCACGACCTGAGCCGACTCCGGCTCGGTCTGCGGCGAGAACCGGGCGACGACCTCGCCGTCCCGCCCGATCAGGAACTTCTCGAAGTTCCAGCGGACGTCCCCGCTGTACCCCTCCGCGTCGGCGAACCCGGTCAGCCGCTCGTACAGGGCGTGCCGCCCGTCCCCGTTGACCTCGACCTTCTCGGTCATCGGGAAGGTCACGCCGTACGTCGCCGAGCAGAACTCGGCGATCTCCTCCGCGCTGCCCGGCTCCTGCCCGAGGAACTGGTTGCAGGGCACGCCGAGCACGGTGAAGCCCTGCTCCGCGTACCGCTCGTGCAGCCGCTCCAGTCCGGCGTACTGCGGGGTCAGCCCGCACTTGGAGGCCACGTTCACCACGAGCACGGCCCGCCCCGCGTACCGGTCGAGTCCGGCGGACCCGCCGTCCAGTGCACCGATCTCGACATCGAGGGGGGAGGAGCCGTTGTTCTCTGCAGTCGTCATGAACGGGAGCCTAGCCCCATGGCGCGCGGCGGAGCGGCGCCCCGGTCCCTCCGCCGTGCCGGGGCCGGCGGTCAGGGCTTGCGGCCCACGCCGCAGTAGGCGTCCACGGTCGCCGCCGTGTCGTCGTCCGTGTCCGGCCGCCACTGCGGCACCCGTACGACGCCCGGTTCCGCCAGCTCCAGCCCGTCGAAGAACCCGGCGATCTCGTCGACGCCGCGCACGTGGTACGGCACGGCGCCGCTGGAGTTGTACGCCTCGGACGCGGCGATCATGCCCTCGCTGGTGGCCGTGCTGTCGCTGATCACCAGGTGGCTGCCCGAGGGGAGCCCCGCCATGAGCCGACGCACCAGATCGCGGGCCTGCTCGTAGTCGGCCACATGGCCGAGCGTGTTGAGGACCGCCAGGGCGACCGGCCGGGACAGGTCGAGCGTCCCGGCGGCGGCCCGCAGCACCGCCTCGGGGTCGTACAGGTCGGCGTCGAGGTAGGCCGTCCTTCCCTCGGGGGCGCTGGTGAGCAGGGCGTTCGCGTGGGCCAGCACGATCGGGTCGTTGTCGACGTACACGATCCGGGCGTCCGGGGCGACGCGCTGGGCCACCTCGTGCGTGTTGTCGGCGGTCGGCAGCCCCGTGCCCACGTCCAGGAACTGCCGTATGCCCTGTTCACCGGCGAGGTGGCGGACGGCCCGCCCCAGGAACCGCCGGCTGGTGTGTGCCACGTCCACCAGACCGGGAAAGATCTCCTTGATCCGGTCGCCTGTCTCCCGGTCGACCTTGTAGTGGTCCTTCCCGCCGACGAAGTAGTTCCAGAACCGCGCCGAGTGCGGCTTGGTCGTGTCGATCCGGACACGGGTCGCGGAACCGGAGCCGTCCTGGGCGATGTCCTCGGGCACGGGCGAGCCTCCTGGAGCGGGCGGTCAAGAGCCGGTTCCCCAATCTAGGCGAACTGGCTCCCACCCAACGGGAGTTCGCGGACGCGGGGGCACTGCGCCGGCACGGTCCTCGGTTTCTCCTCCGGCGCGGTCTCGGCCTGCCGCTCGCCGCACGGCTGGCGCCGGCCCACCGGTTCCCGCGGCCACGGCCGCACAGCGGAGTGCGGGCGGGTACCCGGTACCCACCCGCACGCACTCGTCCTCCCGCAGGGCCACTAGCCGCCCACGTACCAGCTGAACCCACCGTTGTTCGCGGCGACGAGCAGCAGCACGAGCCACAGGACCACGTCGACGACGCCGAGGACGATGCCGGCCTTCGCCATCCCGGCACCGTTCTTGACCGCCGCCCGGCGGCGGGCGACGGCACCGAAGACGATGGCCAACGGGCCCAGGACGATGTTCAGGACGAACAGTCCGACGACGCCGCAGCACAGACTCGCGATCGCCAGGCCGTTGGTGCGCGAGCCGGAGGACGCGGCGGAAGAGCTGCCGTAACTCGTCATTGGATACTCCCGGTTGTCGGTTGCACGGACCGAACGGGCCGCAGTTTCCTTACCTTTGAACTGTTCTCTCCGAATGCCCCCTCGCCGCGCTCCCATGTCAACCGGCCGTGCCGATCGGATCGGGCACGGACCGTCGGGTCGGGGAAGAGGTCCGTTTCCTACCGTGGTGAGTGCGAAAAGTGAAGGGGACCGGGAGTGCTGGAGCGTCTCAACCAGGCCCTGGAGCACATCGGGGGCCGCCTCGACCGGCAGGTCGGCGTGGCCGAGCCGGCCCGTACCGCGGCCACCTCGGAGTACCACCTGCGCCGGATGTTCTCCGCGCTCGCGGGCATGCCGCTGTCGGAGTACGTACGGCGCCGTCGGCTCACCGCCCCCGGGCGTCGGACGCGCGGATCGACCGGACGGCGGTGCGGGTGGACAGGCTCTGCGGCGAGGCCATGGGCACCACCCGCCGCTGCGCCGACGCCGCAGCTGTCGACATCGTCGACCGGGCGGTCCCCGGGGAAGCCGTGCGCTCCACCGCCATCGGGAGCGCCCGGGCCCAGACGAACAGGGCCGGCGACGCCCTCGGCACCATCGAGGTCCGCATGTACGACCCGGTCCTGGCCATCCTGCGCGGCACCGTCAACCCCCTCGGCCGACCAGCACCCCACCGATCCGCCGGCGGGCGAGTCAGCGGAACAGGGCGATCAGTCCGTTCACCCAGATCCCCAGCATCGCCAGGACCGCCACCAGACAGCCGGCTCCTGCCAGGAAGTCGCCGAACTTCCCCACGCCGGCGTCCGGTTCGTCGTCCGGGACGGAAGCCGTCGAGTCCCAGTCCACCGGGCGCCCCAGGGCTTCGGAGCAGGCGGTTCGTACCGCTGCCAGCTGCTCCACGGCGAACCCGGAGGGGGCGAGGGACTCGGGACCGCGCCACGCGAGGGCCCTCATGCGTTCCCGGGGTGTCCGGTACCTCGCTTCGAAGGCGGAGGTCTCGTCCGCGTCCCGGTCCTCCTCGAGGTACATCCAGCGTCCTGCCTCCGCGGGCTCTCCGTACAGCCGGTACACCTCCGCGAGGCGACGGCGGAGGGTCAGGTCGGTGGGGTAGGAGGAGACCAGTCCGCGTAGACGTTGGCGTGCCATGGGTACGCGGCCGGCTGCCAGATCCGCGTCGACACGGGCGAGGGTGGCTGTCCGGGGCATGGACGCATGATCGTCCAGGCCCGGTGGGGCGGTCGACTCCTTTTCGTCGGTCGAGCGGCCGACCCCGGCCCGGTGGGACAGGACGGCCCGGCTGTCGCTCCCGGCGGCCTGGAACCCCGGGCGCGTGGAAGCGGGTGAAGGAGGCCCGGCTGCGGTTTCCCCGTGTCCACGCGGTCCTCGGAGGATCGCCGCCGTCGCCGGGGACCTCCCGCTCCTCACCACCGACTCCCCCCGGACGCGGAGGATCTCGCTGGGCGGGGGGTGCGCCGCCCGCTGGGACGAGGCGCGCGGGGCCGGCCGGATCCGGCGGACGCCGGTTGAGAAGACGATCACCTTCCTGGAAGGACCGCACCCATGTCGGGTGCTGCACCACCGGAAGCCGACGGGCCGGCCCCGCCACGACTCATGCTGATGCAACATGCATGCTGTTGCAAGTCATTCGCAATAAAGTCGTAGGCTGTCCCAGGACGGCCAACCCACCGAAGGAGACGCGCCAGATGGGCACCTACGCGCTTCCCGACCTGCCCTACGACTACTCAGCGCTCGCGCCGGCCATCACGCCGGAAATCCTGGAACTGCACCACGCCAAGCACCACGCCGCCTACGTCAAGGGAGCCAACGACACGCTGGAGCAGATCGCGGAGGTCCGGGACAAGGACCAGATCACGCCCACCGGCCTCGTCGGCCTGGAGAAGACCTTCGCCTTCAACCTCTCCGGGCACGTCCTGCACTCGATCTTCTGGCAGAACCTCTCCCCGGACGGCGGCGGCCGCCCCGACGGAGCGCTGGCGACCGCGATCGACGAGCACCTGGGGGGCTTCGAGGCCTTCAGGAAGCAGCTCACCGTGGCCACCACATCCGTGCAGGGCTCGGGCTGGGGCGTGCTCGCCTGGGAACCCCTGGGCAGGCGCCTGATCGTGGAGCAGGTCTACGACCACCACGGCAACGTCGGCCAGGGCAGCATCCCGCTGCTCGTCTTCGACGCCTGGGAGCACGCCTACTACCTGCAGTACAGGAACGTCCGGCCGGACTACGTCACCAAGCTCTGGGACCTGGTCGACTGGGAGGACGTCGCCGCCCGTCACGCCGCGGCCGTCGGCGCCTGACCGACGTCATCACATCCTGGTCAGGCCTTCGGACGTCCGGGTCAGGGGGTGGGGCGCCGGAGGAACGCCAGTGCTCCACCCCGCCCGCCGGGAGCCATGATGCCCGTGCGCCGGCCTTCCCCCCCGGCGGCACAGGCACCCCCTGCCCACCCCCATTCCGTTCGTCGCCGACCCGGGTTCGGGCCACGATCCGAGAGGGCGAGGGGAGAACCACCGGCTGGGGGATGCGGCATCCGCGTGGCGTCAGGGGCACGCCTGTGACACGACCCCGAACGCGGAGAAGGGGGCCGGCCCAGCAGGAAGCCCCTGCTGGGCCGGCCCCCTTCTCCGCGTCCCGGCGGGATTCGAACCCGCGACACCCGCTCCAGGAGTTCGGTTCGGCCTTCTCCGGCCGCGGTCGTCGGCTGGAGCGACAGCCGGACAGGCAACCGGCGTACATCTCCGTCCGGCATCGTTGGTGTCAGGTGCGGATGTCAGGAACTGTCCGAGCAGCCCCCTGGACCGGTCGTCATCACAGGTACCGGGAGTGGACGGAATCCGTTGACCGGCGACTCCGCCCCGGCCACGCCGGCCAGTGGTGCGGCCACGGAGGGCCGCACCGGTACCGACGGTGGCTCCCCGTCCTCCGTCGTGTTCCGGAGGGTGCGCAGTACCCGTACGGCGCCCTCGGCTCCGCGTGCCGCAGGTTCCCGGCGAGGGCGAGCGGTACAGGGGGTGCGTTCCTCCTCGCGGACGTGGTCCTCTCCGGGACCGCCCGGCCCTCCGTCCCGACACGGACCGGCCGGAAGCGCTCGCCGACGGCGCGGCCGGACTCGGCCGGCGCTTTGGCACCGCCGCGTACGGAGAGCCGGCGCCAGTGGCTGCAGGGTCCACCCTGGAGGGACCCGTGCCGGGTGAGCGCCGGCGCCGCGCTGGACAGCCGTACCGCCATGACGACCGCGGCGCGTGGGCCCGCCCCGTCCACCGAGAACGCCGAGACCTCCACCGGCCAGGCACCCGTGAGGGACAACACCGGTGAGAGGGGGTGCGTGCAGTACGCCGTGGGAGCGATGTACCTGCGCCGGTGCGCCGGATCACCGACCAGGCCCGCGACATCGGCCGGGGACATGCCGTGCAGGCAGTCCGCTTCGAGCAGGCTGTTCCGGCCCGGATTCGCGGCCTCGACCGTCTGCCGGAGGGGCCGCCAGCGCCTCCCTCGCCGGTGCGGCCAGCTCACCGGCGTGCCATGTACCAACGCATGAGCTGGTGGCCGCCCCATCCACCGGCCACTGCCGCTCCGGCAGCGGCAGGCCAGGCAACCGTCTCCGGGGCACCCACCGCTGACAGCAACGCTCCCACCACGCCGAACGCGGCCCCGGCGCCGGCGACCCACAACGCGAATCCGAGCCTCTCCGCTGTCCAGTGCTCCTGTCCCACAGGACTCGCCCCTCCCCGATGGTCAGTCACCCTGGGGGCGACCGGATCCCATAGGCACCCCGTGCAGGCTCATGTACCCCCTGCGAGTGGGGGTGCGACCTCCGGAGGGCTCCACGCCCACCACAGGTTCCGTAGCGACGCAGGGTGGCGGAATTCTCCGTCATCGCACGCACGGGACATATGGGGCTGCCACAGGTCTCCACCTGCGCGTGAGCGTGTTCTGCTGTCGTCGTCACGGCCGGCACCGCCCCGTCGGGGTGGATCGCGGTGCGTGAGCGCGACACCACCGGACTGAGGCCGCACCGCACGTTCACACAACTCCAGCGGTATTTCCTGGGGCAGGCGTCGTCCGCGCTCCTCTCCTGAGTCCCGTCTGCCCTGCTGTCGCCTCTCCCCGTGTCTCGGGGGAACCTCACTCCAACGGCTCCTCCGGTCGGTCGGCCCAGCGCCACCAGACATGCCGACCGGTACACCTCCACAGCGCCCGGCAGGTCCGCCGGTCGTCGTTGCCCGGTGGCGGAGCCGGTGCGCGAGGAGGGCCGGGAAGGGGATCGTGCCGCGATGACGCTGCGCATCCTGGAGCGGCGGGGGATCCCGGCGCCCGATGCCGTACGGGAGCGGGTCCGGGCCCGCACCGGTCCCGGTCGGCTCGGGCTCCGGGCCCAGCGGGCGGTGCACGCCGAGAAGGCCGAGGACCTGTTCGGCGGTCGACCGGCCGATCCGCCGGCGCCGTCGGGGGAAGTCGCGGCGGGAGGAGACCTTCGACCGCGGCCGTCCGAGTCCCTAGGATCTCCGGAGGCTCAGCAGACCCTCCTCCCGCACACCCAGGAGACCCGTCATGCCGCAGCGTCGCAGTCCCCGTCCGTCCAGCTCGGTGGTTCCGGGGAACAGGGCGACGCCGTCGGCGTGGCGCGACGTGGCCGGGGCGGCGGGATGAGCGGGTACGGCGAGCACCTGGACGTCTGGGCGGCCGTCGCCGCCGCGCTGTGGGGCGCGGCGGCCGGTGCGGTGCTGCCCCGCGCGGCCTACCGGTTCTCCGTCCCGCCCGGGGAGGAGTGGCGGACGGCGTGCCCGGCGGGGCACCCGGTCGGCGGCTGGCTCGGGCGGGCCCGGTGCGGGCCGTGCGCGGGGCCGCCGTACGGTCCCGGCGCCGCTCCCGTCGTCGTCACCGCCCTGGTCTGCGCCGCCCTCGCCGCCGTCACCGGGACCCGGCCCGAGCTGGGCGTCTGGCTGCTGCTCGCACCCGTCGGGGTACTGCTGGCGGTGGTCGACCTCCGGGTGCAGCGGCTGCCCGACCCGCTCACCCTCCCCTTCGCCGGGGCCGCCCTCGTCCTGCTCGGCCTGGCCGCCCTCGTTCCCGGGCACGCGGGGGAGTGGGCCACCGCCCTGCTGGGCGCGCTCGCGCTGGGCGCCGGCTACTTCGTGCTGTTCCTGGTCAACCCGGGCGGCATGGGCTTCGGCGACGTGAAGCTCGCGCTCGGCGCGGGCGCCGTCCTCGGCTGGTACGGCTGGCCGGCCGTGACGCTCGGCACCCTCGCCGGGTTCGTGTTCGGGGCGCTGTACGGGGGCGCCCTCGTCGTCGCCCGGAAGGCGGGGCGCAGGACGGCGATCCCGTTCGGACCCTTCCTGATCGGCGGGGCCTTCGCGGGGCTGCTGGTCGGGGCGTACGCGGCCTGACGTCGGCCGCCCCGAGGCGCTGGCGTACGCTGGATCGGTCCGTCCACACCCCTTCGAAAGGGACGCCGGTGACCGAGAAGGCCGACCTTCAGCCCATCCTCGACCGTGCCGCCGCCGGTGGGCGGATCACCCCCGAAGAAGCCCTCGACCTCTACCGGGACGCCCCGCTGCACGCGCTGGGCGCCGCCGCCGACGCCGTGCGCAGGCGCCGGTACGCCGGTACGGAGCACATCGCGACGTACATCATCGAGCGGAACATCAACTACACGAACGTGTGCGTCACGGCGTGCAGGTTCTGCGCCTTCTACGCGGCCCCCAAGGACACCGCCAAGGGCTGGACCCGCGACCTCGACGACATCCTGCGGCGCTGCGCCGAGACCGTCGAGCTCGGCGGTACGCAGATCATGTTCCAGGGCGGTCACCACCCGGACTACGGCGTCGAGTACTACGAGAAGCACTTCGCCGCCATCAAGAAGGAGTTCCCGCAGCTCGTCATCCACAGCCTGGGGGCGAGCGAGGTCGAGCACATGGCGCGGATCAGCGAGGTGGGCGTCGAGGAGGCGATCACCCGCATCCACGCGGCCGGGCTCGACTCCTTCGCCGGGGCGGGCGCCGAGCTGCTCCCCGCCCGTCCCCGCAAGGCCATCGCGCCGCTCAAGGAGTCCGGCGAGCGGTGGCTGGAGATCATGGAGATCGCGCACAACCTCGGCGTCGAGTCCACGTCCACCATGCTCATGGGGACCGGCGAGACCAACGCCGAGCGGATCGAGCACCTGCGGATGATCCGTGACGTGCAGGACCGCACGGGCGGCTTCCGCGCCTTCATCCCGTACACCTACCAGCCCGAGAACAACCACCTGAAGGGCCGCACCCAGGCCACCCTCTTCGAGTACCTGCGGATGATCGCCATCGCCCGCCTCTTCCTCGACAACGTGGCCCACATCCAGGGCTCCTGGCTGACCACCGGCAAGGAGGTCGGCCAGCTCTCCCTGCACTACGGCGCGGACGACCTCGGCTCCATCATGCTGGAGGAGAACGTGGTCTCCTCCGCCGGCGCCAGGCACCGTTCCAACCGGCTGGAGATCATCGACCTGATCCGCAAGGCGGGACGGGTCCCGGCCCAGCGGTCGACGACGTACGAGCACCTCGTGGTGCACGACGACCCGGCGAACGACCCCGCCGACGACCGCGTGGTCTCCCACATCTCCTCCACCGCCATCGAGGGCGGCACGGCCCACCCGGAGCTGAAGCTCCTCGCGTCCAACTAGCCCGCACGTGCTCACGATCCACGCGGACTCCCAGGGGCGGGCGCTCGCCGTCGACGGCGCGTGGATCGCCCGGGCGGGCTTTCTGGAGGACCTGCTCGCCGACCGTCCGCGGACCCGGGTGCGCCGGTGGCCCGGCATCCTCACCGCCGGCCTCGTCAACCTCCACGGCGACGAACTGCTGGAGGAGGCGTACCACCCGGATCCGCGTGAGGCCGACGAACTGGGCACCGAGCCGCTGACGGGGGACGCGCTCGCGTCCCTGCCCATGGACGACGCCCGCTGGGGCGCGAGCGCCCGGCGCGGGGTGCAGCGCATGCTGGCCCACGGCACGGTCGCGGTGGCCTGCGGGGAACTGCGCAACCGCGCCGTCCGGGACGCCGTGCACCGCTCCGGACTGGGCGTCGTCGGCCGGCTGGGGCGCCCCGGCGGGACGGCCGCGCTGGACCCGTACGCCTGCGGCCTGCCGGTGACGTTCGCGGAGCCCCGGGAGCCCGGCTCCGCCGCCCGGTTCGCCGTCTTCGACGTGCCGGACGAGGCCGCGCTCGCCGCACGCGGCGCCGGGACCTGCGTGGCGACCGTGGTCGGGGGGCGTCTGGTGTACCGGCGGCGCTGACCCCGCGGCGGCGCCGGCCCTCACCCCGCGAACGCCTCCCCGAACGCCCCGTCCTCCTGTTCCACGCCGCTGCAGTCCGTCAACGGGTCGTCCGCGGAGCTGTCCTCGTCGCACCGCCGGTCCCGGAACGTCGACCACATCGACACCCACGCGACGCCCTTCTCCTCCGCGAACGCGCGTCGCGTTCGAGGCGCACCCGCCGCTGGAGAGCCAGTGGTTCCTGTTCGGCGTCGGCCGGGTCCTGATCGGGGGCTGCGTGCTCGCGTGCGGCCGGGTCGAGGACGTCGCCGCGCGCCGGAAGCCGACGCTCCTGCCGGGCGGGCGGGCTGCAAGAATGGGCGCGTGACCCGCGCATCCCTGGACAAGCAGCCGCACGAAGTCGCCTCGATGTTCGATGGCGTCGCGGAACGGTACGACCTGACGAACGATGTGCTCTCCCTCGGCCAGGACCGGCGGTGGCGCAAGGAGGTCGCGAAGGCGGTCGACGCCCGGCCGGCGCAGAAGGTCCTGGACCTGGCGGCCGGCACGGGCACCTCGTCGATGCCCTTCGCCCGTGCCGGCGCCTACGTGGTGCCCTGCGACTTCTCCCAGGGCATGCTCCGGGTCGGCAAGCGGAACAACGCCTGGCTCCCGTACACGGCCGGCGACGCGACCCGACTGCCCTTCAGGGACGACGTGTTCGACGCCGTCACCATCTCCTTCGGGCTGCGCAACGTGCAGGACACGGACGCGGCCCTGCGCGAGATGCACCGGGTGACCCGGCCCGGCGGGCGGATCGTCATCTGCGAGTTCTCGCATCCGACGTGGGCGCCGTTTCGCACCGTCTACACCGAGTACCTGATGCGCGCGCTGCCGCCGGTTGCCCGGTCGGTGTCGTCCAACCCGGACGCGTACGTCTACCTCGCCGAGTCCATCCGCGACTGGCCCGACCAGCCCGCGCTGGCCGGACGGCTGAAGGGCGCCGGCTGGTCGAAGGTGGCGTGGCGCAACCTCACGGGCGGAGTGGTCGCACTGCACCGGGGCTTCAAGGAGAGCTGAGCACCACCGCGCGGGGCGGGGCGGGCTCCTCCCGTTCCCGCCGGAGCCCGCCCTCGGGCGGCGCCGGCCCGCGAGGCTCGCGCACCCCTCCGCCGCTCTCGCCCTCACCGAAGTCGAACCACACGTGGACCACGGAGTTTCGCGGCACCTCCGTGCCGGGCTGCGGATACTGGCGTACGACGTAGTCGACGACGGCGAGCCGGAAGTCCGGCCGGTCCGGGGCGTCGACGGACAGGCCCCACGCCCGGGCCGACTCGCGCGCGTCCACGGCCATCAGTCCGACCAGGCGCGGTACGCGCACTTCGGGTGCGGGTGTCCTGGGTGTCATGCGCACGGACCTCACCCCCAAGCGGTACCGGCAGAGTAGACCCGGTGCGGGCCCGCCGGAAGCACCAAGTGGCTTTCCGTGACAATGTGCTACCCGGAGTGACGGTCGGGTGTCGTGGTCAGAGGTCCAGCCGGTAGCAGTGGACCTCGTGCGGGGAAGCCGGAATCGTGAACGTCTCGGCGAGGCGCATCCCGAGCCGCCGGGTGACCCCCGTGGAACGGGAGTTGCAGGCGTCCACCATCGCCACCACGCCCTTCGGGCCCGCCACCACCCGCTCCAGCGTCTGCCGGGCCGCCGCGGTGGCGTACCCCTTGCCCCAGTGCTCCCGTCCGAGCCGCCAGCCGATCTCGATCTCGCCCGTCGGGCCCCACTCGCGCTCCCACGGCTGGGCACCGGTGAAGCCGATGACCTGCCCGGACCCGTCGAGCACGCTCCACAGGCAGAAGCCGCGTTCGGCGTCGTGCCGGCGCCGGCGGGCGGTGGGCTCCTCGTGGACCGACAGCTCCGCCCTCCTGCCGCCGTGGAACTCCATGACGTCCGGGTCGTCGAAGACCCGGTGCCGGACGAAGGCGTCCTCGTGGGTGGGGACGCGCAACCGCACGGCGGGGAGAGCTCGGTTCACGGGGCAGCCCTTCAACCGGGTGATCGATCGTGCTGAATAGACTGCCCCTGTCCAGTGCCGGTCGGCACGCAGATTTCGAACTTGGGGAGATCCCGCCGTGACCGAGCCCCTCTCCGACAACACCGCCGATGTGATCGTCGTGGGCGCGGGGCCAGCCGGCTCCACCACCGCCTACCACCTGGCCCGGTCCGGACTCGACGTGCTCCTGCTGGAGAAGACCGAGTTCCCGCGCGAGAAGGTCTGCGGCGACGGCCTCACCCCGCGCGCCGTGAAGCAGCTGGTGTCGATGGGCATCGACGTCTCCGAGGAGGCCGGCTGGCTGCGCAACAAGGGCCTGCGCATCATCGGCGGCGGCGTCCGTCTCCAGCTGGACTGGCCGGATCTCGCCTCCTTCCCCGACTACGGACTGGTCCGCAAGCGCGACGACTTCGACGAGCAGCTCGCCCGGCAGGCCCAGAAGGCGGGCGCCCGGCTGTACGAGCGCTGCAACGTGAGCGGGCCGATCGTCGACGACCGCACCGGTCGCATCACCGGAGTGAAGGCCAGGCTCGGCGAGGACAAGCGGGAGGTCACCTTCCACGCCCCGCTGGTGGTGGCCGCCGACGGCAACTCCACCCGGCTGTCCCTGGCGATGGGCCTGCACCGCCGCGAGGACCGCCCGATGGGCGTCGCGGTCCGCACGTACTTCACCTCGCCCCGCCACGACGACGACTACCTGGAGTCCTGGCTGGAGCTGTGGGACCGCCGCGGCCCGCGGGACCGGCTGCTGCCCGGCTACGGCTGGATCTTCGGCATGGGCGACGGGACGAGCAACGTCGGCCTCGGCGTGCTCAACACCTCGGACGCCTTCAAGGAGCTGGACTGGCGCGAGGTCCTCAAGGCCTGGTGCGCCTCCATGCCGGAGGACTGGGGCTACACCCCGGACAACATGACCGGCCCGATCCGCGGCGCCGCGCTCCCCATGGCCTTCAACCGCCAGCCGCACTACACGCGCGGCCTGCTGCTGGTCGGCGACGCGGGCGGCCTGGTGAACCCCTTCAACGGCGAGGGCATCGCCTACGCCATGGAGTCCGGGCAGATCGCCGCCGACGTGATCGTCCAGGCCCACGCGCGGGCCACCCCGGCCCAGCGGGAGATCGCGCTCCGGCGCTATCCGCGGGTTCTGAAGGACACCTACGGCGGCTACTACACGCTCGGCCGGGCCTTCGTGAAGCTCATCGGCAACCCGAAGGTCATGCAGATCGCCGCCCAGCGCGGACTGACGCACCCGATGCTGATGAGGTTCACCCTGAAGCTGCTCGCCAACCTGACGGACCCGACGGGCGGCGACGCGATGGACCGCGTCATCAACGGCCTGAGCAAGGTGGCGCCGAAGGCGTGAGCGGGCGCCCGCGCGGCGCGAAGCCGTGAGCGGCACCGTGGACGGCCGGGGTCCGGAGGACGGGCTCCGGGCCGTCGGCGTCCGCGCCGGGGCGCCGTGAGGGGCCGTCACGGGGCCGTACGGCGTCCGGCCGGTGCGCACCGGCGCCGTCGACCCGTCCGGGCGGCGGGACGATTCGGGCCATCGGGCGATCCCGGTCCGGTGTGCGGGGACGGTGAAGGGCCGCTGCCCCCGAGCGGCAGCGGCCCTTCGCTCCATGACGGGGCGCGGCTCAGAGCACGCGCACGGCACCCGAGGCGGGGTAGCCGGAGAGGTCCTGGATGACGACGCCCTTGGAGGGGTTGGCGGCGTCCAGGTACTGGCCGCCGCCGATGTAGACGCCCACGTGGTACGCGGAACCCTTGCCGCCCCAGTAGAGGATGTCGCCGACCTGGAGGTTGGACAGCGAGACGTCGGTGCCGACCATCGACTGGTCCTGCGAGACGCGCGGCAGGTCGACGCCGACCTGCTTGAACGCGGCCTGCACCAGGCTGGAGCAGTCCCAGGCGTTGGGGCCCGAGGCGCCCATGACGTAGGCGTCGCCCACCTGCGCCTTGAGGAAGGCGATGACCGTCGCGACGCTGCCGCCGGTGGGCGCGGAGACGGTGGCGGTGGCGGTGGTGGTGGTGGTGGTGGTGGCGGTGGTCGCGGTGAGGGCGGCGCGCTCGGCGTCGCGGGCGGCGCGCTCGGCGGCGGCCCTGCGGGCCTCCTCGGCGGCCTTCTTCTTCGCCTCGGCCTTCTTCTTGGCCTCGGCGAGGTCGGCCTCGGCCTCCTTCGCGGCCTTCTCCGCGGCCGCGTCACGCTCGGCCCGCAGCTGGTAGTCCGCGGCGACCTGCTGGGTGGCCTCCGCGGACTGGGCGACCTGAGCGGCGAGGTCGGCCGTCAGGGTCGGCAGTTCGAGGGTCTGCGTCACCGGCTCGGCAGCGTTCGCCGAACCCGACGCCCCGGCCACTGCCAGAGTGCTGAGGACGCCACCGGCGACTCCGGCCCGCATCGCCCTCGCGGTCGGGGCGGTGCGGCGGGGCTTCCGGTGGCTGCGTATGTGAGCGGTGTGGGACATGGGAACAACCGGTACCAGGCGTTGCTTCATATCTTCAAGAAACGTGGGCTGCGCCACAATTGTTCAACCAGGGCTCCGAATCCCGGGCGTGTCGCCTTTTATTGACGCCCTAACGGACATTGCGGGCGCCCGTGACCGGCCCGTGATCACGCACTTTCATCGTTTCGCCCGAATTGCCCCGCACTTACCACCGGTTGGACCGATCGGCCAACCCCTCCTCTCATGCGCCTCTCATGAACGTGACGGAGGTCACGGAACGATTGCCCACGCCATGGCGTCGGGGTGGCCGGCCGTGCTTGGGCCGTTCGCGCTTGGGGTCGGTTGCGCCCGGGGCGGCCGTGCTTGGGTCGGTCGCGCTTCGATCGACCGCGCTCCGGTCGGCCGTCGGACCGACGGGGACGCCGACGGCCGGGGGGCCGGAGCGCGTCGCCGGGACTTCGTGAACGCGTGCACACGTCCACATCCCGCCCTCGATCCCCTCCGAGGGGTGAACGGCCCTCTATCAAGAGATCGAGTCCAGCACCAATTTGCATGCACGGGAAGCCTCTTGATATGGAGACGCGCCGCTTGAGCTGCGCCGACCAGGCAGAATGTCACCTTTGGTGACCGCTTGAATGCTTGGCGTGTGAAGATCGCTGCTCATCCGACTTCATGATCGTTCGTCAGGTGGTGGAGATCACAAAGCTTGTGCGATACCCCGTGTCGCAGATCACAGACCCACAGGCATAAGATGCGGAGCGGTTGGGCTTGTGACCTGCTTCACATGTTCTCGATCTTCGCCGGGGCGGGCGTGGTTCGTGGGGCTGACGAGGCGGGGCCGGCCCGCTGCACGACCTCCCCCAGGGGCTCGGCTTCGCTCGCCCCCAGGGGGACCCCATTGCAGTCAGTGCCGACTGAGAGGAGCGAGGAGCGGTGAACGCGTATGCGCCCATCCTCGTACTGGGAGCCCTCGGGGCAGGCTTTGCGATCTTCTCCGTGGTCATGGCCACGCTGATCGGTCCGAAGCGGTACAACCGCGCCAAGCTCGAGGCGTACGAGTGCGGTATCGAACCGACCCCCACGCCGGCCGGCGGCGGGCGCTTCCCCATCAAGTACTACCTGACGGCGATGCTCTTCATCATCTTCGATATCGAGATCGTCTTCCTCTACCCCTGGGCCGTCACCTTCGACGCCCTGGGGATCTTCGGGCTCGTGGAGATGCTGCTCTTCGTGCTCACCGTCTTCGTCGCGTACGCGTACGTGTGGCGGCGCGGCGGCCTGGAATGGGACTGAGGGGCTTTGGCCATGGGACTCGAAGAAAAGCTGCCGAGCGGATTCCTGCTGACCACCGTCGAGCAGGCCGCGGGCTGGGTGCGCAAGTCGTCCGTCTTCCCCGCCACGTTCGGCCTCGCCTGCTGTGCCATCGAGATGATGACCACCGGCGCCGGCCGCTACGACCTGGCGCGCTTCGGCATGGAGGTCTTCCGCGGCTCACCGCGGCAGGCGGACCTCATGATCGTCGCCGGGCGGGTCAGCCAGAAGATGGCTCCGGTGCTGCGCCAGGTCTACGACCAGATGCCGAACCCCAAGTGGGTGATCTCCATGGGGGTCTGCGCCTCCTCGGGCGGCATGTTCAACAACTACGCGATCGTGCAGGGCGTCGACCACGTCGTTCCGGTCGACATCTACCTCCCCGGCTGCCCGCCCCGCCCCGAGATGCTGATGGACGCCATCCTCAAGCTCCACCAGAAGATCCGGACCTCCAAGCTCGGCGTGAACGCCGAGGAGGCGGCCCGCGAGGCGGAGGCGGCGGCGCTCAAGGCCCTGCCCACGATCGAGATGAAGGGGCTGCTGCGATGAGCGACGCGAACGGCGCGGGCGGGCCGGACGGGGTGAACCCGGAGAAGGACCTGTCCGCCGAGAACCTTCCCGGACAGCGTGGACAGGGTGGGGAGGAAGTCCGGGTCCAGCGCGGCATGTTCGGCGCCGACAACGGCGGCGACACCTCCGGCTACGGCGGACTGGTCCGCTCGGTCCGGCTCCCGGGACCGGCGGCCCGCCCCTACGGCGGGTGGTTCGACGAGGTCGCCGACGAGCTGGAGGGAGCTCTGGAGGAGCAGGACCTGCTCCCGGAGAACGTCATCGGGAAGACGGTCGTCGACCGCGGCGAACTCACCTTCCACATCGAGCGCGAGCACCTGGTCCGGGTCGCGAGGACCCTGCGCGACGACCCCGCCCTGCGTTTCGAGCTGTGCACCGGCGTCAGCGGCGTGCACTACCCGAACGACAGGGGCCGCGAGCTGCACGCCGTCTACCACCTGCGCTCGATCACCCACAACCGGCTGATCCGCCTCGAGGTCAGCGCCCCCGACAGCGACCCGCACATCCCGTCGCTGTTCTCGGTCTATCCGACGAACGACTGGCACGAGCGCGAGACGTACGACTTCTTCGGCATCGTCTTCGACGGCCACCCGGCCCTCACGCGGATCATGATGCCGGACGACTGGCAGGGCCATCCGCAGCGCAAGGACTATCCCCTCGGCGGCATCCCCGTCGAGTACAAGGGCGCCCAGATCCCGGCTCCGGACCAGCGGAGGTCGTACTCATGAGCACGTCGCACGCATCCGCCGCCTCGGCGCGCGAGACCACCGAGGGAACCGTCTACACCGTCACCGGCGGCGACTGGGACGAGGTCGTCGAGACCGCGGCCCGCACCGACGACGAGCGGATCGTCGTCAACATGGGTCCGCAACACCCGTCCACCCACGGGGTGCTCCGGCTGATCCTGGAGATCGACGGCGAGACGGTCACCGAAGCCCGCTGCGGCATCGGCTACCTCCACACCGGCATCGAGAAGAACCTCGAGTACCGGACGTGGACCCAGGGCACCACGTTCGTGACGCGCATGGACTACCTGACGTCGTTCTTCAACGAGACGGCGTACTGCCTCGCGGTCGAGAAGCTCCTCGGCATCGAGGACCAGGTGCCCGACCGGGCCTCGGTCATCAGGGTGCTCCTGATGGAGCTGAACCGGCTCTCCTCCCACCTGGTGTGCATCGCCACCGGCGGCATGGAGCTCGGCGCCACCACGATCATGATCTACGGATTCCGTGATCGTGAACTCATTCTCGACCTCTACGAGCTCATCACCGGGCTCCGGATGAACCACGCGTACATCCGTCCCGGCGGACTCGCCCAGGACCTGCCGCCCGGCGCGGTGGACCGGATCCGCGAGTTCGTGAAGACGATGAGGAAGAACCTCCCGGAGTACGACAAGCTCGCCACCGGGAACCCCATCTTCAAGGCCCGCATGCAGGACGTCGGCTACCTGGACCTGGCCGGCTGCATGGCCCTCGGCGCCACCGGCCCGATCCTGCGCTCCACCGGCCTGCCGCACGACCTGCGCAAGGCACAGCCGTACTGCGGCTACGAGACCTACGACTTCGAGATCCCGACCGCCGACACCTGCGACTCCTACGGCCGCTTCCTGATCCGGCTGGAGGAGATGCGCCAGTCGCTGCGCATCGTCGAGCAGTGCCTGGACCGGCTCCAGCCCGGACCGGTCATGGTCGCCGACAAGAAGATCGCCTGGCCCGCCCAGCTCGCCCTGGGGCCGGACGGACTGGGCAACTCCCTCGACCACATCAGGAAGATCATGGGCAGCTCCATGGAGGCCCTGATCCACCACTTCAAGCTGGTCACCGAGGGCTTCCGGGTCCCGCCGGGACAGACGTACGTGGCGGTCGAGTCGCCCAAGGGCGAGCTCGGGGCGCACGTCGTCTCCGACGGCGGCACCCGCCCCTACCGGGTCCACTTCCGTGACCCGTCCTTCACCAACCTGCAGGCCATGGCGGCGATGTGCGAGGGCGGCCAGGTCGCCGACGTCATCGTCGCCGTCGCGTCCATCGACCCCGTGATGGGAGGCGTCGACCGGTGACCACCTCTTCTTCCGAGCGGTCCGAGCGGGGCGTCGGCCTGGGCATGCCCGAACTGCCCGCGCCCCCCTACCCGGACGACGTCCGGGCCCGGCTAGAGGCCGACGCGCGCGAGGTCGTCGCCCGCTACCCGGACTCCCGGTCCGCCCTCCTGCCGCTGCTGCACCTCGTGCAGTCGGAGGAGGGCCACGTCACGCGCACCGGGATGCGGTTCTGCGCGGAGACGCTGGGCCTGACCACGGCCGAGGTGACCGCGGTCGCCACCTTCTACACCATGTACCGGCGCCGGCCGAGCGGCGACTACCAGGTCGGGGTGTGCACCAACACCCTGTGCGCCGTCATGGGCGGCGACGCGATCTTCGAGGAGCTCCAGGAGCACCTGGGCGTCGGCAACGGCGGGACCACCGACGACGGCAAGGTCACGCTGGAGCACATCGAGTGCAACGCGGCCTGCGACTTCGCGCCGGTGGTGATGGTCAACTGGGAGTTCTTCGACAACCAGACCCCCGAGAGCGCCAAGCGCATGGTCGACGACCTGCGCGCCGGCCGCCCGGTCGCGCCCACCCGCGGGGCGCCCCTGTGCACGTTCAAGGAGACCGCCCGCATCCTGGCCGGCTTCCCCGACACGCGCGAGGGAGCCGTCGAGGCCACCGGCAGCGCGGGACCCGCCTCGCTGATCGGCCTGAAGCTGGCCAAGGGGGAGGCCGCGCCCGCGCGTGTGGTGCACCCGCGCGGTGAGGCGCCCCGGGACACCCCGCCGCACGATCCGTCGCCCACCGAGCACCTCAGCTCGCACGACGCGCCGCAGGACACATCGGCCTCCGACCCGTCCCACCCGGCGGGTCCCGTCGCCGAGGAGGGGGAGTGATGACCTTGGCACCCGAACTCAAGGACATGAGCCCACAGAAGCTGCTCGCACCCGTGCTGTCGGCCTTCTGGGACGAGGACGCGTCCTGGACGCTGGGCGTCTACCGGAGGCACCAGGGGTACGAGGGGCTGCGCAAGGCGCTCGCCATGTCACCGGACGACGTCATCGCGTACGTCAAGGAGTCCGGCCTGCGCGGGCGCGGCGGCGCCGGCTTCCCGACGGGCATGAAGTGGCAGTTCATTCCCCAGGGGGACGGCAAACCCCACTACCTGGTGGTCAACGCCGACGAGTCGGAGCCCGGAACGTGCAAGGACATGCCGCTCCTCTTCGCGAACCCGCACAGTCTCATCGAGGGCATCGTCATCGCCTGCTACGCCATCAGGTCGTCCCACGCCTTCATCTATCTGCGGGGTGAAGTCGTCCCCGTGCTGCGGCGGTTGCACGAGGCCGTGCGCGAGGCCCGCGCGGCCGGCTTCCTCGGCGAGGACATCCTGGGCAGCGGACTCGACCTCGAACTCACCGTGCACGCGGGCGCGGGCGCGTACATCTGCGGCGAGGAGACCGCACTGCTCGACTCGCTCGAGGGCCGCCGGGGCCAGCCGCGGCTCCGTCCCCCCTTCCCCGCGGTCGCGGGCCTCTACGCGTGCCCCACCGTGGTGAACAACGTCGAGTCGATCGCGTCGGTTCCCGCCATCATGAACCGGGGCAAGGAATGGTTCCGCTCGATGGGCAGCGAGAAGTCCCCCGGCTTCACGCTCTACTCCCTCAGCGGCCACGTCGCCAACCCCGGACAGTACGAGGCGCCCCTCGGCATCACGCTGCGCCAGCTGCTGGAGATGAGCGGCGGGATGCGGCCGGGACACCGGCTGAAGTTCTGGACGCCGGGCGGCTCCTCGACGCCGATGTTCACCGACGAGCACCTCGACGTCCCCCTCGACTACGAGGGAGTGGGCGCCGCGGGTTCCATGCTCGGCACGAAGGCCCTGCAGTGCTTCGACGAGACGACCTGCGTCGTCCGCGCCGTCACCCGCTGGACCGAGTTCTACGCCCACGAGTCCTGCGGCAAGTGCACGCCCTGCCGCGAGGGCACGTACTGGCTGGTCCAGCTGATGCGGGACATCGAGGCCGGCAAGGGGCGGACGGCCGACCTCGACAAGCTGAACGACATCGCCGACAACATCAACGGCAAGTCCTTCTGCGCCCTCGGCGACGGCGCCGCCTCGCCGATCTTCTCCTCGCTCAAGTACTTCCGCGAGGAGTACGAGCAGCACATCACGGGCCGGGGCTGCCCCTTCGACCCGGCCAGGTCCACGGCCTGGGCCGACCACCGTACGGAGGTGAACGCATGACTGTTCAGCAATCCGACAGCGGCTCTGCCGCGGGCCAGCGCTCCTCCGGCGGAGGAGAAGCCGCGGTCCCGCCCGAGGACCTCGTGACGCTGACCATCGACGGCGCCGAGATCAGCGTGCCCAAGGGCACCCTGGTCATCCGGGCCGCCGAGCAGCTCGGCATCGAGATCCCCCGGTTCTGCGACCACCCGCTCCTCGACCCGGCGGGCGCCTGCCGCCAGTGCATCGTCGAGGTCGAGGGCCAGCGCAAGCCCATGGCGTCCTGCACCATCACCTGCACCGACGGGATGGTGGTGAAGACGCAGCTCTCCTCGCCGGTCGCGGAGAAGGCCCAGAAGGGCGTGATGGAGCTGCTGCTCATCAACCACCCGCTGGACTGCCCGGTCTGCGACAAGGGCGGCGAGTGCCCGCTGCAGAACCAGGCGATGTCGCACGGCAACGCCGAGTCCCGCTTCGAGGGCAGGAAGCGCACCTACGAGAAGCCCGTCCCGATCTCCGCACAGGTGCTGCTCGACCGCGAGCGGTGCGTGCTGTGCGCCCGCTGCACCCGGTTCTCCCAACAGATCGCGGGCGACCCGATGATCGAGCTGATCGAGCGGGGCGCGCTCCAGCAGGTCGGCACCGGCGAGGGCGACCCCTTCGAGTCGTACTTCTCCGGCAACACCATCCAGATCTGCCCGGTCGGCGCGCTCACCTCGGCGGCGTACCGGTTCCGCTCCCGCCCCTTCGACCTGATCTCGTCGCCGTCGGTGTGCGAGCACTGCTCCGGCGGCTGCGCCACCCGCACCGACCACCGGCGCGGCAAGGTCATGCGGCGGCTCGCCGCCCACGACCCCGAGGTCAACGAGGAGTGGGTCTGCGACAAGGGACGCTTCGCGTTCCGGTACGCGCAGCTGAGGGACCGCCTCGACACGCCGCTGGTGCGCAACCCGGAGGGCGAGCTGGAGCCGGCGTCCTGGCCGGACGCGCTGCAGATCGCGGCACAGGGCCTGCTGGCCTCGCGCGGGCGCACCGGTGTCCTGACCGGCGGCCGGCTCACCGTCGAGGACGCCTACGCGTACAGCAAGTTCGCGCGGGTGGCGCTCGCCACCAACGACATCGACTTCCGCGCGCGCGTGCACAGCGCCGAGGAGGCCGACTTCCTCGCCGCGCAGGTCGCGGGACGCGGCCGTGACCTCGACGGCACGGGCGTCACGTACGCCTCCCTGGAGAAGGCGCCCGCGGTCCTGCTGGTCGGCTTCGAGTCCGAGGAGGAGGCCCCCGGCGTCTTCCTGCGGCTGCGCAAGGCCTGGCGCAAGCACGGGCAGAAGACCTTCGCCCTGGCCACGCACGCCACGCGCGGGCTCGAGAAGGCCGGCGGCACGCTGCTGCCGGCGGCCCCCGGGACCGAGACCGAGTGGCTGGACGCCCTGTCGAGCGGCGTCGGGCTGGAGGGCGACGGGGCCAGGGCCGCCGAGGCGCTGCGGGGCGAGGGCGCGGTCGTCGTCGCCGGCGAGCGGCTGGCCGCCGCACGGGGCGGCCTGACCGCGGCCGTCCGGTTCGCCGCCGCGACCGGCGCCCGGCTGGTGTGGATCCCGCGCCGGGCCGGGGAGCGCGGCGCCGTGGAGGCGGGCGCGCTGCCGGCGCTGCTGCCCGGCGGCCGTCCGTCGACCGACCCGCGCGCACGCGCGGAGGTCGCCGCCCTCTGGGGCCTGGCCGAGCTGCCCCACCGCTACGGCCGCGACACCGGACAGATCGTCGAGGCGGCGGCACGCGGTGAGCTCCAGGCGCTGCTGGTCGCGGGCGTGGAGGTCGCCGACCTGCCCGATCCGGCACGCGCGCGTGCCGCACTCGCCGAGGCCGGGTTCGTGGTGTCGCTGGAGCTGCGGCCCAGCGAGGTCACCGCACTCGCCGACGTGGTCCTGCCGGTCGCCGCGGTCGCCGAGAAGGACGGCACCTTCCTCAACTGGGAGGGCAGGGTCCGCCTGTTCGAGGCGGCGCTCAAGCCCGACCAGATGACCCGGCGGCCCGCGCCCACCGACGCGCGCGTGCTGCAGATGCTGGCCGACGCCATGGACGTCCACCTGGGGCTGCCGGACCTGCGCACGATCCGCGCGGAGCTCGACCGGCTCGGCGCCTGGGACGGCCCCCGGGCCACCGACCCGCTGGAGACCGCGGGCGTGCTGCCCCGGCCGGCCGCCGGGGAGGCCGTGCTCGCCGGGCACCGGCTGCTGCTCGACGAGGGCGTCCTGCAACGGGGCGACGAGGCGCTCGCCGGCACCCGGCACGCCGCCCGCGCGCGCGTGTCGGCGGCCACGGCCGCCGAGGCCGGCGTCAAGGACGGCGACCTGCTCGCGGTGACCGGCACCGAGGGGACGGTCGAGCTGCCCCTGGCCGTCACCGAGATGCCCGACCGCGTGGTGTGGCTCCCGCTGAACTCCGTCGGCGGCGGCGTCGCCTCCGGCACCGGGGCACTGCCCGGCTCACTCGTCCGTATCGGCCCGGCGGCCCTCGCCGACGAGACCCCCGAGGAGGTGGAGGCATGAGCCCGTACCTCGCCGCCGAGGACCTCTCGATGTTCGGCCGCGATCCCTGGTGGCTGATCGCCCTCAAGGCGGTCTTCTGCTTCGCCTTCCTGATGGTGACCGTGCTGATCTCCATCGTCATGGAGCGCAAGGTCGTCGCCTGGATGCAGCTGCGCATCGGCCCCAACCGGCACGGCCCCTGGGGCATGCTCCAGTCGCTCGCCGACGGCGTGAAGCTGATGCTCAAGGAAGACGTCGTCGTCAAACGCGCGGACAAGGCCGTCTACGTCCTCGCACCGGTCGTCGCGGCCATCCCCGCCTTCATGGCGTTCGCGGTGATCCCCTTCGGACCGGCCGGCAACGAGATCTCGGTCTTCGGCCAGCGCACCACCATGCAGCTGACCGACCTGCCGATCGCGATGCTGTACATCCTCGCGGTCGCCTCGGTCGGCATCTACGGCATCGTCCTGGCGGGCTGGAGCTCCGGCTCCACCTACCCGCTGCTGGGCGGTCTGCGCTCCTGCGCGCAGATGATCTCGTACGAGATCGCCATGGGCGCGGCGTTCGCCTCCGTGTTCCTGTACTCGGGGTCGATGTCGACGTCGACGATCGTCGAGGCGCAGACCGACCGCTGGTACGTCCTGCTGCTGCCGGTCTCCTTCCTCATCTACGTCGTGACGATGGTCGGCGAGACCAACCGCGCCCCCTTCGACATGCCGGAGTCCGAGGGCGACCTGGTCGGCGGCTTCAACACCGAGTACTCGTCGATCAAGTTCGCGATGTTCATGCTCGCCGAGTACATCAACATGGTGACCGTCTCGGCCGTCGCCGTGACCCTCTTCCTGGGCGGCTGGCGGGCCCCGTGGCCGGTCAGCACGTTCTGGGAGGGTGCGAACCACGGCTGGT
Source organism: Streptomyces pimonensis (assembly GCF_041380215.1). Taxonomy (NCBI): domain Bacteria; kingdom Bacillati; phylum Actinomycetota; class Actinomycetes; order Kitasatosporales; family Streptomycetaceae; genus Streptomyces; species Streptomyces pimonensis. Next base: position 180,865 of record NZ_JAHWZY010000001.1, read on the forward strand.
GGCCGATGCTCTGGTTCACCGGCAAGCTGCTGACCCTGCTGTTCGGCTTCGTCTGGCTGCGCGGCACGCTCCCGCGGGTCCGCTACGACCAGCTGATGAAGCTCGGCTGGAAGGTCCTCATCCCGGTCTCCCTGGTGTGGCTGATGCTCGTCGCCACCGTGCGGGCGCTGCGGAACGAGGGTTACGACTTCACCGACATCGCGCTCTACGTCGCCGCGGGCGTCCTCGGCCTGCTGCTGCTCTCCTTCGTCGCCGACATGTTCCGGCCGAAGGCGAAGGAGTCCGAGCAGCCCGAGGGCCCGCCCGCCTTCGACCCCATGGCGGGCGGGTTCCCCGTACCGCCGCTGCCGGGACAGGAGGTGCCGCCGGTGCCCCGACGCCGTTCGCGCCGGGAGCGGGAGCTGGTTGTCAGTGGTGCCCCCGATACCCGGAGTGACGAATCTCCGGGCGGATCCACGGATGGAAAGGAGGCGTCCGATGGCTGAGGAGCCCAAGGGGACCGAGCCCGGTTTCCTGAACCCCGTGGCCGGCTTCGGCGTGACCTTCAAGGCCATGTTCAAGAAGCGGCTGACCGAGCAGTACCCGGAGCAGCAGAAGACCACCGCCCCGCGTTTCCACGGACGGCACCAGCTCAACCGCCATCCGGACGGCCTGGAGAAGTGCGTCGGCTGCGAGCTGTGCGCCTGGGCCTGTCCCGCCGACGCGATCTACGTCGAGGGCGCGGACAACACCGAGGAGGAGCGCTACTCGCCCGGCGAGCGGTACGGCCGCGTCTACCAGATCAACTACGCCCGCTGCATCCTGTGCGGGCTGTGCATCGAGGCGTGCCCCACGCGCGCGCTGACGATGACCAACGAGTTCGAGCTGGCGGACTCCAGCCGCGCCAACCTCATCTACACCAAGGAGCAGCTGCTCGCCGGTCTGGAGGAGGGCATGGTCGACTCCCCGCACGCCATGTACCCGGGCACCGACGAACAGGACTACTACCGGGGCCTGGTGACCGAGGCCGCGCCCGGCACGGAGCAGCAGGTCGCCCACTCCAGGGGCGAGGTGGTGCAGGAGGCCGCCTCGACCTTCGGCCCGGAGGAACCGGCGTCGGAGCAGGTGATCAAGCGATGACCGGGCAGCTCGCCGCCTACTCCACCTCCACCGGGGAGGCCTTCCAGTTCTGGGTCCTCGGCACGGTCGCCGTGATCGGCGCCCTGTGCACCGTCTTCATGCGGCGGGCCGTGCACAGCGCGCTCTGCCTCGCCGGCACCATGATCGTCCTGGCGGTGTTCTACCTGGCCAACGGCGCCTACTTCCTGGGCGTCGTCCAGATCGTCGTCTACACCGGCGCGATCATGATGCTGTTCCTGTTCGTGGTGATGCTCGTGGGCGTCACCGCGGCGGACTCCTTGAAGGAGACCATCAGGGGCCAGCGCTGGCTGGCCCTGCTGTGCGGGCTCGGCTTCGGCGCCCTGCTGATCGGCGGGATCGGGAACGCCTCGCTCAGCGAGTTCAACGGCATCGGCGAGGCCAACGCGGGCGGCAACGTGGAGGGCCTCGCGGCCCTCCTCTTCACCAAGTACGTCTTCGCCTTCGAGATCACCGGCGCCCTGCTCATCACGGCCGCCGTCGGCGCCATGGTGCTCACCCACCGGGAGCGCACCGAGCGCGCCAGGACGCAGCGGGAGCTGGCCGAGCAGCGCGTGCGCGAGGGCAAGCACCTGCCGCCGCTGCCGGCACCGGGTGTGTACGCCCGGCACAACGCCGTGGACATCGCGGGCCTGCTGCCCGACGGCACCCCGTCGGACCTCACCGTCAGCAAGACGCTGCGGGAGCGCGGCCAGATCCGTGACGTGTCGCAGGAGGCGATCAACGACCTGCGGGCGATGGAGCAGCGGGCTCAGGAGCGGCTGGGGCGCACCGCGATCGACGCGCCGACCTTCAAGCGGGCCGAGGAGGCGGCGAAGTGAATCCGGTCAACTACCTGTACCTGGCCGCGCTGCTGTTCACGATCGGCGCCACGGGCGTACTGGTCAGGCGCAACGCGATCGTCGTCTTCATGTGCGTCGAGCTCATGCTCAACGCCTGCAACCTCGCGTTCGTCGCCTTCTCCCGGATGCACGGCAACCTCGACGGCCAGATCATCGCCTTCTTCACGATGGTCGTCGCCGCCGCGGAGGTCGTGGTCGGGCTGGCGATCATCGTGTCCCTGTTCCGTTCCCGCCACTCGGCCTCGGTCGACGACGCCAGCCTGATGAAGCTGTGAGGGGCTGCTGAATCGTGGAGAACCTGATTGCGCTGCTGGTGGCGGCGCCCCTGCTCGGAGCGGTGGTCCTGCTGTGCGGTGGACGCCGGCTGGACGCCGTCGGCCACTGGATCGGCACGCTGCTCGCGGCCGTCTCCTTCGGGCTCGGCCTGGTGCTGTTCACCGACCTGCTGGGCAAGGGCGCCGAGGAGCGCACCGTCACGCAGCACCTGTTCAGCTGGGTCCCGGTGGAGGGCTTCCAGGCCGACGTCGCCTTCCGGCTCGACCAGCTGTCGATGACGTTCGTCCTGCTGATCACCGGCGTCGGCTCGCTGATCCACCTGTACTCCGTCGGGTACATGGAGCACGACGAGCGGCGCCGCCGCTTCTTCGGTTACCTGAACCTGTTCCTCGCGGCGATGCTGATCCTCGTCCTCGCCGACAACTACCTGCTGCTGTACGTCGGCTGGGAGGGCGTCGGTCTCGCCTCCTACCTGCTGATCGGCTTCTGGCAGCACAAGCCCGGCGCGGCGACGGCGGCGAAGAAGGCCTTCCTGGTCAACCGCGTCGGCGACATGGGCCTGTCCATCGCGATCATGCTGATGTTCCTGTGGTTCGGCACCTTCGCCTTCGGGCCGGTGCTCGGCACCCTGGAGGAGCCCGGCCTCGCCGGGCAGGCCGGTGAGGGCAAGCTCACCGCGATCGCGCTGATGCTGCTGCTCGCCGCCTGCGGCAAGTCCGCCCAGGTGCCGCTGCAGTCCTGGCTCGGGGACGCGATGGAGGGCCCGACCCCCGTATCGGCCCTGATCCACGCCGCGACCATGGTGACGGCGGGCGTGTACCTGATCGTCCGCTCCGCGGCCGTCTTCAACGGCGCCCCGGACGCCCAGCTGGTCGTCACCGTCGTCGGCGCGGTCACGCTGCTGTTCGGTGCGATCGTCGGGTGCGCGAAGGACGACATCAAGAAGGCGCTGGCCGGCTCGACCATGTCGCAGATCGGCTACATGGTGCTCGCCGCCGGCCTCGGCCCCATCGGCTACGTCTTCGCGATCATGCACCTGGTGACGCACGGCTTCTTCAAGGCCGGGCTGTTCCTCGGCGCCGGCTCGGTGATGCACGGCATGAACGACGAGGTCGACATGCGCCGTTACGGCGGGCTGCGCACGTACATGCCGGTCACGTTCGTCACCTTCGGTCTCGGCTACCTCGCGATCATCGGCTTCCCGGGCCTGTCCGGCTTCTTCTCCAAGGACAGGATCATCGAGTCGGCGTTCGCCAAGGGCGGCGCCGAGGGCTGGATCCTCGGCGCCTGCGCCCTGCTGGGCGCGGCCATCACCGCGTACTACATGACGCGCGTGATGCTGATGACGTTCTTCGGCGAGGAGCGGTGGCGCAACGCGCCGACGCCGTCCCCGGCGGAGCCGGACGTGGAGCTTGCCGCCGAGACCCGCGGCGCCTACGAGCCGCCGCACCCGCACGAGTCCCCGAGGACCATGACGATCCCGATGATCGTGCTGGCGGTCGGCTCGGTGTTCGGCGGCGCCTTCTTCGGCATCGGCGACCGCTTCATGCACTGGCTGGAGCCCGTCACCGGGCACGACCACGGTCACGCGCCGATCAGCGCCATGACGGTCACCGTCGCCACGGTCGCCGTGATGGTCATCGGCGTGGCGGTCGCCTGGGCCCAGTACGGGCGCCGGCCGGTGCCGGCCGTCGCCCCGCGCGGGTCGCTGCTCACCCGGGCCGCCCGGCGCGACCTGCTCCAGGACGACTTCAACCACGTGGTCCTGGTCCGCGGCGGTGAGCACCTCACCCGCTCGCTGGTGTACGTCGACCACACCCTGGTCGACGGGGTCGTCAACGGCACGGCGGCCTCCATGGGCGGCCTGTCCGGGCGGATGCGCAGGCTGCAGAACGGCTTCGCACGGTCCTACGCGGTCTCCATGTTCGGCGGCGCGGCGGTCCTGGTCGCCGCGACCCTGCTGATGAGGGCGGTCTGATACCGATGTCCTTTCCTCTGCTGACAGCGACGGCGGCGCTCCCGGCCATCGGGGCGATCGCCACGGCCGCGGTACCGGCCGCGAAGCGCACGGCGGCCAAGTGGCTGGCCCTGCTGTTCTCGCTCGCCACACTCGCCTCGGCGGTCGTCGTCCTGGTGCGGTTCGACCCGGACGGCGACCGCTACCAGCTCACCGAGTCCCACGCCTGGATCGCGGACTTCGGGGTCCGGTACGAGCTGGGCGTGGACGGCATCGCGGTGGCGCTGATCGCGCTGACCGCCCTGCTGATCCCGTTCATCGTCCTCGCGGGCTGGCACGACGCCGACCCGCTGGAGACGGGGAACAGGAGGTGGCGGCCGACGCAGGGCTTCTTCGCCCTGATCCTGGCCGTCGAGGCGATGGTGATCCTCTCCTTCGAGGCCACCGACGTCTTCCTCTTCTACATCTTCTTCGAAGCCATGCTGATCCCGATGTACTTCCTCATCGGCGGCTTCGGGGACCGGGCCCACGAGCACGGCGAGGAGAAGGCGGCGACGCAGCGGTCGTACGCGGCGGTGAAGTTCCTGCTCTACAACCTGGCCGGCGGTCTGGTCATGCTGGCCGCGGTGATCGGGCTGTACGTGGTCGCCGGGAACTTCTCGCTCACCGGGATCGCCGAGGCGCGGGCCGACGGCTCGCTGGACATGGCGACCAGCACCGAGCGCTGGCTGTTCCTCGGTTTCTTCCTCGCCTTCGCGGTGAAGGCGCCGCTGTGGCCGCTGCACACCTGGCTGCCCAACGCCATGCAGGAGTCCACCGCCCCGGTGGCCGTGCTGATCACGGCGGTCGTCGACAAGGTGGGCACCTTCGCGATGCTCCGCTTCTGCCTCGGGCTGTTCCCGGAGGCCAGCAAGTGGGCGACGCCCGCCGTCCTCGTGCTGGCGGTCGTCAGCATCATCTACGGCGCGCTGCTCGCGGTCGGCCAGCGCGACATCAAGCGTCTGATCGCGTACGCGTCGATCTCGCACTTCGGCTTCATCATCATGGGCATCTTCGCGATGACCAGCCAGGGCCAGTCCGGGGCGACGCTCTACATGGTCAACCACGGCATCTCGACCGCCGTGCTGATGCTGATCGCCGGGTTCCTGATCTCGCGGCGCGGCTCCCGGCTCATCGCCGACTACGGCGGGGTGCAGAAGGTCGCCCCGGTGCTCGCCGGCACCTTCCTGATCGGCGGGCTCGCGACCCTCTCCCTGCCGGGGCTCGCGCCCTTCGTCAGTGAGTTCCTGGTCCTGGTGGGCACGTTCACCCGCTACCCGGTGATCGGCATCATCGCCACCTTCGGCATCGTCCTCGCCGCGCTCTACACCCTCGTCCTCTACCAGCGGACGATGACCGGCCCGGTGGGACCCGAGGTCTCCGCGATGCCCGACCTGCGGGTGCGGGAGATCGCGGTGGTGGCGCCGCTGGTGGTGCTGCTGGTCTTCCTGGGCGTCTACCCGAAGCCCGTCACGGACGTCGTGAACCCGGCGGTGGAGCACACCATGTCCGACGTACAGAAGAAGGACCCCCGGCCCGAGGTGGAGGCGGCCAAGTGAGCGCAACAGCCGTCCACAGCCTGTGGACAACGGCGGCCGACCCGATCTCGAAGATCGACGCGCCGAAGATCGAATACGGGCAGCTCGCGCCCACCCTGATCGTCGTCGGAGCGGCGGTCCTCGGGGTGCTGGTCGAGGCGCTCGTACCGCGCAGGTCGCGCTACTACGCGCAGATGTTCGTCGCCGTGGTCGCGCTGGCCGCCGCCTTCGCCGCGGTCGTGGTGCTCGCCGCGAACGGCTACGGCACGACCAAGGCGGGCATCGCGGCGATGGGCGCCGTCGCCGTCGACGGGCCGGCCCTGTTCCTGCAGGGCACGGTCCTGCTGACGGCGCTGGTCGGCCTGTTCACCTTCGCCGAGCGCCGGCTCGACCCGGAGGCGCACGGCAACCGGGTGGACTCCTTCGCCGCGCAGGCCGCGTCCGTACCGGGCAGCGACAGCGAGAAGAAGGCGGTCAGGGCCGGGTTCACCACCACCGAGGTGTTCCCGCTGCTGCTCTTCGCCGTCGCCGGCATGCTGGTCTTCCCGGCGGCCAACGACCTGCTGACGCTGTTCGTGGCGCTGGAGGTCCTCTCCCTCCCGTTGTACCTGCTGTGCGCGCTGGCCCGCCGCAAGCGGCTGATGTCGCAGGAGGCGGCGGTCAAGTACTTCCTGCTCGGCGCGTTCGCCTCCGCGTTCACGCTGTTCGGCATCGCGCTGCTGTACGGCTACTCGGGCTCGATGTCGTACGCCACGATCGCGCAGGTCGTCGACGGCACGGTCCAGGACGTCGACCCGGCGCTCGCCGACACCATGGGCAACGACGCGCTGCTGCTGGTCGGCGCCGCGCTGCTGGTCATGGGGCTGCTGTTCAAGGTCGGCGCCGTCCCCTTCCACATGTGGACGCCCGACGTGTACCAGGGCGCCCCGACGCCGGTGACCGGGTTCATGGCGGCGGCGACCAAGGTGGCGGCGTTCGGCGCGCTGCTGCGGATCCTGTACGTCGTGCTGCCGGGCCTGCGCTGGGACTGGCGGCCGGTCATGTGGGCCGTCGCCATCGTGACCATGCTGGCCGGCGCGATCGTGGCGATCACCCAGACCGACATCAAGCGGCTGCTGGCGTACTCGTCGATCGCGCACGCGGGCTTCATCCTCGCGGGCGTCATCGCGACCACACCGTCGGGCATCTCGTCCGTCCTCTTCTACCTGGCGGCGTACTCGTTCGTGACGATCGGCGCGTTCGCGGTGGTCACACTGGTCCGGGACGCCGGCGGCGAGGCGACGCACCTGTCGAAGTGGGCGGGCCTCGGCCGTCGCTCCCCGCTGGTGGCGGTGGTGTTCGCGGTGTTCCTGCTGGCCTTCGCGGGCATCCCGCTGACCTCGGGCTTCGCGGGCAAGTTCGCCGTGTTCAAGGCGGCGGCGGAGGGCGGGGCGGTCCCGCTGGTCGTGGTCGGCGTGATCTCGTCGGCCATCGCGGCGTTCTTCTACATCCGCGTGATCGTCCTGATGTTCTTCAGCGAGCCGCGTCCCGAGGGCCCGACCGTCGCGGTGCCGTCACCGCTGACGATGACGGCGATCGGCGTCGGCGTGGCCGTCACGGTGGTCCTGGGCGTCGCGCCCCAGTACTTCCTGGAGCTGGCGGGGGACGCGGGAGTGTTCGTGCGCTGACCCGGCACCCACCGGCACGGCGGCGGCCCGGCGCCCTTCGGGGAGCCGGGCCGCCGCCGTCGTACGGGTGAGTCCGTGGACAACCCGGGGGCTGTCGGTGCGGGCCCCTATCGTGGGGGGCAGTGGTCGAGGGACGGCTCACGAGGGCACGGCGACGGGCGGTAGTGGCGGGATGGCAGTGATGGAGAGCGAGGCGCTGGCCGCGCTGCACCGGGTGTTCGGGTACGACGCCTTCCGGGGCGAGCAGGAAGCGGTCATCGAGCACGTGATCACGGGCGGCGACGCCGTCGTGCTCATGCCGACCGGCGGCGGCAAGTCGCTCTGTTACCAGATTCCGGCCCTGGTCAGGCCGGGTACGGGAGTCGTCGTCTCCCCGCTCATCGCGCTGATGCAGGACCAGGTGGACGCGCTGCGGGCGCTGGGCGTGCGGGCCGGGTTCATGAACTCCACGCAGGACTTCGACGAGCGGCGCGTCGTCGAGGCGGAGTTCCTCGCCGGCGAGCTGGACCTGTTGTACCTCGCACCGGAGCGGCTGCGGCTGGACAGCACCCAGGACCTGCTCTCGCGTGGCAAGATCTCCGTCTTCGCGATCGACGAGGCGCACTGCGTGTCCCAGTGGGGGCACGACTTCCGGCCGGACTACCTCATGCTGTCCCTGCTCGGCGAGCGGTGGCCGGACGTGCCCCGCATCGCGCTCACGGCGACGGCCACGCACGCCACGCACCGGGAGATCACCGAGCGGCTCGGCATGCCGGACGCCCGGCACTTCGTGGCGAGCTTCGACCGGCCCAACATCCAGTACCGGATCGTGCCCAAGGCGGACCCCAGGAAGCAGCTGCTGAACTTCCTGCGCGAGGAGCACGCCGGGGACGCCGGCATCGTCTACTGCCTGTCGCGCAACTCGGTGGACAAGACCGCCGAGTTCCTCAACCGCAACGGCATCGAGGCGGTGCCGTACCACGCAGGTCTCGACGCGGGGACGCGCGCCGCGCACCAGGCGCGGTTCCTGCGGGAGGAGGGCCTGGTCGTGGTGGCGACCATCGCCTTCGGCATGGGCATCGACAAGCCGGACGTCCGCTTCGTCGCCCATCTCGACCTGCCCAAGTCGGTCGAGGGCTACTACCAGGAGACGGGCCGCGCGGGGCGCGACGGACTGCCGTCCACGGCCTGGATGGCCTACGGGCTCAACGACGTCATACAGCAGCGCAAGCTGATCCAGTCCGGCGAGGGCGACGAGGCGTTCCGGCGGCGGGCGAACCAGCACCTGGACGCGATGCTCGCCCTGTGCGAGACCGTCCGGTGCCGGCGCGGCCAGCTCCTCGCCTACTTCGGCCAGGACCCCGACCCGGCGGGCTGCGGCAACTGCGACACCTGTCTCACCCCGCCGGAGACCTGGGACGGGACCGTCGCGGCACAGAAGGTGCTGTCCACGGTGGTGCGGCTGCAGCGGGAACGCGGGCAGAAGTTCGGCGCGGTGCAGATCATCGACATCCTGCTGGGACGGCGCACGGCCAAGGTCATCCAGTTCGACCACGACCAGCTGTCGGTGTTCGGCATCGGTGAGGAGCTGACCGAGGCGGAATGGCGGGGTGTGGTGCGCCAGTTGCTGGCCCAGGGGCTGCTCGCGGTCGAGGGGGAGTACGGCACGCTGGTGCTGACCGGGGCCAGCGGGGCGGTGCTGCGGCGGGAGCGGGAGGTGCCGCTGCGCAAGGAGCCGAAGAAGCCGGCGGCGGACCGGAGCACGAGCGGCCGGGGCGAACGCAGGGCCAAGGCCGCCGCGGCCGAGCTGCCCGAGGAGCTTCAGCCCGCGTTCGAGGCGCTGCGCGCCTGGCGCGCCGAGCAGGCCCGCGAGCAGGGCGTCCCGGCGTACGTCATCTTCCACGACGCCACACTGCGGGAGATCGCCACGGCGTGGCCCACGTCGGTGGCCGAGCTCGGCGGGATCAGCGGGGTGGGGGAGAAGAAGCTGGCGACGTACGGGGAGGGGGTGGTGGCGGTGCTGGCCGGACTGGAGGGGCCCGACGGCGCCGCTTCCGGCCCCATGAACGCGGACGCCCCCGGTCCGGACACCGGCGATCCCGGCACTCCCGGCCCGGACGCCTTCGGTCCGCATGCCGGCGATCTGGACACCGGCGATCCCGGCGCCCCCGGCTCGGGCGCCCCCGGTCCGGACGACCGGCCCGACGAGGAGCCGGAACCGGACTGGACCTAGGCCGCCGGGCCGGCCGCGAGTCGGCCGGAATGCCCGCACCCGTCCCGGACGCTCGCTCACGCCGCCACCGTGCGCGGTGTGCGGGCGGGCAGGGGGACGAGGAGTCCGGCGAGGTCCTCGTTCACGGTGACCGGACGACCCTGCGGTGCCGGGCGCATAGCGGTCCGCGCCGGCCGTGGGACCCGTCCGCCGCGCTCCCGCGGTGGGGCCGGGAGTACCGGCTCCGGCCCCGGTCCCGGCTTCCGCCGGCCCGCGCCCCGGGGAGCCCACGTCCCCACCGTCTTGTTCGCACCCGGCGTCCGAAGTCCTGCACCGCTGATGAACAGAAGGATGCGCGATGCAGATCCTGATACCCGACGACCCCGTGTTCATCAGCAAGTTCACTGCGATCGAGCAGCCTCTGCTGCACCACCTGTACTACTTCTGCCTGCCCGACCTCGACAGCACCGAGGCCGAGACCATCTGCACCGCCTACGACAGCTGGGACCGGATTCGGCAGTGTCTGCCCGCCCCCCTGCGGTGGCCGGAGACCACCGCGGTGGTCGGCCCGGAGCGGCACACGTCCGCGGGTTACACCCTTTACGGCCCCGACGGCCGTGAGCTGCCCAGCCTGTACGCCGTGAAGCTGCCACTCGGCCACCTGTGCACCCTGCGGGCCTGCTGCGACCTGTTGCGGGAGGCACGGACGAGGACCGGCGGCCCCCTGGCGGAGGCTCTCGACGAGTTGGCCGACCACGGGCCGGACCTCGTCGACGACTTCCGGCGCGCGGTGGAGGTGATGGAGCTCAGTGCCCCGCGGCGTCTGCTGGAGGTGCTCCAACGGGCTTCGTCCGCCGGGCCGGTCACCTCCCTCGACCTCGATGAGGCCCAGCGGGCCGACTACCGTGACTTCTGCGGTCGCGTCGTGTACGTCCTCAGCATCGGCAACGCATTCGGTTACTCCTGCCACCGCGCCCTGTACCGCTGACCGGCATGAGCGCGAGGCCACCGAGCAGCATCTCGCCCGCGGCCTTGACCCGGATCACCTTGTCGGCGCCTTCGGCGGTGATGGCGCCCCCGTTCACGGCGAGCCGGCCGGCGATGCCGTTGGCGAGGATCAGGCCCTGGGCGCCGCAGCGTTCGCGGCACTCGGTCATGACGGCTACGGCAGGGCGGTCAGGCCCGGCGCGAAGGTGATCAGCAGGGGGAGCAGGGGGACCAGCGCCGCCGCCGTGGTCGTCAGGGCGCGGTGGCGGGGGTCGAGGCGGGGCGGGGGCTTCAGGAGGCGGTCGACGCGTTCGCCGAGCAGGCGACGACTGGAGGCGCAGGAGAGCACGCCGCGGTGCTGGTTGAGCTCGATCAGCGCCAGCGCCGTGGTCAGGTGGCCGCAGCGGCGGGAGGCCGTGTCGTCGGCGGACAGTTCCACCAGGCGGTGGGTCTGGTCGCAGAAGTGCGCGAACAGCGGGACCCGGGGGAAGCCGGTGGCCAGCGCGGTGGAGAGGTGCAGCAGCCAGTCGTGGCGGGCGCGGGCGTGGCCCCGCTCGTGGGTGAGGACGGCGTCGAGCTGGTGGTCGGTGAGGCGTCGCAGGGCGCCGGTGGTGACGATCAGCTGGGGCGGGCTGCCCGGCATCCACCAGGCGTCGGGGTACTCGTCCTCCAGCACCAGCAGGGGGCCGCGGGCCGCGGGCAGACCGGCGGGGAGGTCGGGGGCGCGTTCCCGCAGCTGCGCCCGGGAGCGGGCGCGCCGGCGGCAGGCCTCGACCAGTTCGCGCCCGAGCACGGCCGTCGTCCAGGCGGCCCCGCACGCCAGCAGCAGGGTGAGGGCGATGGTCCAGGGCGAGGTGGCGGACAGGTCGTATGCCGCGGTGACCGCGGGCGGGGCCGGGGCGAAGAGCTGGGCGCGGACGGTGCCGAAGACGGCGGCGGCGCCCAGGGCGAGGGCCGTGACGCAGCACAGCAGGACGGTGGCGACCAGGCACTGCCACACCCACAGGGCGACCACCGGTTCCCGCTCCGGCCACTTCGACCGGGTCAGCGCCCGGGGGACGGGCACGGCGGCCGTCACGGCGACAACGCTCAGCAGGAGCAGGCAGACGGTCATGCCACGGGCTCCGGATCCTGTCGGAAGAGGGCGGCTTCGGGTCGTGCTGGGGGCGTGCGGGAAGTGCAGGGGGAGCGAGGCGCGAACGCGCACACCGCCCGACGCCCAGTATGACGGCGAAGGGCGGTGCGAGTCAGGGGTCGTCGGAGATCGGCGAGGGCCGGACGGGTCAGACCGCGGGGACCACCCGGCCCGTGACCTCGCCGAGGCCCACGCGGACGCCGTCCGGGCCCGGCGCCCAGGCCGACAGCGTCACCACGTCGCCGTCCTCCAGGAACGTCCGTTCGCCGTCGGGGAGTTCGAGGACGTCGCGGCCGTTCCAGGTCAGTTCGAGCAGCGACCCGCGTTCCCGCTCGGCGGGGCCGCTCACCGTGCCGGAGCCGTACAGGTCGCCGGTGCGCAGACAGGCGCCGTTGACGGTCATGTGGGCGAGCTGCTGGGCGGCGGTCCAGTACATGGTGGAGAAGGGGGGTTCGGAGACGACGTGACCGTTGACCGCGACGGTGATCCGCAGGTCGTAGCCGCCGGGTTCCTCGTCCGCGTCGTCCAGGTACGGCAGTAGCTCGTGGGTGCGCTCCGGCGGCGCGACGCGAGCCTCCTCCAGGGCGTCCAGCGGGGTGATCCAGGCCGACACCGAGGTCGCGAAGGACTTGCCGAGGAACGGGCCGAGGGGGACGTACTCCCAGGCCTGGACGTCGCGGGCGGACCAGTCGTTGAGGAGGCAGAGGCCGAAGACGTGGTCGCGGAAGTCGCCGAGCGGCACCGGCCGGCCGAGCTCGGACGGCACGCCGACCACGAAACCGACCTCGGCCTCGATGTCCAGCCGGACGGACGGCCCGAGGACCGGGGCGGCGTCCGTGGGCGCCTTGCGCTGGCCGGAGGGGCGTACGACGTCGGTGCCGGACACCACGACCGTGCCGGAGCGGCCGTGGTAGCCGATCGGCAGGTGCTTCCAGTTGGGGGTCAGGGAGTCGGCGGCGTCGGGGCGGAAGATCCGGCCGACGTTCCGGGCGTGGTTCTCGGAGGCGTAGAAGTCGACGTAGTCCGCGACCTCGAAGGGGAGGTGCAGGGTCACCTCGGACAGCGGGTGGAACAGGGGCCCGACGGTCTCCCGGTGCGCCGGGACGGTCACCCACGCCGTGAGCGCCCGCCGCACGTCCGACCAGGCCGTGCGGCCCGCCGCCAGCAGCGGGTTGAGGGTCGGGCGGGCGAGCAGGGAGGCGTAGGGGGAGCCCAGGGCGTGCGCCGCCGCGCCGGCGTCGAGGACGTGGTCGCCGAGCCGGACGCCCACGGTCCGCTCCGGCGAACCGGGGGTCGAGAACACGCCGTACGGCAGGTTGTGCGGGCCGAAGGGATCGCCCTCGGGGACATCGAAGGGGGGCATCGGGTGCTGCCTCGCTTTCGTGTGCGCAAGTGCTCCACGTGTCCGTGGCCGTGCCACACGTTACGGGTGGGACGGCGGTCTTGGGCAGAGCCGACGTGGTGGCGCTCCCCCTCTTCCCCCCCGCGTACCGGGGGTTATCCACAGGATGGACGCAATCTTGACGGAGCGGTGCGAACGGGGCGACTCTGGGCGGGTGCCGGAAGGCCTCGGGGAGGGGGTGTTCCGAAGGCACACGGGGGGGGCGGATGACCATGGGCGAGGCCGGTCCGCGCTCGGCGCGCTCGGGATCGCAGCCGGAACGGCCGGAAGGGATCATGAGCGGCCGGCCCGGCCGGGAACGCGTGTACGTGCCGTCGTGCGGGGGCGGGCCGTCCGCGACGCTGCGCCACTGCTGTCCGCCGGGCGGCCGGGTGCTGATGCCGCCGGTCGACGACGGCGTCGTTCTCCCCGTGGCGCAGGCGGCCGGACTGCGGCCGGTGCAGGCGCCGTCGGACCCGTTCGACGGGCCCGTCGACGCCGTGCCCGGGCAGACGGGGGTCTCGCTGTCCGCCGTACTGACCACGAACCTGTACGGCACCCCGGCGCCGCGGCCGCGGGCCCGTCGCGACGCGCTGGGCGTCCCGCTGCCGGAGGGCGGGGCGCACGTGATCGGCAGCGAGGCCGGCGGACGGCCGGCCGGGGCCCGGGGCGAGGCCTCCGTCCCCAGTCCTTCCGAACAAGCCGACGTCCGGGCGGGCGCCGTCCTCCCGCTCGCCGGACCGGGCCCGGTCGGCGCCGTGCGGTCCACCTGCGGCGCACTGCTCACCCCGCCCCGTCCGGCGTCCGGACTCGCTCGGCCCGCACGGCCGTACGCGGAGGCCGCCGTCCGCGGGCCGGGGACGGCGGCCGCCGGGGCCGGGCCGTGACCGACACCCGGGTGCACGAGTCCGCCGCGGCGGGCGCCGACGACGGGCCCCGGTCCGCCGGGGACGCACCGGGATCCGACTCCCTGTTCAAGAACGCCTACTTCCTGATGCTCAGCACGGGTGTGTCCGCCGTCCTCGGGCTGGGCTTCTGGCTCGTGGCCGCCCGCCACTACTCCGAGGACGCCGTCGGCCAGGGTTCCGCCGCGATCGCCGCGATGCGGCTGCTCGCCGGCATCACCGCGACCACGATGATCGGCGCCGTGGTCCGCTTCGTACCGCGCGCCGGCCGCGAGACCGGACGCCTGGTGTGGGGCGTGTACCTGGCGAGCTCGGTGGTCGTCGCCCTGGCCGCGGGCGTCTTCCTGCTCACGCTCGACCGGTGGGGCCCCTCCTACGCGCCCCTCGGCACACCGCTGGTCGGGACGCTGTTCGTCGCGGCGTGCGTGGCGTGGGCGCTGCTCACCCTCCAGGACGGCGTGCTCACGGGACTGCGCAGGGCCGAGTGGGTGCCGGCCGGGAACGCGGTGTTCTCCGTCGGCAAGCTGGTCCTGCTGGCCGTCTTCGCGAGTGCGCTGCCCGTGCTGGGCGTCTTCGTGTCCTGGGCCGTGGCCATCGCGTTCTCCACACTGCCGCTCGGCTGGCTGATCTTCCGTCGGCTCATCCCGCGCCAGGCCGCCGCCGACCACGACGTGGAACCGCCCGGCCTGCGGTCCATGGGCCGCTTCCTGGCCGGTGACTCGCTCGGCGCTCTGTTCAGCCTCGCCATGATCAACCTGTTGCCGGTGATGGTCGCGGTCCGCTTCAGCGCGGCGGAGAACGGCTACTTCTATGTGGCGTACACCGTCGGCGGCACGATGGAGTTCATGGCCATCAACATGGCCTCCTCGCTCACCGCCCACGCCTCGCACGACCCGCGCCGGCTCGCCGACGGCGTGCGGGGGGCGCTGCGCAGGATGACGCTGCTGCTGGTGCCGGTGGTCGCGGTGCTGGTCGTCCTCGCGCCCCAGATCCTCACGCCGTTCGACGCGGACTACGCCGAGCACGGCTCGACCGTGCTGCGGCTGCTCGCGCTCGGGGCGCTGCCCCGCGTGGTCGTGGAGCTGTACATCGGGGTACTGCGGGTGCAGGGGCGCACCGGTGTGCTCGCCGCGCTCCAGGGCGCGATGTGCACGCTGGTGCTGGGCAGCGCGGCCGTGCTGTTCACCCCGGCGGGGATCGCGGGGGCCGGATGGGCCGTGCTGACCGGCATGACGCTGGTCGCGGTCGTCTCGGTGTTCGGGCTGCGTGCGGCGCTGCGCGAGAAGGCCGGCGGGCCCGTGGAGCGGGCCACCGCCGCCCCCGGGTAGGGCACGCGCCGGGCCCGGCCCGACGCCACCGCCGGATACGGCACGAGCCGGGCGGCGTACGAGCACAAGGAAGCGGAGGACGACGAGGACACCGTCACGCCGTTCACCGGCCGTCCCGGCTGCGGACGGGAGGCCCTCCGGGCGCGCACGGTGGCGTTCGTCGTGCGGCCGCCGGCCTCGGACGGGCAGGAGGGGGACGGCCCCGGCGGCGAGGAGCGGGCGCCCGGCGAGGAGGACGACGTCCGGGAGGAGCCGTCGGAGGCGCGGGGAGGGGGACGACGTCCGGGAGGAGTCGTCGGAGGCGCGGGGAGGGGGAGCCGGACCGGGGCGAGGACCCGGCGGGGATCGGGCCGCCGGGCCACGTCGGGCAGTCCGGCGACGAGGTGCCGGACGGTGAGGTGTTGGACGGCGGCGGAGAACAGCCCTCCGAGCCCGTCCGGCCCGCGCTCCGCGGCGGACGGAACGGCCCGTCCGGCCGCTGAGCGGCCCGGGAGCCGGGCACTGCTCAACGGGACGGCACGGGCTGCTGGAAGTACTCGTCCCTCCCCGCCTTCCGGTACCCCTCGAGCCCCGGGCCGTCGTCGACGGTCAGATCGCACTCGGGCTTCTCGGAGGTCGGCCGGTTCCAGTGCACCAGGGCCTTCACCTCCGGGAGCTCCCTCACGGCGCCGGGGATCCCGGTGTACCAGTCGCGCTGGCGCCCCGGGTCGTCGGCGTCGGGAGCGGTGGCGAACTCCGCGAGCATCACCGGTTTGTCGTCGGTGACGTTCGCGCGCAGCCATTCGTAACTGGGCTGCTGGCTGCGCAGGAAGTCCTTCCAGTCGGTGGTGTCGTGGCAGGCGTAGTAGTTGTACTGGTCCATCGCGATCCAGTCGACGTACTCGTCCCCGGGGTAGAGGGCCTTCATCTCCTTCCCGCTGCCGAGGTAGCCGGAGACGGTCCACACCCACACGACGTTGTCGGCCCCCAGTTCACGGAACCGGTCGTGGAGGTGGCGGTACGCGGCGACGAACTCCGCCGGGGTGCCGGCGCCCTCCTCGATGCGGGCGTCGGTCTCCTGGTCGAAGGAGAAGAAGACGCGTTTGCCGTAGGCCCTGAGGCGCCGGATCTGCGGATCGATGATCTCCTCGTCGTACTTCCCCGAGGCGATGTTCCTCCAGCCGAGCTGGGTCTCCGTCCAGTTCTCGTGGTGCGGTTCGGTCCAGACGGTGGACTCCCAGGCCAGCATGAGCAGCCGGTCCCTGCCGAGTTCCTGCTCGTCGGGGGTGAGCAGCTGCCCGTCGAGCTCGGTGCCCGACATGTCGTGGTAGTTGTAGACGAGGTCGAGCCTGCGGCCGATCCTCTTCTCGAAACCGAGCACGGCGTCCTTGAGCGATCCGTTCTCCGCGTACGGCACGTACGCTCCCCACCAGGCGCCGCAGGGCGGGACCAGTGTGTCGCTGGGGGCGCAGGGGCCGGTGGGCAGTGCGCCGGAGGCCGCGTCGCCGGGCAGGCCCCGGCCGGAGGGGTCCGCCTCGTCGGGACGGCAGGCCCAGAACCCGAGCCCGGTCAGCAGCGCGACGACCGTCACCAGGACGACCGCCGTGTAACCGCGCCTCGAGCGTCCCGTGTCCCCCGGCGCGCGCCACCTGGACCGCTCGCGCTCCCCGCGCAGCCGGTGCGGCCCCGTCATGCGCCACCGCCGTCCGCGGGCCCGCGCCCGGCGCGCTCCACCGCGCCGCGCCGGGCGGCGGGCAGCGGCAGCCCCGGCAGGGCCGCGACGACCGTGGTGAAGACGGCGAGCGAGACGAGGAAGGAGGTAGTCGAGAAGCTCTCCACCAGGAACAGTGAGGTGGCGGTGAGCACACCGAGCGAGAGGCTGATCGGCGCGGCGAGCGCGACGGCCTCCAGCCGGGCGCCGGTGGCCGGCCCGCCCGGCTGCGGGTACAGCGCAGCACAGCCCGGACCGAACAGGGTGAAGAGCAGCACCGGTGTCCAGCGCAGGGGCGAGGGACCGGACACGGCGGTGGCGGCCAGCGCGAGCCAGCCCGAGGCACCGATGAGGACTCTGAGGTGCGTCCCGGTGACCCGGATGCCTCCGGGGGCACCGGCCGCACCGGTTCCGGTGACGCCCGCGGAACCCGTGGGGGCCGCGGAACCGGCGGAGTTCGAGGAGTCGGTGCCGCTCATGGGCTGACCTGACGGAACGGGTTGTCCTTCAACGTCACTTCGATCACCTTGGGGTCGATCCTCGGGCGGCCGGACGGTACTCCAGGACGACGCCGTAGGAATGGCTTTCGACGGTCCAAAAGAGCGGGGAGGCGGAGAGCTTCGTGCGCAGCGTCTCGAAGCCGCCGGCGGGCAGCAGGCCCTCGCCGGCGGTGTAGACGTCCTGGGTGCGGGTGAGGACGACGTACGTCCTGGTGTCCGGCGGGATCCCGTCGGCGAGGTAACGGGCCGGGTCCTCCAGCATCCTCCCGTTCTCGGGCAGCTCCTGCTCGGCGAAGAACCAGTGCTCGAGGCGGTCGTACCGGTGCAGTGCCCGCGGGAAGGAGCCGCTGGTGGAGAGGATCAGCGAGCCGTCGGGGGCGTTGTCGAGGGTCCGGGTGACCAGCGCGGTCTCCTCGGGCGGCGTGTAGTACATCCTCTCCTTGCCGTAGTACGAGGGCAGGAAGCCGGCCTGCAGCACCAGCAGGACGGCCGGCAGGGCGACGGCCGCGGCTTTGCGCCGCAGCGCCTTCGCCCGGCCGGAGCGGGTGCCCGCGGCGGGCACGAGCGCGGCGGCGGCGAAGAACGCCGCACCCGGAAGGCCGAACAGGTAGACGCGGAAGAGCATTTCGCCGCCGTAGTCGTTGACGGCGAAGAGCGGAACCGGGGCGGCGGAGACCAGCAGCAGCGGCAGCGCGCTGCGGACCAGCCGGCGCCGCAGCACGAGGGCGGCCCCGGCGAGCGCGGCGACCGCGAGCACCATCAGCACGCCCGCGGTCCCGGCGAGTTCGGGCCCCGGGCCGGTGAGCTGTCCCGCGTATCCCGCGCGGGAGTTCTGCGTCAGTTCGCCGATCGACTCCTTGAGGGTGGACAGCGTCTCGACGAACAGCGGCCGCCCCATGGTGAGGTCCCAGGCGAGCATCAGCAGCACGGTGACGGCCAGCAGCCCGTGATTGCGGTAGCGGCGCGTGAGGGTGAGCGCGAACAGGCAGATGCAGAGCATCACCGGGGTGAGCTGGTGCGTGGCGTTGACGGCGGCGATCAGCGGGGCGAGGACCACCACGCAGACCGCGCGCTGCCGGGTCCCCGTGGGCGGCGGCACGCAGGCGGCGGTCGGGTCGAGGGTGGTACGGTCGCGCAGCCGCCCGGCGGACCCGGGGCGCACGAAGTGCCGCAGCACCACCGCGACGACCGTCAGGTGCAGCAGGTACGCGAGCCCTTGGGGGGCGAAGTAGTCCTGGCCCACCCAGTTGGCGAGCTGAAAGACCCACACGGCGGTCCACACCAGCCGCCAGTCCTGGCAGAAGGTGCGGTAGATCAGGACGAGCACCGGCATCATCAGCAGGCCGAGGACGACCGGCGCCCAGTTGGCGTACGCGGCGGCGCTCTCCACGCCGAAGGCGCGCACCAGACCGGAGTTCAGCGTGAAGAAGCCCGGCCACTGGTCGTACGCGGACATGTTGCCCGACAGCTCGGCACCCGGCCGCAGTTCACCGTTGGCGAGCAGGGTGTCGACGACGGCGTCGTGCTTGGAGGCCCACGGGTAGCGGACGGCGTCGTACAGCATCGCCGGCGGAGCCTTGAGCGCGAACAGCAGTGCGGCGCAGTGCGCGGCCGGCCACCAGGGCGCGGTGCCCGCGCGCCGCAGGCTGAGGACGAAGCCGGCGGTGAGGACCAGCAGCGACAGGTGGTAGGTGGCCGGAAGGCGGTCCAGCAGCCCGTAGTCGCCCATCTCCCGGAAGCCGATGCGGGGGAGGGCGTGGAACCACAGTCCGGCGGCGAGCAGCAGCGTCAGCAGCCCCGCGTCGGGCGGACCGCTCGGGACCGGCCAGGGTCTGCGGCCGCCGCCGGAGTTCCCTCCCGGCTCCTTCGGGCCGGCGGCCGGCTCGGGGCCGGGCAGCGCGCCGCTCCGCGTGGTCGGTACGGGCACATGGTGTTGCACGCCGAGACTCCCTCCCCCGCGACGAGTATAGGAATTACCTCTGTTTTTCACATCAAAAACGTCGAACTCGTCATGAAGCCGAGGAAACGAGGGAAACTACGGAAGCGGGAGAAGTGGGGGAGGAAGGAAAGCCGAGGGAAGCGGCAGCTGCCCGGTACCTCCCGCACGCCCCGGCCCGCCCCGGCCCGACCCCGGCCTGTCCCCGTCAACCGGCGAAGGCGGGACGGCCGCGCAGGACGGTGCGGGCCCGGCGGTACCACCGCCAGCCGACGGTCCTCGGCCCGTCCCGGTACGGGGCGATCCGCGCGCCACCGCCCGCCAGCCACGCCTCGACGTCGGCGACGGTGTGACCGCGGCGGACGATCAGGCGGGCGATGCGGTAGCGCTCGTCCCGCTCCGAGCTGAGCGCGTGCCGCACGGCGGTCGCCGTCTCGTAGCCGGCGCGGGAGGCCATGGCGCGCACCCGGGGGCTGCTGTAGCCGTGCGGATAGGCGAGGTGGGGGACGGAATGGCCGAGGGCGTCCTCCAGCACGGCCCTGGAGTCCAGGAGTTCGGCGCGCAGCCGTCCGGTGGTCAGCGTGTCGAGCGGGGCGTGGGTGACCGTGTGGCTGCCGATCTCCATGCCGGACCGTTCCAGCTCCGCCACCCGGTCCAGGCTCATCATCGGGGCGGGCGGCAGCAGACTGCGGCCGCCCGGGGTGATGGCGCCGGTGGTGAGGTACGCGGTCGCGGGCAGCGCGCGCTCGGCCAGGGCGTCGGCGGTGGGCCCGGGCAGGTCGGCGAAGCCGTCGTCGAAGGTGAGCAGCACCGGCCGGGGCGGCAGGGGGGCCCGGCCGGTGAGGTGGTCGGCGAGGGCGCTGATGGTGACGGGCGTGCGGCCGCTGTCCACGACGGCGTCGAGGTGAGCCGCGAACTCCTTGGGCGTGACGGTGAACTCGGCGATCCAGTCCGGCGGATCGTCCGTCACGGCGTGGTAGAGGAAGACGGGTACGACCGTGTTCATCCCGTCCCCCGCCCCGTGGCGTTCCCCGGTGCCCGCCGTGCCCGCAGGTATCCGAGCGGCCCGTACAGCATCCCCCTGCGCTGCAGCCGCGACAGGCGGCGTGGCCAGGGGTGGGTGCGGGCGTCGTGCCCGCCCGGCGGACCGCCGCCGTCCGTGTCGCGCGCCCCGGTCAGCGTGCGGGCGTGCGCGAGGCCGCGCGGCAGCCGGGCGAGGAACGCCGGCAGCAGTGCGGGCCGGTTGACCAGGATCGCGGTGAGGTAGGCGGTGAGGCCGGCGCCGTAGCCGTACGCCTGGGTCTCGAGGTCGGCCCAGGTCTCCCGGTGGTGGTGCCACACCAGCGCGTACGGCGTGTAGTGCAGCCGGTGCCCCTGGGCGAGGACACGGACGAAGCCGTACAGGTCGTCGCCGCCCCGGGCGGGTGTCCCGGCGCCGGTGGCCGGGTCGAAGCCGCCGACGGCACGCAGCACCTCCGTGCGGAAGGCCATGTTCGCGCCGGAGCCGAAGCGGCCCGCGGCGAAGGGGAACAGCGGCTCGTCGCGGGGCGGGTCGCCGGGGTCGTACGTCGTCGGCGTGAAGCCCTTCGCGAAGCCGCCGTGGCTCTCCAGCAGGACCTGGGCCGGGGTGCGCAGCCGGGCGGGCAGGATCAGGCCGGTGGTGCAGCCGAGCCGGGGGTCGGCGGCGAACGGCGCGGTCAGCTCGGTGAGCCAGCGGGCATCGGCGACCACGTCGTCGTCGGTGAACGCGATCACCTCGCCCCGCGCCACCGCCAGCCCCCTGTTGTGCGCGACGGCGAGTCCGGGAGCCGGCTCGCACACGTACCGCACCCGCTCGCCGTACTTGCGCTCCACCAGTTCGCGGGTCCCGTCGGTCATCGGCGCGTTGTCGACGACGACGATCTCGAACCGCGGATGTTCCTGTGCGAGCAGCGAGTCCAGCGCCCGGGCGAGCTGTCCGGCCCGCTCCCGGGTGGCCACGACGACCGAGGCGTACGGCGGCTCCCCGCCGCCCCCCGCCTCCACGGCCACCCCCGTCACCCCGGCGGCCGCCTCCGTCAGCACCGCCCGTGGGTCCGCGCCCTCCGGCACCCGTGCCAGCAGGGTCCCCACCGGGCGGCCGGCCCATCTGACCAGCAGGAACACCTCGCCGTGGGTCACCGGAGGGCTGCCCGGGCCGGGTCTCACCACGGCCTCGCCACCGCCCAGGTCCAGTTCGGCGACCTGCACCGCGCCGATGGCCAGGAACCGCCGTATCTCCTCCTGCGTACGCGTTCTCCGGGACACCTGTCCTCCCCCCTCCCCACGACCGGCGCAGCCGTGCCGCACCCTTCGGGGTCCGTGCCGCCGACGCCACCGGGCGCGGACGGGTGCGGACGAAGCCGTGCGCGCGGCGCACGGGCCCGCGGTTCAGCCGGTGCGGTGCGGCGCCCCGCTCCCGCCCCCCTAGCCGAGCTCCTCGGGTCCCAGCACGCCCATGCGTCCACCGCTCACCCGACCCCCCGATCAAGTCCCCCGGACCCCTGGAAGGTACCGCCGGGGGCCGGGCGGACGGTAGAGAGCGGACCATGTTCTTGCCAAACGGGGAAAGAGTCCTGAACCGGTCCTTACCCGGCGCCGAGGGAAGGCGGAAGAAGGGAACCGGACCGAAAGCGAGCGCAAACGGGCAGGGTGAATCGGACCGCCGGGCTGTCCGTATTCTCTGATCATGGCCGCACCCACCGCGTACTCACTCATCGCCACCGACCTGGACGGGACGCTGCTGCGCGGCGACGACACCCTCTCCGACCGGTCCCTCGCCGCGCTCGCGCGGGTGGAGCGGGCGGGTGCCCGGCATCTCGTGGTGACGGGGCGCCCGGCCCCCAGGGTGCGGTCGCTCCTGGACGCCCTCGGCTGCACGGGGCTCGCGGTGTGCGGACAGGGCGCTCAGGTGTACGACGCCGGCGCGGGTCGGCTGCTGTGGTCCGTGACACTGGACCGGGAACTGGCGGAGACCGCGCTCGGCAAGATCGAGGCCGAGGTGGGGGAGGTGCACGCCGCGGTCGACCAGGACGGGGCCGACGGGCTGACGCTGATCGAGCCCGGCTACCTGATGCCGCACCCGACCCTGCCCGCGGTGCGGGTCGAGCGGCGCGGGGAGCTGTGGGACCGGCCGATCAGCAAGGTGCTGCTGCGCCACCCCGACCTGTCCGACGACGCCCTGGCGGCGGCGGCCCGGTCGGTGGTCGGCTCGCTGGCCACGGTCACCATGTCGGGGCCGGGCACCGTGGAGCTCCAGCCGTGCGGGGTGACCAAGGCGACCGGGCTGGCGCTGGCCGCCGAGCACCTGGGGCTGGGCCCGGAGCGGACGATCGCCTTCGGCGACATGCCGAACGACATCCCCATGTTCGGCTGGGCGGCCCACGGCGTCGCCATGGCGAACGCGCATCCCGAGCTGAAGGCGGTGGCGGACGAGGTCACCACGTCGAACGAGGACGACGGCGTGGCCGTCGTCCTCGAGCGACTGTTCGGCGGGGCGATGACGCTCGCCCGTCAGCGGGTGGCTCAGTACGGGCCGAAGACGTTGTCGATGGAGCCGTAGCGGTCGGCCGCGTAGTTGCAGGCCGCCGTGATGTTCGCGACCGGGTCGAACGGGTCGAAGGCGGTGCCGGGCACGTGGTAGGCCGCGAAGGTCGGGTCGATGACCTGCAGCAGGCCCTTCGACGGGGTGCCGGCGGCGGCGTTGGAGTCCCAGTTGTTGACGGCGTACGGGTTGCCGGAGGACTCGCGCATGATGTTGCGGTGGATGGCGTCGTAGCTGCCCGGAATGCCGTGCTGCGCCATGACGTCCAGCGACTCGCGGATCCAGCCGTCGAGGTTGTCCGGGTACGCCGTCACGGAGGCGGCGGTCGTCGTCGGCTCGGTGGTGGCGGCGGCGCCGGTCGCGCCGAACAGCGGCAGTGCGACCACGGCGACGCCGGTGACGGCGAGGGAGCGGGCGAGGCGGCGGCGGTGCCGAACGGAAGCAGGCATGTCTGGGTTCCTCTCCTACGCCTGCGAGGTGAGCTGTCGGGTTCGGGCGGGAGAGTGCCCGGCCGTGCCCCTGCGGACATGGCTTCACCCCTAGCCGTTCCGGTACGTGTCCGGCCCGGCGGCCTACCTGGGTCCCCCGCTCCTGCCGTCCTGAGTGGTCGTCGTCGGTTGATGCGGGCGGCGGCAGGATCAGGCGTCCACCCGGCAGGCCCGGAACGTATGCGAGAGCACATGCCGGAAACAAGCGCGGTCCTCGTGCAGGTCCCCCTTTGATCTTGTAAAGGGCGTTTTGTGACGCTTGATCCTTCGCGAGTGCCAAGGGTCAACTCGACCCCCTGCAAAGGAGGGTGACGAGTGACGGGCCGCGGTGGGGGCGCCGGGACGCGCGTGACCCACTTCACGGGGGACTGTCGGCGGGCGCATTCTTCCCCAAAAGGAATTGAGTTGACACTTGCGGCAAGTCGGACACCGGGGCGGGCGGGGTGGTTCGCGTGGCGGGGCGCGACCCGGCGAGCGGGTCGGAGGCCGGTCCGGGGCGGAGTGGTGCATCCGGGATAGTCAGGAAATGTCCGCTGTTATCGAATGACCCAAAGCGCTCCGCTCCTGACCTCGTACCGCCCCGCCCCTGACGCCGGGCGCTGACGGTGATCGAAACATGACCGGATACGCTGACTTGAGTGATGGCAGCGACCTATCGACATTCCGTGTAATCGCCAGTGGACACCAGCAGACAGGAGACCCCTCGTGACCGTCGTCGGGCCGTTCGGGCTGAGCGTGCGGGACCAGGCTCTGGAAGCCGATGTCCAGGCCGGGATGACGGCTGTCGAGGAAGGGCTGATCGAGGCCACCAAGAGTGAGGTCCCCTTCATCGCCCGGGCCGCCCAGCACCTGGTGCGGGCCGGCGGCAAGCGGTTCCGCCCGCTGCTCGTGATGCTCGCCGCCCAGTTCGGCGACCCCCATGCGCCCGGTGTCGTGCCCTCGGCCGTGGTGGTGGAGCTCACCCACCTGGCCACGCTGTACCACGACGACGTGATGGACGAGGCCGAGGTGCGGCGCGGGGTCGACAGCGCGAACGCCCGCTGGGGCAACTCCGTCGCGGTCCTCACCGGCGACTTCCTTTTCGCGCGGGCCTCGCACATCCTGGCCGACCTCGGGCCGGAGGCCGTACGGGTGCAGGCCGAGGCGTTCGAGCGGCTGGTCACCGGGCAGATCCTGGAGACCGCGGGGCCGCAGGACGGCCGCGACCCGGTCGACCACTACCTCGACGTGCTCGGCGGCAAGACCGGCTCGCTGGTCGCCGTCGCCTGCCGGTTCGGCGCGATGATGTCCGGCGCCGACGAGACGGTGGTGGACGTGCTGACCCAGTACGGCGAGCGGCTCGGCGTCGCCTTCCAGCTCGCCGACGACGTCCTGGACATCGCCTCCGACTCCCACGAGTCCGGCAAGACCCCCGGCACCGACCTGCGCGAGGGCATCGCCACGCTGCCCGTGCTGCGGCTGCGCGAACGGGCGGACCGGCTGCGGCTGGCCGAGGACCTCGCCCTGTGCGAGCTGCTGGACTCCGACCTCACCGACGACGCCCGGCACGCGGAGGCGCTGCGGCTGCTGCGCGCCCACCCCGCGCTGGAGCAGGCCCGCCGGGACACCGTGCGCTACGCCGAGGAGGCGCGCGCCGCGCTGGCCCCGCTGCGGGAGTGCGAGGCGAAGGCGGCACTCGTGCAGCTGTGCGACGCGGTGGTGCACCGCGCGGGCTGAGCCGGCCGACGGCGCGAACTCCTCCGTGACCCCTACTGGTCGGGGGAGGAAACCACCTCCCGTGTCATACCGGAGCAGTACACGGAGTTGAGCCCGGGGTCTGACGTATCCGCCTGCCGGATTTGGTCGGATGGACCACGACGGACAACACCACTTCTCACCGGTTCGGGTGAGAATGGCGGCTCAGGGTGAGACTGGTGCGAGGACACGAGACGGAAGCCGCCGCCGACCACGGAGGGCACACATGGCACCGTACGAATCCGAGAACACGACAGCCGCGGAGGAGCTCGACGAGCCGCGCACGAGGCGGCACAGGGCCGCGCGGTACGTCGTCCCGGTCACGGTGATGGGGGTGGCGGCCGCGACCATCGGGCTCGTCCCCGCGATCGCCGACTCCGGCGACCCCGACCTGCCGGAGATCACCGCCGCGCGACTCATCGAGAAGATCGCGCAGTCGGACGTCGAGCAGCTGTCCGGCACCGTGAAGATCACCACGGATCTCGGGCTGCCGGACCTCGGCGGCCTGGAGAGCGGCTTCGCGTCCGGCGCGATGGAGCAGGGCGGTGACGACGGCTCCTCGGCCGACCCGTCCGCCAAGCTCGCCGAACTGGCGTCCGGCACGCACACGCTGCGGGTCGCGACCGACGGCCCCGACCGGCAGAAGGTGTCGCTCCTCGAGGACGCCGCCGAGTACAGCCTGATCCACAACGGCAAGGACGTCTGGGGCTACGACAGCAAGTCCAACGAGGTCTACCACGGCACCGTCGACGAGTCCGGCGAGGCGCGGGAGCAGCAGCCCCCGGCCACCCCGAAGGACTTCGCCGAGGAGGCGCTGAGGTCGGTCGACGACACCACGTCCGTGACCGTCGACGGCACCGCGCAGGTGGCGGGCCGGGACGCGTACAGGCTGGTCGTCAAGCCCAAGCAGTCCGGCTCCACGGTCGGCGCGATCAGCATCGCGGTCGACCACGAGACCGGGATGCCGCTGAAGTTCACGCTCACCCCGTCCAGCGGCGGCGCGGCCGTCGTGGACGCCGGCTTCACCAAGGTGAGCTTCGACCGGCCGGCCGCGTCGACCTTCGAGTTCACCCCGCCCGAGGGCGCCGAGGTGACCGAGGACGGCGTACTGGACAAGGGCGGGGAGCACGCCGAGAGGCCCAAGGGCGCCCCGAAGTCCGAGGAGGACCTGGCCAAGGGCCTCGACGGGCTGAAGATGCTCGGCGAGGGCTGGAACTCGGTCGCCGCCTTCGACACCGGCAGCGAGGGAGGTCTGCCCACCGGCGAGGCCGGCGGTGACCTCGGCGGCTTCCTCGGTTCGCTCGGCGACCAGGTCGAGGGCGAGTTCGGCACCGGCACGGTGTTCAGCACCCGCCTGGTGAACGCCCTGATCACCGAGGACGGCAAGGTCTACGTGGGTACCGTCACCAAGGACGCGCTCGTGAAGGCGGCCGACGCGGGGAAGTGAGGTCCCGAAACCTCACGACACGACAGGGAACGAGGGAGCCGATGGGCGAGGCGTCCGCCACGGAGCCGGAGCGGCGCGACAGGGAGGCCACGGGCGACGGAGCCATCGCCACCCGCGCGCTCACCAAGCGCTACCGCGGCGGACAGCTCGCCGTCGACGGTCTGCACCTGACCGTCCCGGAGGGCAGCGTCTTCGGCTTCCTCGGCCCCAACGGCTCCGGCAAGACCACCACCATCCGCATGCTGATGGGTCTGATCGAACCGACCTCCGGCACGGCGCACGTCCTGGGGCGCCCCATGCCGCGCTCCGCGCGCGCCGTGCTGCCCCACGTCGGCGCCCTCATCGAGGGTCCGGCCCTGTACGGCTTCCTCTCCGGCCGTGACAACCTCCTGCGCCACGACGCCGCCGACCCCACCGCCGATCCGCGTACCCGGCGCGCCCGCGTCGCCGCCGCACTGGGCCGGGTGGGCCTCACGGCCGCCGCCGGCAAGAAGGCGAAGGCGTACTCCCTCGGCATGAAGCAGCGCCTGGGCCTGGCGTCCGCCCTGCTCCAGCCGCGCCGGCTGCTCGTCCTGGACGAGCCGACCAACGGCCTCGACCCGCAGGGCATGCGGGAGATCCGCACGCTGGTCCGCGAGTTGGCCTCGGAGGGCACCACCGTCTTCCTCTCCTCGCACCTGCTGGACGAGATCGAGCAGGTGTGCACGCACGCCGCCGTGATGGCCCGGGGGCGGCTGATCGCCCAGGGCCCGGTCGCCGATCTGGCCGCGGGCGCCCGGGGCCGGCTGGCGGTGACCACACCGGACCCGGCGGACGCGGCCCGGGTGCTCAAGGAGCAGGGGGCCGCCGATGTCGTCGTGGACGGGGAGCGGGTGACCGGCGAGGTGCCCGGGCGCGACCTCGCCGAGGTGAACGCGGCACTGGTTATTGCCGGTGTCCGGGTGCGCGGCTTCGGGGTGGAACGGGCCTCGCTCGAGGACGCCTTCGTGGCGCTGACCGGGGAGGGCTTCGATGTCGCGGGCTGAGGCGGTGCGGAAGGCGAGCCCGCTGTGGACCCTCGGACTGCTGCGCAGCGAGCTGCTCACCACCTTCCGGCGCTGGCGCACCCTCGCCCTGCTCGGGGTGCTGGCCGCCGTACCGGTCCTGGTCGGCATCGCCGTACGGATCGAGACGGGCGACGGCTCGTCGGCCGGCGGCGGGGGCGGCGGAGGACCGGCGTTCATCTCGCAGATCACCAACAACGGCCTGTTCCTGGTCTTCACCGCGCTCGCCGCCACCCTGCCGTTCTTCCTGCCCATGGCGATCGGGGTCGTCGCGGGTGACACCATCGCAGGCGAGGCGAGTTCGGGAACCCTGCGCTACCTCCTGGCCGCCCCCGCCGGCCGCAGCCGTCTGCTGCTCACCAAGTACGCGACGGTCATGGTCTTCTGCCTGGTCGCCACGCTCGTGGTCGCCGCCTCGGCGCTGATCGTCGGTGCGCTGCTGTTCCCGCTGGGCGATCTCACGACCATCTCGGGCACCCGGATCAGCTTCTCCGAAGGGCTGGCCAGAGCCCTGCTGATCGCCCTGGTCGTCGCCCTGTCACTGATCGGAGTGGCGGCGCTCGGCCTGTTCGTCTCCACACTGACCAACAGCGGCATCGCGGCGATGGCGACCACGGTCGGACTGCTGATCACGGTGCAGATCCTCGACCAGATCCCCCAGCTGCACGCCCTGCACCCCTACCTCTTCTCCCACTACTGGCTGTCCTTCGCCGACCTGATGCGCGAACCGGTCCACTGGGACGACCTGACCAGGAACCTCGGCCTCCAGGCCCTCTACGCGGCCGTCTTCGGCTCGGCGGCCTGGGCGCGGTTCACGACGAAGGACATCACCTCCTAGGAAACCCGGTGGCCCGGGCCGACCGGGCGTGCGACCGTACCGCCCATGGGCGACTCAGTGGCCCGGAAGCCCGCCGCGCACATCGGCAACGAGGTCCCCCCGGGCGAGGCGCGGCTCGGCCGGCGGGGGCGGGCGGTCAGCCGGCCTCGTGGGGGAAGCGGGCGAGCGGCGCGTCCTGCGCGAAGAACGCCTTGGCCCGTGCCAGCGCCTCCGTGTCCTTCAGCACGTCGCCCGGCTTGCTGCCGTTGCCGAGCAGGACTCCGCCGAAGCGCATCCCCAGGTACGCGGCCGAGTTGTTCAGTGTGTCGACCAGCGGGTCGGCGACCTCCGGCTCCTCGTGGGCGAGCGCGGTGACGCCCCAGAGGGTGCGCCCGGCCATGGCCGCCTTGAAGTCGAGGCCGGGGGTGCGCAGCCAGCCCGACCAGTAGTCCAGGTAGCGCTTGGTCTGCGCGGACACCGAGTACCAGTACAGGGGCGAGGCGATCACCACGTCCGTCGCCGCCAGGGTGGCGTCCAGCAGCAGGGCCACGTTGCCCTCGGTGGGGCGGATGTGGTCGCTGTCGTGGCGCAGGTCCTCGAAGTCGGGAACGGGGCGAGCGGTGAGGTCGATCCACTGCTGCTCCACGTCCGGGGGCAGCTGTTCGGCGGCCCGGCGGGCCAGCAGCTCGGTGTTGCCGTCAGGGCGGGCGCTGCCCAGGACGAAGAGAAATCGACGGGTCATGGTCATCCCCAGATGCTCGACACACTCAATTATTAGCATCTGCATCATATGCATGTGCAAGTAAATCGCCAAGAGTTTTCAGGCACAAGCCCCGCAGGCACAAGCCCCGCAGACACAAAGCCCCTCAGGCGCGGGGCCCTCGGACGACGGCCCCGCGTCGCTCCGCCTCCCGTGCCACGGCGAGCAGGACCTCCTCCTGCCCGCGCGCCGCCACCAGCTGGAGCCCGGCCGGACAGCCGTCGGTGCCGAACCCGGCCGGGAGGCTCAGGGCAGGGTGACCGCTGACGTTGAACGCCCAGGTGAGCGCGGTCGAGTAGACGTCGCCAGGGCCATCGTGGCCGTGCGGCGCGGTGGGCGCGGTGGGGGTGAGCAGCAGGCCGGTGCGGGCGAAGAGGGCGTCCAGGCGCCGGTCGTTCACCGCTCGGACGCGGTGGGCGTCGGCGGGGTCGGCTCCGGGGGTGCGCAGGGCGAGCCAGGCCGGGGCGGGGTCGACGAGCAGGGGCTGTGGCCACACCGGGGGCCGTGTCAGCCGTACGACCCCGGCGTCGACGAGCCGGTCGACCGACGCCCGGGCCAGGGCGACGGGTCCGGGGGCCGGGGCGGCGAAGCCGAGGTCGGGGGACCAGATGGCGGTGACGGGGAAGGACGGAGCGGCAACGGCCTCGCCGGTCCGCCCCGACACCACCCTCCACCAGGCCGTCGCGTCCGCGGCCGTGCGGGTGAGGACCCCGGGCGACGCGAGGCCCGTACGGTCGGGCGAGGGGAGGCGGCCGCCCGTGACCTTCAGTCCGACGACCCCGCACCACGCCGCCGGGATCCGCACCGAGCCCGCGCCGTCGCTTCCCGTCGCCAGGGGCACCAGCCCGGCCGCCACCGCCACGGCCGCCCCGGCCGAGGAGCCGCCCGGCGTACGGTCCGCCCGCCACGGGTTGACGGTACGGCCGTGCGCCCCGAGCCCCCACGTCTGCCAGGACGTCCCCGGGCCGGGCACCGAGGTGGCGCCCACCGCCACGCAGCCGGCCTCCAGCAGCGGGCCCGCCGCACGCAGTCCGCGCCGGCCCTTGACCGCGACCGGCACCCCGGCCAGTGGCAGCGGCTCCCCGGCGGCGACCCGCGCGTCCACCTCGCCCGCCCGCCGCAGCGCCTCCCCGCCCCACACCTCGGCGAACGCGCACAGCACCGGGTCCGTCCGCTCGATCCGCGCCAGCGCCTCCGCGGCCACGTCCACGGCCCGCAGCCGCCGCCCGCGCACGGCGGACGCGATCCCCTCGACCGCGGCGGACACAGGAGGGCCGCACTCCCGGCTGCTCAGCGCATCCCGCCCGTCAGGCGGACCAGCGGCTCCGTCCCGCGGGGCGGCCGCCCGGACAGGTCGCCCAGGCGCCACGCGTCCACCCAGGGCACGCGGTACACGTCGGTCACCGACTCGACGAACCGGATCCGGTGGGCGAGGGGACGCGGCAGCCGTCCCGGCGCGTCCGCCACCAGGACCACGGCCGCCAGGTCGGTCCCCCGCGGCGCCCCGCCGCGCCGGACCGCGTCCACCGCCGGGGCCACGGCGTCCAGGCCGGCCGCGTGGGTCCGGGCGACGAGCAGCACCGACGGCGGACCGGCGGGGCCGGGCCAGGCACGTCCGCCGTCATGACCGCCGTAGACCGCGGCGAGCGTGGAGACGCCCGCGCCGCCGTGCAGGCCGACCCAGGAGAAGCGGCGGGCGGTCGCCCGCGCGTGGGCGGGCTCCGGCGGGGCCGTCTCCGGTACCGCCACCGGCCCTCTGATCCAGATCTCCGGTCCCTGTCCCATGCCTCCATCCTGCTCGCCACCTCGGTCTCCATGCCGCCGGGCGGACGGGGAACCGCCGCGGACGGCCCTTGGGACGAGCCTGTGACAGCGTGGTGACGTGAGAAACGCGGGCGAGCGGACACACTCGACGGCAGGTGTACGACCCGGATGAGGGAACGATGTCTCGACTCAGCCGCGAGAAGAAGCGGGAACAGCAGCAGGCCGCACATGCGGCGAACCTTGCGGCAGCGCCGATCGACGTCCGTGTCCCCGTGGGCGGGGCGGGCGCGGGCGGGGCGTCGGTCGGCGGGGTGACGGTGATCGCCGGGCCCGGCGAGGAGATCCAGCAGGCGGTGCTGGACCGCCTCCACCGCATCGCCGTCGCCTCCGGTCACGCCGTCCTCGCCACCGTGCACGATGAACGCATCGGCTGCGTCGTCCCGCTCCGGGTCGACCCGGACGGCTCCAGCCACTTCACGGCACAGCCGGTCCTGACGGCGCCGGCGCGGGATTCCGGCACGGACCGGCCGACGCACCTTCCGTGTCCCGCGTCCGAGCCGGCGCCGGAAGGGACGTCCGGACCGGCTCCCGTACGGGACGCCACCCCCACCTTCGAGCTGCGCCCCCTGCCCGCGCCAAAGGCTCCCCGGGACGCCGCACCGGCGTTCGAACCGCGGGCCCTCCCCGGGGCGGCGGAGGCCGTGCCGCCCGGTACGGTCGCGCCCCCGACGGGCGTGTTCGGCCCGCCCCCGACCATGGACGCGGGACCGCTTCCCGACCGGCTCCGGGCACCCGAGGCCGCACCGGTCCCCGAGTCCCTGCCCGACCCCGAGCCCACCCCGCCCCGCGGGTTCGACGCCGTGGCGGAGGCGGTGCTCGGTGACGAGCCCCCCGTCGCAGGCGGGAGCCACCTCGCCGGACCCATGGCCCGGATCAACCACGCCGTCCGGGAGGGCAGGATCGACGAGGCGGCCCGGCTGGCCGAGGAGACCGTCGCGGAGGCCTCGGAAACCCTGGGGCCGGAGCACCCCGAGGTGCTGCGGCTGCGCGGACTCGCCGCGTACATCGCCTACCTGGCCGGTGAGCCGCTGCGCGCCTTCCGGATCTCCCTCGACCTCGCCGTGCTCTGCCGCCGCGCGGGGGACGCGGAGGCCGCCTACGGCAACGTCCGCAGCGCGGCGACCGCATGGCGCGCGGTGCGCGACCCGCTGCTCGGACTGGAGCTGGGGCACGAGCTGATCGCCCTGTGGACCGAGCTCACCGCCGAGGACGGGCCCGCCGCCGACGAGATCGAGGAACTGGAGTCCGCCCGCGCCCGCATGGGCCGGCTGACCGGACGCGCCCGCGCCCAGCAGTCCTGAGGAGCCCTTGCCGCAGGGGAGGACCAGGCGAAGCCCCCTAATGCAGGCAGAACTCGTTGCCCTCCGGATCCGTCAGGAGGAGCCATCCCCCGGAAGGCTCCTCCACCCGCCGCAGCACGCGTGCGCCGAGCCCCTCCAGCCGGGCGAGCTCCTCCTCACGGCGGCCCGCGCCGGGATGCAGGTCGAGGTGGAGCCGGTTCTTGACCGTCTTCTCCTCCGGTACGCGCTGGAACAGCAGTCGCCGTCCACGGCCGGTGCCGCTCTCCTCCTCGTACGGGTCGTCGGGGTGCCGTACCGCCGCCAGGTCGCGCCACGCCCGGCGGCCGTGGGACTCGACGGTCAGCTCGTCCGGGACGGCGCCCGCACCCAGCAGTCTCCTGATGAGCGCGCTGTTGTCCTCGACCACGTACCGGAGGGCGGCGGCCCAGAAGTCGGCCTGCGCGTGCGGGTCGGCCGCGTCGATGACGATCTTCCAGTGCACGGGGGCGGCCGGTGTCGGCGTCTGTGTCATACGACCAGTTATAGGGCCCCGCTCCGACAACGCCCGGCCCTACGGCCTGGCCTCCAGCCGGTCCGCCTCGGCCACGGCGGCCACGGCGGCCACGCTCCCGGTGTCCGGGGTCGGAGCCGCGCCCGCCGTGCCCGCCGGCACACCGGTCCCGGCCACGCCGGTGCCCCCGGCGAGCGCGCGGGCGGCCCGGCGGGCGGTGCGCAGCACGTTCCAGGTGAGGAGGGCGAGCGCCAGCCACACCAGGGCGAAACCGGCCCAGCGCTCGGGCGGCATGGCCTCCTTGAAGTAGAGGATTCCGATCAGGAACTGGAAGACCGGCGCCAGGTACTGCAGCAGTCCCAGCGTGGACAGCGGCACGCGGATCGCGGCGGCGCCGAAGCAGACCAGGGGGAGTGCCGTGACGATTCCGGTCGCGGCGAGCAGCGCGGCGTGCCCCGCCCCTTCGGCGGCGAACGTGGAATCGCCCCGGGCGCCCAGCCACAGCAGGTAGCCGAGCGCGGGAAGGAACTGGACCGCGGTCTCGGCGGCCAGCGACTCGACGCCGCCGAGGTTGACCTTCTTCTTCACCAGCCCGTACGTGGCGAAGGAGAAGGCGAGGCAGAGCGAGATCCACGGCGGCCGGCCGTAACCGACGGTGAGGACGAGCACCGCCGCGGCGCCCACCCCGACCGCCGCCCACTGGACGGGCCGCAGGCGTTCCTTCAGCAGCAGCACGCCCATCGCGATCGTGACCAGCGGGTTGATGAAGTAACCGAGGGAGGCCTCGACGACATGCCCGGAGTTCACGGACCAGATGTAGACGCCCCAGTTGACGGTGATGACCGCCGCGGCGACCGTGATCAGCGCCAGCTTGCGCGGCTGCCGCAGCAGCTCGCCGAGCCAGGCCCAGCGGCGTACGAGGAGCAGGGCGGCGGCCACGAAGACCAGGGACCAGACCATCCGATGGGCCAGGATCTCCACCGCCCCGGCGGGTTTGAGCAGGGGCCAGAACAGCGGGACGAGCCCCCACATCCCGTACGCCGCGAAGCCGTTCAGCAGTCCTGTGCGCCGCTCTGCGGCCGACTTCCCGGTCACGGGCCCCTCCTTCGTGTCCGACGCGTGCCCTGTCTCCCGCGACGCCCGCGCACGCGCGCGGTGTTCGCCGGACGACGGTAACGCCGGACACCCCCGCGTGTCATGTCCGTACCGGAATACGGTCATGACGGGCGGGGGTGGCGGGTTCGGCGGCCTCCCCGGTCAGCCCTTGAGCGCGGCGGCGACGGCCTCGGCGAGCGGGGTGGTCGGGCGGTCGGCCAACCGGGACAGGTCGCCGCTGTCGACGACCAGCTCCCCCTTCTCGATCGAGGCGTCCACGCCCGCCAGTACGGCGGCCATCGGCTCGGGCACCCCGGCACCGGCCAGGATGCCGGTGAGCGCCTCGGGCGTGACCGGGTGGTAGGCGATTTCCTCACCGGTCTGCCGGCTCAGCTCGGCCGCGTACTCGGCGAAGCTCCACGCCTCGTCGCCGCCCAGCTCGTACGTCCTGTTCTCGTGTCCCTCGCCGGTCAGCACGGCGACGGCGGCGGCCGCGTAGTCGGCCCGCGAGGCGGAGGAGACCCGGCCCCCGCCGGCGGCGGCGACGACCGCGGAGTGCTCCAGCACCGGGGCGAGGTTCTCGGTGTAGTTCTCGTGGTACCAGCCGTTGCGCAGCAGCACGTACGGCACGCCCGAGCCCAGCAGCGCCTCCTCGGTGCCGCGGTGGTCGTCGGCGAGCGCGGCGGTCAGGGTGCCGGGGGCGCTGGTGTACGCGAGCAGGGCGACCCTCGCGGCCTTCGCGGCGTCGATGACGACCCGGTGCTGGCCCACCCGGCCCTTGTCGAACTCGTTGCCGGAGATCAGCAGGACCCTGTCGCCGGCCGCGAACAGGCCGTCGAAGGTCTCGGGGGCGTTGTAGTCGGCGACCGCGACCCGCACCCCGCGCCCGGCGAAGTCGGCCGCCTTCTCCTTGCTGCGGACGACGGCGGTGATCTGTCCGGCCGGGACCTTCTCCAGCAGCTGTTCCACGACGTGACGGCCGAGGTGTCCGGTGGCGCCGGTGACGACGATGCTCATGGTGTGCAACTCCGGTGGGGGTGCGTGTGCGGGTGTGTCACCCACCCTAGGAGTTACGCTAACTAATGGAAAGTACCCACTTTGGAGTAAGGTACTGGCATGGCGGTAAGTGACGGTGGCCGGCGGAGCGAAGCAGAGGCGGTGTGCCCGCACCGGCTGGTCCTGGAACACGTGACCAGCCGCTGGGGCGTCCTGGTGCTGATCCAGCTGCTGGAGCGCCCGTACCGCTTCAGCGAACTGCGCCGGGCGATCGGCAGGGTCAGCGAGAAGATGCTCACCCAGACCCTCCAGACGCTGGAGCGCGACGGCCTGGTCCACCGCGACGCCAAGCCGGTCATCCCGCCCCGCGTCGACTACTCCCTGACCGGCCTGGGCCGCGAGGCGGCCGAGCAGGTGCGCGACCTGGCCCTGTGGACCGACAGGCGCATGGCCGAGGTCCTCGCCGCCCGGCAGGCGTACGACGAGGCCCGGGCGCCGTAGGGCGCCCGGGCCTCGTCGCGACCGCCGGGGGACTCAGCCGGCGACGGTCCAGGTGTCGCCGCCGGTGAGCAGCGCGGCGAGGTCGCCCTTGCCCTGCTGCTCGACGGCGGTGTCGAGCTGGTCGGCCATGAGGGTGTCGTAGACGGGCCGGTCGACGGAGCGGAAGACCCCGATGGGGGTGTGGTGCAGGGTGTTCGGGTCGGCGAGCCGGGAGAGCGCGAAGGCCGTGGTCGGGGACGTGGCGTGGGCGTCGTGGACCAGGACGTCGGCCTCGTTGTGCGCCGTCACCGTGACGACCTTCGGGTCACCGGTGGCCGGGTCCCGCACGACGCCCTTCGCGTTGTCGGTGCCGAAGCGGATCGGCTGCCCGTGTTCCAGGCGGATCACCGCGTCCTCGGCCTGCTGCC
This sequence comes from Streptomyces pimonensis, assembly GCF_041380215.1. Taxonomy (NCBI): domain Bacteria; kingdom Bacillati; phylum Actinomycetota; class Actinomycetes; order Kitasatosporales; family Streptomycetaceae; genus Streptomyces; species Streptomyces pimonensis. Next base: position 216,839 of record NZ_JAHWZY010000001.1, read on the forward strand.
GGTCCTTGAGGGCCTCGAAGGCGCCGTCGTTGAAGATGTTGCAGTTCTGGTAGATCTCCACCAGGGCGGTGCCGGGGTGGTCGGCGGCCTGGCGCAGCACCTCGGTGAGGTGCTTGCGGTCGGAGTCGACGGTGCGGGCCACGAAGGACGCCTCCGCGCCGATCGCCAGGGACACCGGATTGAACGGCGCGTCCAGTGATCCCATCGGCGTCGACTTGGTGATCTTGCCGATCTCGGAGGTGGGGGAGTACTGCCCCTTGGTCAGGCCGTAGATGCGGTTGTTGAACAGCAGGATCTTGAGGTTGACGTTGCGGCGCAGGGCGTGGATGAGGTGGTTGCCGCCGATGGAGAGCGCGTCGCCGTCGCCGGTGACGACCCAGACGGACAGGTCGCGGCGGGAGGTGGCCAGGCCGGTGGCGATGGCGGGGGCGCGGCCGTGGATGGAGTGCATCCCGTAGGTGTTCATGTAGTACGGGAAGCGGGAGGAGCAGCCGATGCCGGAGACGAAGACGATGTTCTCCTTCGCCAGGCCGAGCTGGGGCATGAAGCCCTGCACGGCGGCGAGGACGGCGTAGTCGCCGCAACCGGGGCACCAGCGCACTTCCTGGTCGGACTTGAAGTCCTTCGTCGACTGCCGGCCCCCGGCCCTGGGCACCAGCTGGAGAAGGGCGTTGGCGTCAGTCATCGATGGCCTCCTTCAGCGCGGCGGCGAGTTGCTCCGCCTTGAACGGCATGCCGTTGACCTGGTTGTGGGAGCGGGCGTCCACCAGGTACCTCGCCCGGACGAGGGTGGCGAGCTGCCCCAGGTTCATCTCCGGGACCACCACCTTGTCGTACCTTTCGAGCACCGTGCCGAGGTTGCGCGGGAAGGGGTTGAGATGGCGCAGGTGCGCCTGCGCGATCGACTCCCCGGCTGCGCGCAGCCGCCGTACCGCCGCCGTGATCGGCCCGTAGGTCGACCCCCAGCCCAGTACCAGGGTCCGCGCCCCGTCCGGGTCGTCGACCTCGACGTCGGGGACGTCGATGCCGTCGATCTTCGCCTGCCGGGTACGGACCATGAAGTCGTGGTTGGCCGGGTCGTAGGAGATGTGGCCCGTGCCGTCCTGCTTCTCGATGCCGCCGATGCGGTGCTCCAGATGAGGGGTGCCGGGGACGGCCCAGGGACGGGCCAGGGTGTGCGGGTCCCGCTTGTAGGGCCAGAACACCTCGGTGCCGTCGTCCAGGACGTGGTTCGGCCCCTGCGCGAACCGCACGGTCAGGTCCGGCAGCTCCTGGAGGTCCGGGACGCGCCAGGGCTCGCTGCCGTTGGCGAGGTAGCCGTCGGAGAGCAGGAACACCGGCGTGCGGTAGGCGAGGGCGATGCGGGCCGCCTCCAGGGCGGCGTCGAAGCAGTCGGCCGGGGTGCGGGGCGCGACCACCGGGACCGGCGCCTCGCCGTTGCGGCCGTACATCGCCTGCAGCAGGTCCGCCTGCTCGGTCTTGGTCGGCAGCCCGGTGGAGGGACCGCCGCGCTGGATGTCCACGATCAGCAGCGGCAGCTCCAGCGAGACGGCGAGCCCGATGGTCTCGGACTTCAGCGCCACACCCGGCCCGGAGGTGGTGGTGACCGCGAGCGAACCGCCGAAGGCCGCACCCAGCGCCGCGCCGATGCCGGCGATCTCGTCCTCGGCCTGGAAGGTCCGCACGCCGAAGTTCTTGTGCCGGCTCAGCTCGTGCAGGATGTCCGAGGCCGGGGTGATCGGGTAGGAGCCGAGGTAGAGCGGCAGCCCCGCCTGGCGGGAGGCGGTGATCAGTCCGTAGGACAGGGCCAGGTTGCCGGAGATGTTGCGGTACACACCCGGCGGGAAGGCGGTGGCGGCGGGGGCGACCTCGTAGGAGACGGCGAAGTCCTCCGTCGTCTCGCCGAAGTTCCACCCCGCCCGGTAGGCCGCGATGTTGGCGGCGGCGATGCCGGGCTTCCCGGCGAACTTGGCCCGCAGGAACCTCTCCGTGCCCTCGGTGGGCCGGTGGTACATCCAGCTCAGCAGCCCGAGGGCGAACATGTTCTTGCTGCGCTCGGCCTCCTTGCGGGTGAGGCCGAACTCCCTGAGCGCCTCCACGGTCAGCGTGGTCAGCGGTACCGGGTGCAGGCTGTAGCCGTCCAGCGAGCCGTCCTCCAGCGGGCTGCTGTCGTAGCCGACCTTCTGCATCGCCCGCCTGGTGAACTCGTCCGTGTTGACGATGATCTCCGCCCCGCGCGGCAGATCGGCGATGTTGGCCTTCAGCGCGGCCGGGTTCATCGCCACCAGCACGTTCGGCGCGTCGCCGGGGGTGAGGATGTCGTGGTCGGCGAAGTGGAGCTGGAAGGACGACACACCGGGCAGGGTGCCGGCGGGCGCGCGGATCTCGGCCGGGAAGTTCGGCAACGTGGAGAGGTCGTTGCCGAACGACGCGGTCTCCGAGGTGAAACGGTCACCGGTGAGCTGCATACCGTCACCCGAGTCCCCCGCGAACCTGATGATCACCCGGTCGAGCCGACGGACGTCCTTCCTGCCCGCCACTGTGCGCTGCTCCCCTACGGCTGCTCCGTCGGCCTGTTCCGCTGTGCTGCTGACCTGACTGGTCACTGAACTGGACCTCCTCGAGGGCGGCTGTCCGGGACGGCCTTCCCGCAGGCCTTCCCCGCATAAACCCTACGTCCGTGAGGGGCGCCTTCTCCGGGTCATTCGCATGGTGGACACAACGTCGAGACGCCCCCGCTCAGGAGTTGAGGTAGGTGAGAACGGCCAGCACCCGCCGGTGGTCACCGTCGCTCGGGGACAGCCCCAGCTTCAGGAAGATGTTGCTGACGTGCTTCTCCACGGCGCCGTCGCTGACCACCAGCTGCCGGGCGATCGCCGAGTTCGTCCGGCCCTCCGCCATCAGCCCCAGGACCTCCCGCTCACGCGGGGTGAGTCCCGCGAGCACGTGCTGCTTGCGGCTGCGCCCCAGCAGCTGCGCGACCACCTCGGGATCCAGGGCCGTGCCGCCCCGGGCCACGCGCACCACCGCGTCCACGAACTCGCGGACCTCGGCCACCCGGTCCTTGAGCAGGTAACCGACGCCACGGCTGGAACCCGCGAGCAGCTCCGTGGCGTAGCGCTCCTCCACGTACTGCGACAGCACCAGCACCCCGACGCCGGGATGCGTCCTGCGCAGCTGCACCGCGGCCCGCACCCCCTCGTCCGTGTGCGTCGGCGGCATCCGCACGTCGGCCACCACGACGTCCGGGAGCAGGTCCTCCCCGTCCAGTTCGGCGATGGTCCTGATCAGCGCGTCGCCGTCACCGACACCGGCCACGACCTCGTGCCCACGGTCGGTCAGCAGCCGGGTCAGGCCCTCCCGCAGCAGCACCGAATCCTCGGCGATGACCACCCGCACCCTGTCCTCCACGTTCCTCGGCTCCCCGCGCCCCTGATCCGGGCCCGCCCCTGTGGCGGACCCGGTCATCGGGTCCAGCATTCCAGCATCCGGCGGAGGACGTGACGGGGCGTCGGGATCGGGGGTGCCGTCGAGACGGGCGGGTGCGGGACCGCGGTCCCGCACCCCCCCGCCGGTCTCAGCCCGCGCTCACCGCGTCGGCTCCGTCCGCCACGGCAGCTCGGCGGTCACCCGCGTCGGACCGCCCGCCGGGGAGTCCACCACCAGGACCCCGTCCACCGCGTCCAGCCGCTCCGCCAGCCCGGCCAGTCCGGATCCCTCGGACGCCTCGGCGCCGCCCACGCCGTCGTCCACGACCTGGAGCATCAGCCGGTTCTCCGTCCGCCACACCTCCACCGAGGCCGAGCGGGCCCGGCTGTGCTTGCTGATGTTCTGCAGGAGCTCCGAGACGGTGAAGTAGGCGATGCCCTCGATGGCCGACGCGGGCCGCTCCGCCAGGTCCACCTCCACCCGCACCGGCACCGCGCACCGCGAGGCGACCGAGGACAGCGCGGCGTCCAGCCCCCGGTCGGTCAGGACCGCGGGGTGGATGCCGCGGGCCAGGTCCCGCAGCTCCTGCAGCGCCGTCTTCACCTCGCCGTGCGCCTCGTCCACCATCCGCGCCGCGGTCTGCGGATCCTCCCGCAGCTTCTCCTTCGCCAGCCCCAGGTCCATGGCCAGAGCCACCAGCCGGGCCTGCGCCCCGTCGTGCAGATCGCGCTCGATGCGCCGCAGGTCCGCCGCCGCCGTGTCCACCACGACCCCGCGGTCCGACTCCAGCTCCACCACCCGGGTGGCCAGCCGCGACGGTCCCAGCAGCCCGTGCACCATCACCCGGTCCACCATCGTCAGCGCCCGTACGATCCACGGCGTGGCGAGGGTGAACAGCAGACCCACCCCCGCGGTCACCGCGACCTCGAACGGGTTGTCCAGATAGATCCGGTGGTGCTCGTCCCCGTACAGCTGTATGCCGTCCTGCCCGGCGTACATCGGGAAGACCCAGAACCACAGCGGATACGTCAGCAGCGACCAGCCCACCGACCAGACGGTCACGCCGACGACGAAGGAGAGCACCGCCCACGGCAGCTGCAGCACCGCGTACAGCAGGGCCCGCCAGGAGGCGCCGCTCCTGAGCACGCCCCCGATCCACGCCGTGAACCCCTGCCGCCTCGTCCGCAGCGGCTCCGGCTCGGCCACCTCCAGGTCCAGCAGCCCCCGCGCCCGCGCCCGTTCCACCGCCCCGAACCCGCGGCAGCCGGCGAGCGCCGCCGCCAGCACCGGGACACCGAGGAACGTCACCAGCAGGCCCGCCCCCAGCGACACCATCGTGACCGCGTAGGTGAACAGCAGGATGCTGATCGGCAGGCTCAGCAGCACGTATCCCAGCTCGCGCCAGGCGCGTCCCTCGACCGGCGCCCGCAGGGCGGCCGGCAGCCGGCGCCGCCGTCCCCCGGCGTGCCCGGGGTGTCCGGGCTCCGCGGGGAGCCCGTAACCCTGTCCGTAGTCCGTGGCCATCGGCTTCGTCCTTCTCCTCGTCCGGCGGCTGTGCTGTCGTACCTCCAGACTCCTCCGCCGCAGGTCGGCGGACCATGGAGGACGTCGCAGTCTTGGTCGGGGGGTTTTCCCTACCCCCGGCCGCGGACGGACGCCTTCCCGGCCGTCCTCCCGGTCCTGCCCGCGTCCCCGGCCAGGGCACCGGAGCGGTCACGCCACGGCAGCTCCGCCGTCACCGTCGTCGGACCGCCCTCCGGCGAGTCCACGACGAACAGCCCGTCCACCGCGCCCATCCGGTCGGCGAGACCGCGCATGCCCGTCCCGCCGTCCAGGCTCGCGCCCCCGCGCCCGTCGTCCCACACCTGGATGAACAGTCGGCCCTCCGACCGCCACACCTCCACCGAGGCCGAGCGGGCCCGGCTGTGCTTGCTGATGTTCTGCAGCAGCTCCGAGACGGTGAAGTAGGCGATGCCCTCGATGGCGGCGGCCGGCCGCTCGTCGAGGTCGACCGTCACCTTCACCGGCACCGTGCAGCGCGAGGCGACCGAGGACAGCGCGGCGTCCAGCCCCCGGTCGGTCAGGACCGCGGGATGGATGCCGCGGGCCAGGTCCCGCAGCTCCTGCAACGCCAGCTTCACCTCGCCGTGCGCCTCCTCGACCATGGAGGCCGCGGCGTCGGGGTCCTCCAGCAGCTTCTCCTTGGCCAGTCCCAGACCCATCGCCAGATTGACCAGCCGGGCCTGCGCCCCGTCGTGCAGATCGCGCTCGATGCGCCGCAGGTCCGCCGCCGCCGTGTCGACCACCACGCCCCGGTCGGACTCCAGCTCGGCGATGCGCCGCTCCAGTTCGTCGGAGGGCGACAGCAGGCCGCGCACCATCGCCCGGTCGGCGTTGGCCAGGCCCCGCACGACGAACGGCAGCACCGGCCACAGCACGAACAGACCGGTCAGCGTGACGGTGAAGGTGAGGACACCCCACGGCAGCCGTATCAGCCCGTACAGGACCGTGCGCCAGCCCACCGGGTCCCGCAGCGCCATCCACAGCGGCTGCCAGAACCCGCCGGCACCACCGCCCCACGGCAGCCGGCTCGGCTCCTCCACCCGCACCCCGAGCAGTCCCCTCGCCCGCGCCCGCTCCATCCTGCCCAGCAGCCGGGAGCCCATCAGCCCGAGCGCGAGCAGCGGGAACCCGATCACCGTCACGGTCAGCCCGGCACCGGTGGACAGCATGGTCACCGTGTAGACGAAGCCGGCCAGCGACGCCGGCAGGTTCGCCAGGAGGTGGGCGATCTCCTTCCAGGTGTGCACGTCGTACGCGAAGCGGGCCGGCGGCGGGCGGTCGCCGCGTCCGGCCGGTTCCAGGACTGCCGTCACGGGCGTGCCGGGACTCGGGAGGGGTTCGGTCATGGGCATAGCGTGCCCGGAGCCGGGGGCCCGCGCCATGAGGTGGACCGCCAGGAGGCACTGGGGAAAACCCCACCCCGCATGCCGAGCGGTGACGGGCTGCTTACGGTGCATTTATCAGGCTCTAGACTCCCGTGCGTACAGATCGTCGATCCGTGACGTTCGCCGGCACGGATCACGGGCACGGCACAGACACGGGCCAGGGCGCCGATCAAGGGAGTGAGGGGCGGACGTGCGGGAAACGACCGTGGTCGCGGCGGACTACTTCCAGTCCTACTCGGTCGTCGGACTGCTCGCCGTCGTCGGCCTGCTGTTCGTCGCCGTCGCCTTCGGGGCGGGACGCCTGCTGCGGCCGGTGGTCCCCACGCCCGAGAAGCTCCTGACGTACGAGTGCGGAGTCGACCCCGTCGGCGAGGGCTGGGCCCACACCCAGGTCCGCTACTACGTCTACGCCTTCCTCTACGTGATCTTCGCCGTCGACTCGATCTTCCTCTTCCCCTGGGCGACCGTCTTCGCCGCCGACGGCTACGGCGCGACCACCCTCGTGGAGATGTTCGTCTTCCTCGGCTTCCTCGCCGTGGGTCTGCTGTACGCATACAAGAAGGGCGTCCTGACATGGACGTGAACCCCGCCGCCCCCGAGCCCGTCCTGCTCCCGGAACCGAAGCGGCTCGGCGCGCTCGCCCGACTGGCCCCCGAGCCGATGAAGGTGGTCCTCAACTGGGGCCGCCGCTATTCGCTGTGGGTCTTCAACTTCGGCCTCGCCTGCTGCGCGATCGAGTTCATCGCCGCGTCGATGGCCCGCCACGACTTCATCCGTCTCGGCGTCATCCCCTTCGCTCCCGGACCGCGCCAGGCCGACCTGATGGTCGTCTCCGGCACGGTCACGGACAAGATGGCGCCCGCGGTGAAGCGCCTGTACGAGCAGATGCCCGAGCCCAAGTACGTCATCTCCTTCGGCGCGTGCAGCAACTGCGGCGGCCCGTACTGGGACTCCTACTCCGTCACCAAGGGCGTGGACCAGATCATCCCGGTCGACGTCTACGTCCCCGGCTGCCCGCCCCGGCCCGAGGCGCTGCTCCAGGGGATCCTGAAGCTCCAGGAGAAGATCGCACGGGAGTCGCTGGGGGAGCGCTACGGACCCGGCGGCGCGCGGCCGTCCGCGGCGGCGCTGCAGAGCGGGCTGGTCCGGCCGCCGGCGCCGTCCGGGGAGGGGGAGGGCCGATGACCGCGGTCGGCTGGCTCCCCGCCGACACCGGGGAACTGTTCGGTGCGCAGGCCACGGCGGAGGAGTCGTACGGCGTCCTGACCGTCGACGTACCGCCCGCCTCCTGGATCACCGCGCTGGAGGCCGCGCGCGACCGGGTCGGCTGTACCTTCTTCGACTGGCTGAGCGCGGTCGACGAACCCGGCGCCGGGTTCCGCGTCACGGCGCACGTCGCCGCCCTGGCCCCGGTACGGCGCCTGTTGCTGCGCACCACGGTGCCGCACGAGGCCCCGGTGCTGCCCTCCGCCGTGGACGTCTACGCGGGCGCGGCCTGGCACGAACGCGAGACGCACGAGATGTTCGGCGTCGACTTCACGGGCCACCCGGGCCTGGACCACCTCCTCCTGCCGGACGGCTTCGAGGGCCACCCCCTGCGCAAGGACTTCGTCCTCGCGGCCCGGGTCGCCAAGGCCTGGCCCGGGGCCAAGGAACCCGGGGAGCCCGCCGCGGGCGCGGCGCACGGCGGCCCCAAGCGCCGCCAGATGCTTCCCCCGGGCGTCCCCGACCCGAACGAATGGGGCCCCCTCAAGGGCCGGCTCCCCCCGGCCACGGCCCGCCCGGCCCGGGGCACGGGCAGGACGGCGGCAGGCGCGACACGGGCGGCAGCCGACGGCCCCCGCCGGGCGCGTACGGCGGCGGAGGGCTCGACGAGCCAGTCGGCCGCCCCGGAGGCGCCCGCCCAGCCCACGCCCCCGCCCCGCCGCACCCGCACGGCGGCGGAGGGGCCCGCGAGCCAGGCCGCGGGGGCGTCCTCCGGGCCGACCGCCGCCCCCGTGCGGCGTGCGCGGAGCGCGAGTGAGGGGTCGGCGTCGCAGCGTTCCGGTGCTTCGGCAGCCGACGGCCCCCGCCGGGCGCGCGCCGAGTCCGAGGGGTCCGCGAGCCGGCGCGCCACCCCGCGGGCTCCGGAGCCGTCCGGCGAACCCGCGGCAGCGGGCGACGCGTCCGCCCCCGTGCCCGCCGAGGACCGCCGGGACCGAAGGCCTCCCGCCGCTCCCCGCAGCCCGGACGCTCCCTGGCACCACGCCCGCCCCGCCTTCACCCGACCCGGCGCGGGGGCGGAGCCCGACGCCGGCCCGGCCCGTGAGGCCCCGGGGGACGCTGCTGCGGACACCGGCTCGGAGCCCGAAGCCGGCACCGGGTCCGACGCCGACGCGACCCCCGAGCCCCGCTCGGAGACCGGGAGCGACCCCGAGAACCCCACCCCCGAAGACCCCTCAGGAGGCCCGCGGTGAACGACGTGCTCGACGTCGCCCTGCGGCTCCTGGCCGTGTTCGTCGTCTTCCTCACCCTCCCCCTGATCGTGGGGCAGACCGAGCACAAGGTGATGGCCCACATGCAGGGCCGCCTCGGCCCGATGTACGCCGGCGGCTTCCACGGCTGGGCCCAGCTCATCGCCGACGGCGTGAAGTTCGCGCAGAAGGAGGACGTGGTCCCGGCCGGCGCGGACCGGCGTATCTTCCAGCTCGCCCCCGCCGTCGCCCTCCTGCCGTACCTCCTCGTCCTGCTCGCCGTCCCGGTCGGACCGGGTGAGGGCGCGGTCGGCCAGGTGATCGACGCGGGTGTGTTCTTCGTCCTCGCCGTCATGGGGGTCGGCGTCCTCGGCTCCCTGATGGCCGGCTGGGCCTCCGCCAACAAGTTCTCCCTCCTCGGCGGCCTGCGCACCGCCGCCCAGCTGCTCTCCTACGAACTCCCGATGCTGCTCACCGCCGCCTCGGTGGCGATGGCGGCCGGCACCGTCTCCCTCGTCGGCATCCTCGACGCGTTCGAGTGGTGGTGGCTGCCCTGGCAGATCACCGGCGCGCTCGTCTTCTTCGTCGCCGGCCTCGCCGAACTCCAGCGCCCGCCCTTCGACATGCCGGTCGCCGACTCGGAGATCATCTTCGGCGCGTACACCGAGTACACCGGCCTGCGCTTCGCCCTCTTCCTCCTCGCCGAGTACGCCGGGATCGTCGTCCTGTGCGGTCTGACCACCGTCCTCTTCCTGGGCGGCTGGCACGGCCCCTGGGGTGCCGACGGGCTCGGCTGGGTCTGGACCCTGCTGAAGACCGCGGTCCTCGCCTTCGTCGTCATCTGGCTCCGCGTCACCTGCCCCCGCATGCGGGAGGACCAGCTCCAGAAGTTCTCCTGGACCCTCCTCGTCCCCCTGTCCCTCGCCCAGATCGCCCTCACCGGCGTCGTCAAGGTGGTGTTCCTCTGATGGCCCCGATCCCCGGCTCCGGCCTGGCCAAGGGCCTGGCCGTCACCCTGCGGACGATGACGAAGAAGTCCGTCACCGCCCCGTACCCGGACACCCAGCCCGACCTCCCGCCCCGCACCCGCGGAGTGATCGGCCTGTTCGAGGAGAACTGCACGGTCTGCATGCTGTGCGCCCGCGAGTGCCCGGACTGGTGCATCTACATCGACTCCCACAAGGAGACGGTCCCGGCGACGGCCCCCGGCGGCCGCGAACGCAGCCGCAACGTCCTCGACCGCTTCGCCATCGACTTCTCCCTGTGCATGTACTGCGGCATCTGCATCGAGGTCTGCCCTTTCGACGCCCTGTTCTGGTCCCCGGAGTTCGAGTACGCCGAGACCGACATCCGTGACCTCACCCACGAGCGCGACAAGCTCCGCGAGTGGATGTGGACCGTCCCGGCCCCGCCCGCCCTCGACCCCGGCGCCGAGGAGCCGAAGGAGCTCGCCGCCGCCCGCAGGACCGCCGAGAAGTCGGCCACCGTCCGGGCCGCGGAGACGGCGGCCCCGCCCCCGGCGCCCTCGGCCGGCACCGAGCCGCACGCCGACGAACAGGCCCGCGCCGCCGAGTCGCCCGCACGACCGGCGGGCGAGTCGAAGCAGCAGGCGGACCAGCCACGGCAGGAGGGCAGGGAATGACCCCCGCAGCGACTCTCGGCGACCTCGCGGCCGACACCGTGAACCTGGCGGCCGAGTCCCGCGGCTTCCTCTCCCCGACCGGGGTGGAGATCGCCTTCCTCCTCGTCGGCCTGGTCACCTTCGGGGCCGCCGTCATCACCGTCACCACCCGGCAGCTGGTGCACGCGGCCCTGTGGCTGGTGGTGGCCCTCGGCGGCCTCGCCGTCGAGTACCTCCTGCTCACCGCCGAGTTCATCGCCTGGGTGCAGGTCCTCATCTACGTCGGTTCCGTGGTCGTCCTCCTCCTGTTCGGGCTCATGCTCACCAGGGCGCCCATCGGCCGCTCACCGGACGCCGACTCCGGCAACCGCTGGATCGCCCTCACCGTGGCCGGCGCCGCCGCGGCGGCCCTGGTCTGGGTCGTCGTCGACGCCTTCCGCACCACCTGGATCGACCTGGACGGCACCCCCGCCGGCTCCACGGACGTCACCGGAGCGAGTCTCTTCCAGCACTGGGTCCTCCCCTTCGAGGCCCTCTCCGTCCTCCTCCTCGCCGCCCTCGTCGGCGCGATCGTCCTGTCCCGCACGGCGAAGGCCGGCGCCGCGTCCGGCGCGACGGACACCCGGCGCGGCACGGAAGGGGCCCGCTGATGTACCTCGCCTATCCCGCCGTCCTGTCCGCCCTCCTCTTCTGCACCGGCCTGTACGGCGTCCTCGCCCGTCGCAACGCGATCCTGGTCCTGATGTCGGTCGAGCTGATGCTCAACGCCGTCAACCTGAACCTGGTCGCCTTCGACATCTGGCTCAGCCGGACCGCCGAGGAGAGCCTGCACTCCGGCCAGGCCCTGACCCTGTTCACCATCGCCATCGCCGCCGCCGAGATCGGCATCGGCCTGGCGATCGTCCTCGCCGTGTACCGCAACCGCGGCACCTCGGACATCGACAAGCTCCGCGACACCGCCGAGGGCCACGAGCCCGACGGCTCCGACAGCGCCGCCGGCCGCGAAACCTCCACGCCCCGGACGGCCGGCGAGAAGACCGAGGCCACCGCGTGACCACGACCACCCTCGCCGTCCTCGTCCCCCTCCTTCCGTTCCTCGGCGCGCTCGCCGGGCTGCTCCTGGGCCGCGCGGCTCCCGGCTTCGTCCGCCCGCTCGCCGTCCTGCCGACGCTCGTCTCCCTCGCACTCGCCGCCACGGTCGCCTGGCGCCAGGGCGGGGGCCAGGCCGTCGACGCCGTGACCGAGCTCACCCCCACCGGCTCGGTCCCGATCGAACTCGCCCTGTACGTCGACGGATTCGCCGCGCTGACCGCCGTCCTGGTCACCGCCGTCGCCGCCTGCGTGCAGATCTACTCGGCGGGCTACCTGCGCGACGACCCGCGCTACCCCTCCTACGCCGCCCTCGTCTCCCTGTTCACCTCCGCGATGCTCCTGGTCGTCCACTCCGGCGATCTGATGGTGCTGCTGGTCGGCTGGGAGGTCATGGGCATCTGCTCCTACTTCCTCGTCGGCCACTACTGGGAGACCCCCGAGGCCCGCGCCGCCTCCCTCAAGGCCTTCCTGGTCACCAAGCTCGGCGACGTCCCCTTCCTCATCGGCCTGTTCGCCCTGGCCACCGACGCCGGGTCCTTCCGGATCACCCGGATCCTCGGCGCCGTCGAGAACGGCGGCATCGAGCACCCCACGCTCGTCGTCCTGCTGCTCCTGGCGGGCGTGGCCGGCAAGTCGGCGCAGTTCCCGCTGCACACCTGGCTCCCCGACGCGATGGCGGGCCCCACCCCCGTCTCCGCGCTGATCCACGCCGCGACCATGGTCGCCGCCGGTGTCTACTTCATCGCCCGTCTCCTCCCGCTCTTCGAGGCCTCGCGGGCCGCGATGACCGTCCTCGCCGTCATGGCCGCCGTGACCATGGCCGGCTCGGCGCTCGCCGCGCTCGCCCAGGACGACATCAAACGCGTCCTCGCCTACTCGACGATCGGTCAGCTCGGCTACATGACCGGCGCCCTCGCCGTCGCCGACCGCGGTGCCGCCGTCTTCCACCTCCTGTCCCACGGCGCCTTCAAGGCGCTGCTGTTCCTCGCGGCCGGCGTGATCATCCACGCCGCCGGCACCAACTCGCTGGCCGCCATGTCCCGCATGGGCCGCCTGCGGGACCGGGCCCCCGACGCCTACTGGACGATGACCGTGGCGCTCCTCGCCCTCGCCGCGATCCCGCCGTTCAGCGGCTTCTTCTCCAAGGAGGCCGTCCTCGGGGCCGCCGAGCACGTCGTCACCGGCCACAACACCGGACACGCGCCCGCCGCGGCGGGCTGGATCGTCCTCCTCGCCGGCCTCGTCACCGCCCTGCTGACCGCCGCGTACGCGATGCGCCTGTGGCTGCTGGCCTTCTGCGGGTACGGCGCCGAGGCACCCGACCACGGCAGGCAGCCACTGACGATGACCGTGGTGCTGTGGGTGCTCGCCGTACCGTCCCTCGCACTCGGCGGTCTCGCCTTCCGCGCGCTGCCCCACTGGTTCGACGGCCACGACCTGACCCCGACCCTCACCACCTCCGTGCTCGGCACGGGAGCGGCCCTGGCCGGCGGCATCATCACCTACGCCACCTGGCGGCACACCACCGCACACGCGGCGGCCCGTGTCCCCCTCGGCACCGTCGCCGCCCACCCCGGGGGCGACGCCGGGCTGGTCGAGACGGAGGCCGTCGCCACCCACGAACCGGCCTACGGGGACATCGCGTACGCACCCGACCCGTCGGACCCCGGACGACTGCTGCTCGGCCCGCTGCACCGCCCCGCGGCCGCCGGCTTCCATCTGGACGCCCTGTACACGGCGCTCCTCGTCCGCCCGGTCCGGGCCGGCGCGAGCCTCGTGCGGTTCCTCGACCGCGAGGTCGTCGAAACCTACGTACGCGGCGCGGGCACGCTGCCCCGCTGGCTCGGCGCCGCCGTACGACGGGCCCAGACCGGCAATCTGCAGACCTATGTGAGCGCGCTGCTCGCCGGCACCGTCGTCCTCGCGGTCGCCGCCGTCCTCGTCGCCACGGGAGCGTGAGCAGGCGTGATCGATATCAACGAGTCCGTGATGCAGTTCCTCCTGGCGTTCCTCGTCGTCGGCCCGCTCCTCGGCGCCGCCGCCGCCCTCCTGCCGGCCCCGCCCGGACTGAAGGGGAAGTCACCCGACCAGGCGGTGCTCCGCCACGGCGCGACCGTCACCGGCGCGGTCCTCGTCGCGGCGATCGTCCTCGCGCTCGGCTTCGACCACGACCAGCCGTCGAGGATGCAGGCCACGACCGACATCAGCTGGATCCCCGCACTGGACGTGCGCATCCACCTCGGCACCGACGGCATCTCCCTCCCCCTTCTGGTCCTGACCGCGCTGCTGACCTTCCTCTGCGCGCTCCACTCGTACTTCAAGCCGCCCACGGGGCCGTCCCCGAAGGCCTTCGTCGCCCTGCTGCTCGTCCTCGAGTCCGGCACCCTCGCGACCTTCGCCGTCCTCGACCTGATCCTGTTCTTCCTCGCCTTCGAGACGGTCCTCGTCCCGATGTACTTCCTCATCGCCCGCTGGGGCGGCGAGGGCCGGGCCGGGGCCGCCTGGAAGTTCATCCTCTACACGCTGCTCGGCTCCGTGGTCATGCTGCTCGGCCTGCTCCTGATCGGAATCGAGGCGGGCACATTCGACATGGTGGCACTCGCCACTGACAACGGCCGGTCACTGACCGCATCCGTGCAGGTCGTCGCCGTACTGGCGATCGGGATCGGGCTCGCGGTCAAGACCCCGATGTGGCCGCTGCACAGCTGGCTGCCCGACGCCCACACCGCCGCCCCGACCGTCGGCTCCGTCCTGCTGGCCGGCGTCCTGCTGAAGATGGGCACGTACGGTTTCGTGCGCGTCCTGCTGCCCGCCGCGCCGGACGGCTTCCGCACCTTCGCGCCGTACCTCGCCGCGTTCGCCGTCGTCGGCGTCGTCTACGGATCCCTCGCCTGCCTGGCCCTCGCCAAGCGGGGCGCGAAGGGCGACCTCAAACGCCTCATCGCCTACTCCTCCGTCGGCCACATGGGCTTCGTCCTCCTCGGCATTGCGACCATGACCCCGACCGGCGTCAACGGCGCCCTGTTCGCCAACGTCGCCCACGGCCTCATCACCGGCCTGCTGTTCTTCCTGGTCGGCGCCCTCAAGGACCGCACCGGCAGCACCGACCTCGACGCCCTCGCGAAGGAGACCGGCGCAGCCCTCTACGGCAGGGCCCCGCGCCTGGGCGGCCTGCTCGCCTTCGCCGCCGTCGCCTCCCTCGGCCTGCCCGGCCTCGCCGGATTCTGGGGCGAGATGCTCGCCCTGTTCGGCGCCTTCGACCCCGCCGAGGGCCTCAGCCGCCCCGCCTTCCTCACCTTCATGGCCGTCGGCGCGTTCGGCACCCTGCTGACGGCCGCCTACCTGCTGCTCGTGGTCCGCAGGGTCTGCATGGGCGCCGCACCCCAGGAGACCCCGCGCCTCACCGACGTGCGCTCCCACGAGTTCGCGGCCTGGATCCCGCTCGTCGTCCTCACCGTCGTCGCCGGGCTCTGGCCGAAGACCCTCCTCGGACTGACCGACCCGGCCGTGCAGCAGCTCCTCGCAGGAGGCACCCGATGAGCTCCCTCGTCCAGTCCGTCGACTGGCTGGCCATCGCGCCGCCCACCATCGCGGCGGTCGCCGCACTCGTCGTCCTCGTCGCCGACCTCTTCGTGAGCGAGGCCAGGAAGCCGCTCCTCGGCCGGCTCTCGGTGGCCGGACTCGCCGTCGCCACGCTCATGCTGCTCCCCCTCCTCGACGCCGACCGCAGCACCTTCTGCCTGGTCGGCGACGAAGGGGTGTGCAGCTACACCGCGGACCGCTTCACCCTCGTCATCCAGTTCCTGGTCCTCGGCGGCGCCCTCCTGGCAGCCCTCCTGTCGGTCACCGCCCTGAAGGACGAGGGAAAACGGCTCCCCGAGGGCGAGTACTGGTTCCTGTTCCTCTCCTCCGCGGCCGGCGCCGCCCTCCTGCCCGCCTCCCGCGACCTCGCGACCCTCGTCGTCGCCCTGGAGGTCGCCTCCCTGCCCGCCTTCGCCCTGGTCGGCCTGCGGCACGGGGACCGGAAGTCCTCCGAAGCGGCCCTGAAGTTCTTCCTGTCCTCCGTCACCGCCACCGCGGTCAGCCTGCTGGGCGTCAGCTTCGTCTACGCCGCCACCGGGACCCTCCACCTCACCCTGGTCGCCGAGCGCGTCCAGCACGTCGACGGACAGCTCCACACCCTCACGCAGACCGGCGTCGTCCTGACCCTCGTCGGCTTCGCCTTCAAGTCCGCCGCCGCCCCCTTCCACTTCTGGGTCCCCGACACCTACGTGGGCGCCCCCCTGCCCGTCGCCGCCTACCTGTCGGTCATCGGCAAGGTCGTCGGTTTCTCCGGGCTCGTCCTCGTCACCGTCGTCGCCCTCCCGTCGTACGCCGACGTCTGGGGTCCGGCCCTCGCCGCGCTGGCCGCCCTCACCATGACCGTCGGCAACGTGGGCGCCCTTGGACAGCAGGCCACGCGCGCGTACAGCGCGGTACGCCTCCTCGCCTGGTCGTCCGTCGGCCAGGCCGGCTACCTCCTGGTGCCGATCGCCGCCGCCGCGTACTCCCGCGACGCCGAGGGGTCGATCGGCTCCACCGTCGCCTACGCCCTCATGTACGGCGCCGTGAACCTGGGAGCGTTCGCCGTGGCCGCCCTCGTCGGCCGCGCGCACCGGCTCAACCGCGTCGCCGACTACCGCGGCCTGTACGCCTCCAACCCTCTCACCGCGCTCCTCCTGGGCTTCTTCCTGCTCTGCCTCGCCGGACTCCCGCCGGGCGTCATCGGCCTCTTCGCCAAGGTCACCGTGTTCTCCGCGGCCGTCGACGCCGGACTGGGCTGGCTCGCCGTCGTCATGGCCGTCAACGTCGTCATCGCGCTGGTCTACTACCTCCGGTGGACGGCCCTGCTGTTCCGCGCCCCCGAGGGTGAGCCGGTGAAGCACCGGCTCACCGTCCCCCTCACCGCCGCCCTCGCCCTGACCGGCGTCCTCGGCATCGCCCTGTCCGGCGCCCCCCAGCTGGTCCTGCGTTTCACCGGCACCGGGCTCTTCTGACCACCGGGACCCGCCCGACGCGCGCGTGGAGGCACCCGACGCCCACGCGCGCGCGGCCCGGGAACGCGCGGGACGGGGCGTCACCCGGACGGTTGACATGTGCCACCACGCGCACAAGGGAACTAGTGCCCCGCGCCTGGCGTTGACCGGTACAGGAGGGTCCACTGGACGTGACACCACCAGACCGGTGGACAGTGCAGGCCAGAAGGAAGACCAGCAAGCGAGGGTCCCCCCTGTCGCACGATTTGGAGGGCGTACCGTGCACCGCCGGCACAATGGGCTCAGGACAGCGGTCCTCCTCGGGGGACTGTCCGCACTCATCATCGTCATCGGAAGCTTCTTCGGCCGCACGGGGCTCGTCGTCGCCGTCCTGATCGCGTTGGGCACCAACGCGTACGCGTACTGGAACAGCGACAAGCTGGCCCTGCGCGCGATGCGCGCCCGCCCGGTGAGCGAGTTCGAGGCCCCGGGGCTGTACCGCATGGTCCGCGAGCTCTCCACCCAGGCCCGCCAGCCCATGCCGCGTCTGTACATCTCTCCGACCGAGGCCCCCAACGCCTTCGCCACCGGCCGCAATCCGCGCAACGCCGCCGTGTGCTGCACCGAAGGCATCCTGCGCCTGCTCGACGAGCGGGAGCTGCGCGGTGTCATCGGCCACGAGCTCAGCCACGTCCACAACCGCGACATCCTGATCTCCTCGGTCGCCGGAGCCCTCGCCTCCGTGATCATGTTCCTGGTCAACTTCGCCTGGCTGATACCGATCGGCCGCTCGGACGACGACGACGGCCCCGGCCTCCTCGGCATGCTGCTGATCATGATCCTCGGGCCGCTCGCCGCGTCCCTCATCCAGCTGGCCGTCAGCCGCTCCCGGGAGTACGAGGCCGACGCCTCCGGCGCCCAGCTCACCGGCGATCCGCTCGCTCTCGCCCGAGCCCTGCGCAAACTGGAACACGGCGCCAAGCAGCTCCCCCTGCCCCCCGAGCCCCGTATCGAGACGGCCAGCCACATGATGATCGCCAATCCGTTCCGCCCGGGCCAAGGGCTCTCGAAGATGTTCTCCACCCACCCGCCGATGGCGGAACGCATCGCCCGGCTCGAGAAGATGGCAGGTCACCACCAGTGAAGACGATCCTGAATCTCATATGGCTCGTCGTCAGCGGCTTCTGGCTGTTCCTCGGCTACCTGCTCGCGGGCGTGCTGCTCTGCATCACGGTCATCGGCATCCCCTTCGGCGTCGCCGCGTTCCGCATCGGCGTCTACGCCCTGTGGCCCTTCGGGTACACGACGGTCGAACACCGGGACGCGGGAGCCCCTTCCTTCCTCGTCAACGTGCTGTGGCTGCTCCTCGCGGGCTGGTGGTTGGCGCTCGGCCACATCCTCACCGGCATCGCCCTGTGCGTGACGGTCGTCGGAATCCCGCTCGGCATCGCCAACTTCAAGCTGATCCCGGTCTCACTGTTCCCGCTGGGCCGGGAGATCGTGCGCACCGACCAGCCGTTCACACAGCGCTGACCAGCCCGAAGGCGCATCCCTCGACCACGTCACGGCCCAGGGTTGTCCACAGGCCGGAGGTTGTCCACAGGCCCGCACGCATGTCAGCGGCGGCGCGCATCATGAACCCATGACCGAGCACGAGCAGTTGCTGACACAGGTGGCGGACAAGGCCCGTGACACCCGCTCATGGGGCCGGCCCTCCCTCCCCGACCCCATCGACGCGGCCACCCGGCGCGTGCCGAGGCCACGCCGGGTTTCGCCCTGTACCCGTTGCCCACCGAGTTCTCCCTGTACGGGGCGGACGGCGGATTCGGCCCCGAGTGCGGATTGCCGCCTCTGCTGGACAGCACGCCCTCCGGCGAACCCGCCGCCGTGGCCCAGTACCTCGCCCGCCGAGGGGGCGGCAGCGAGGACCCTGACTGGCCCTGGCCCGAGGGAATACTGCCCATGTCCCACTGGGGCTGCGGCATGTACGCCTGTGCGGACCGCCGCTCCCCCCAGGCCACCGTCCTCCTCTTCGAACCCGGCCCGGGCGGCCCCGACCGCGCCCGGTTCCTCGACGTGCCCGGCCTCACGGACCGGCTCCACTCCCGGGTCCGGGGCACGGGCCGGCACGAGGAGGAGAACGAGAGGGCGGACCTGGCCCCCTGGACCGGTTTCGCGGGCTTGCGGGGCGCCGGTGCCCTGACCGGGCTCTGCGGGGACCACCGCGGCTCTCCGGAGGGATGTCCCGGAGAGCGAGGCCCGGGAGGGGCGGGCGCCCCTGGGAAACCAGCCGCAGTCGGCGAGCGCGGCTTCCCTCGCACCCGGGCCCGCGACGGCTACCGGTCGCGGCCCGCCCTCGGCCCCCGGCGCACGCCGTAGGCCGCCACCCCCACCACCAGTACCCCCGCGCCCACGGCCATCGAGACCCACGGCAGCGAGAACGCCAGCACCAGGCACCCGGCGAACCCCACCGCCGGCACCACCCGCGTCACCGGCCGTGAGTCGAGTGTCCAGGCCGACGCGTTGGCCACCGCGTAGTACGCCAGCACACCGAAGGAGGAGAACCCGATCGCGCCCCGCACATCCACCGTGGCGGCCAGGACGGCGACCACCGCGCCCACGGCCAGCTCCGCCCGGTGCGGCACGTGGAACCGCGGGTGCACGACGGCGAGGACACCCGGCAGATGCCGGTCCCGGGCCATGGCCAGTGTCGTCCGTGAGACCCCCAGGATCAGGGCGAGCAGCGAACCCAGCGCGGCCACCGCCGCACCCACCCGCACCACCGGCGCCAGCCAGGGAACACCGGCGGCCCGCACCGCGTCGGCGAGCGGCGCGGTGGCCCCGCCCAGCCCCTCCGGTCCCAGCACCGAGAGGACGGCCACGGCGACAGCCGCGTACACGACCAGTGCGATGCCCAGGGCCAGCGGGATCGCCCGCGGGATGGTGCGCGCCGGATCCCGGACCTCCTCAGCGAGGGTCGCGATACGGGCGTACCCGGCGAAGGCGAAGAACAGCAGACCGGCTGCCTGCAACACCCCGCCGGCACCGCCCGGGACCCCGGGGCCCAGCCGCCCGGCATCGGCTTCCCCCGACGTCAGGCACACGACCACCACGAAAGCGAGGACGGCCAGGACCACACCCACGATCACCCGCGTCAGCCATGCGGACTTCTGGACACCGCCGTAGTTCACCGCGGTCAGCGCCACCACGGCGGCCACCGCCACGGCGTGCGCCTGCCCCGGCCAGACGTAGGCGCCCACGGTGAGGGCCATCGCCGCGCAGGAGGCCGTCTTCCCGACCACGAACGCCCAGCCCGCGAGGTAACCCCAGAAGTCCCCGAGCCGCTCGCGCCCGTACACGTACGTGCCGCCCGAGGCCGGGTAGAGGGCGGCGAGGCGCGCCGACGACGTGGCGTTGCAGTAGGCGACCACGGCGGCGACCGCCAGCCCGAGGAGCAGCCCGGAACCGGCCGCGTCCGCGGCGGGTGCCAGAGCGGCGAAGATCCCGGCCCCCACCATCGAGCCGAGACCGATGACCACGGCGTCACCGACACCGAGCGTGCGGCGCAGTTCGGGACCGGAGGTGTGCGTCATGAGGCCGCACCCTACTGCTCAGGTGCAACCGGCAGGTGTACGCGTGCCGTCCTTCATGGTGCAAGGGCGGCGGGAGAAGGGCAGGTAAGCGGCATGACGATCATCAGCTGGATCATCCTGGGACTGCTGGCCGGGGCGATAGCGAAGTTCCTGCTGCCCGGCCGCGACCCGGGCGGCCTCGTCGGCACGACGCTGATCGGCGTCGCCGGTGCGTTCATCGGCGGCTGGATGTCGGCCCGTTGGCTCGACCACCCGATCACCAAGGACTTCTACGACGGCACCACCTGGGCCGCCGCGATCGGCGGCTCGCTCGTCCTCCTGGTCGCCTACCGCATCCTGTTCGGCCACTCACGCGACTGACCGGGCGCCGCGGGCCCCGGAGGCCGCAGCCGGCAGGCGGGAAGGGCGGTCACCGCTCGGGTGTCCACCCTTCCTCGCGCCCGTGCGGCGTGCGAACGCCACCGGTTCCGGCCGGCCGGACCTACCGGTAGTTCACGAACTGCAGGGCGAAGTCGAAGTCCTTGCCCTTGAGCAGCGCGATGACGGCCTGCAGGTCGTCGCGGCTCTTGGAGCTGACCCGCAGCTCGTCGCCCTGCACCTGGGCCTTCACGCCCTTCGGTCCCTCGTCACGGATGATCTTCGCGACCTTCTTCGCGTTCTCCTGGGAGATGCCCTCCTCGATCGACGCGAAGATCTTGTACTCCTTGCCCGAGAGCTGCGGCTCACCGGCGTCCAGGGCCTTCAGGGAGATGCCACGCTTGATCAGCTTGGACTGGAAGACGTCGAGGACGGCCTTGACCCGGTCCTCGGAGTTCGCCTCCATAAGGATCTTCTCCCCGGACCACGAGATCGAGGCGCCCACGCCCTTGAAGTCGTAGCGCTGCGAGATCTCCTTGGCGGTCTGGTTGAGGGCGTTGTCGACCTCCTGCCGCTCGACCTTCGAGACGATGTCGAAACTGGAGTCGGCCATGTCCTGTGGCTCCTTGAATCGGGGTGCGTACCGGGCTGCGCACCGGGTGCGTACCGGCGTACGTGAAGCGGCCCCCGAGCCCGGCATCGGTCCCCGGCCGCATCCGGACCAGCCTAGTCACCCCCCGGCCTCCGGGTCGCGATCAATCGGGTGGCGAAGCACCCCTGCCCATCGGGTATTGTTTACGTCGTTGCCACAGAGCACCGCCGAAAAGCGGTTCGACGGCAGCAACCCCGGCGGTGTGCCCGAGCGGCCAAAGGGAGCAGACTGTAAATCTGCCGGCTCAGCCTTCCCAGGTTCGAATCCTGGCGCCGCCACACTGGGGAAGACCCCCTCCGACTGCGGAAACGCAGTCGGAGGGGGTCTCTTCACGTTCGCGGGGGGAACACCCCGGGGGGCGAGGGGCACACTGGCCCCATGTCGTCCCGTCGCCGCCCCTGCCCCGTGTGCCGTCGTGAGATCGCCGTCGTCGCCGGACGGTACGCGCGGCACGATCCGCCCGGTGCCCGGGGGAGCGGGGAACTGACCTCGTGCCCCGGGTCACGCAGGCATGCCCCGCTCGGTGCGGAACAGCCCTCGCTGGACGGTTACGTGGTGCCGGACTTCCCGGGGCAGATGCCCCTCTTCTAGTTGCCGGCCACCGACTTCACGGCCACCGACACCGGTGCGGAGCCGCTGATCAGCTCCAGGGTCAGGCCGGCCGTCGCGGGGGTGTCCACCAGCTCCGCCAGCACGGCGGCCACGTCGTCGCGCGGGACCGGGCCGCGGCCCGTGCGGGCCTCCAGGCGGACCAGGCCGGTGCCGGCGTCGTCGGTGAGCTGACCGGGGCGCAGGATCGTCCAGTCCAGGGCGTCCAAGCCGCTTACGTACGCGTCCGCCTCGCCCTTGGCGCGCAGGTACACGTCGAAGACCTCGTCGCCCTCGTGGGCCGGGTCCGCGCCCATGGACGACACGATCACGAAACGCCGTACGCCCGTGCGGACGGCCGCGTCGGCGAAGAGGACCGCCGCAGCCTTGTCCACCGTCTCCTTGCGGCCCACACCGCTGCCCGGCCCGGCGCCCGCCGCGAAGACCGCCGCGTCCGCGCCCTCCAGCCGCTGTGCGACCTCCTCCACCGACGCCGACTCCAGGTCGAGCACGACGGGCTCGGCACCCAGTCGCCGCAGTTCGTCGGAGTGTTCGGGGTTGCGGACGATGCCCGCCACCTCGTCCCCGCGCGCGGCGAGCAGCCGCTCCAGCCGCAGCGCGATCTGACCATGACCACCAGCGATGACAATGCGCATGCCTCCGACCGTACGCCGGGACGACCGCATCCGCCGCACAACGCCCCGGGTGCCCGGCCCTATGCGTCGCCCCGGCTCTGTCTGGGCAGCCCCGGTTCCGTCTCCGCCGCCGGACCGCCGTACTCCCGTACCGCGCTCGTCCGCGCCACCACCCGCCCCCCGTGCACCACGACACGGCTGTACCCCAGCGACAGCGCCCCCGGGAGCCCGTCCCCGCGGACCGCCAGCAGCTCGGCGGGGAAACCCGCCTCCACGCGCACCTCGGGCAGCCCCAGGGCCGCCCGCGCCGCCCCGCTCACCGCGGTGTAGGCGTCCTCGGCGGACAGCCCGTGACGGGAGGCCAACAGGTACGCCGCCTCCAGCGGGTCACCGCGACCCACCGGGTTCGACACGTCCCGCAGGGTGCCGCTCCCGGCGGCCACCCGCACCCCCGCCGACCGCAGCAGCCGCACCGGCGCCGTGCCCCGGTGCTCCACGGCGCCGCAGCCGCCCTGCGGCAGGCACACCACCGTCACCCCGGCCGCCGCGAGCCGGTCCGCGGTCCGGGCGGCCGGCTCGGCGGGCAGCCGGGCGAGGCCGCCGCACGGGCCGAGGGCGACCCCCGGCCGCAGCCCGCCCGCCATGGCCGCGAACCGGGCCAGACGGGCGGGGTCGTCGGCGTCCGTGTGCAGGTCGACGGGGCAGTCGTGTTCGGCGGCGACCTCCAGGACCGCCGCCACGTACCCCGTGGGATCGGGATCGAGATCGGGGCAGCCGCCCACCACGGACGCGCCCATCCTCACCGCGTCCCGCAGCATCGCGAGCCCGTCCGCCCCGGCCACCCCGGTCAGTACCCGGGGCACCGCCACCGTCGTCAGTTCGACCAGTCCGCGCAGCGAGCGCTCCGCCCGCAGTACGGTGGCCAGCGCGCCGAGCCCGGCCATGTCGCCCACGCGCACGTGCGCCCGCAGCGCCGTCGCGCCGTGCCCGAGCTGGAGCAGCGCGGCCTCCGTCGCGCGGCGCCGGACGTCCCGGGGGGCGTACGAGACGGGGCCGCCGTCGTCGGCGGACAGCGCGGTGTCCGCGTGGACGTGGGGCTCCGCGGGGGCCGGCAGGAGCAGGTAGCCGGTGAGGTCGACCTGTGTGTCGCACGCGCGCGTGCCGTCCGCCGCCAGGCTGCCGGCCGTACCGACCGCCTCGATGCGGCCGCCGCCCAGCCGTACGTCCACGGTCCTGCCGTCGGTGAGGCGCGCGCCGCACAGCAGCAGCGGGTCCGGGCCGGCCGCGGCCGGGCCCGGGGGCGAGGGCGGGCGGGGCGGTGGCTGCGGCCGGCTGTCGGGCATCGCGTTCCAGAGGCTCGGGCTGCGCACCGGGGGCGAGGTCACGCAGGCAAGATCACGCAGAGTGAGTCGAGCCTAGGCCGGGGGTCCGCGCCTCGCAGGGAGGAGCTCAATAGTCGTACCGGCGTGGTCAGCCCCGGGAAGGAGGGGGCGAAACGGATTTGGGCGAACGGCGGCGGACCGTGTAATGTCTTCATCGCTCGCCCCAATAGCTCAGTCGGCAGAGCGTCTCCATGGTAAGGAGAAGGTCAACGGTTCGATTCCGTTTTGGGGCTCTGGTGTGTGAGGTTCCCGCCGCGAGGCGGGGACCGATCGCATCAAAGCGGTGTAGCTCAGTCGGTAGAGCAAGCGGCTCATAATCGCTGTGTCACCGGTTCAAGTCCGGTCACCGCTACAGACAGTAGCCGATTGCGGGGTCGGTCCTTCGATCGGCTACTCTTCTTGCGTAAATACAGTCAATCCGTTCGTCAAGGAGCACTCACGTGGCTGCCACCGACGTCCGCCCGAAGATCACGCTGGCCTGCGTGGAGTGCAAGGAGCGGAACTACATCACCAAGAAGAACCGGCGTAACAACCCGGACCGTCTTGAGATGAAGAAGCACTGCCCGCGTTGCAATGCGCACACCGCGCACCGCGAAACGCGATAAAACAGGCTCGTACACGAGGCCGTCCCCCCAGCCAAGGGGGGCGGCCTCGTGTCGTTTTCCCGTCGGCCGGCCCGGTCAGGACCGGTCGCAGGCAGACACAGACGACACAGGAGGTGCCGCGCGTATGGCGCTCGACCAGTCCTTCGTGGGGCGGACCTACCCGCCCACCGAGCCCTACGAGGTGGGCAGGGAGAAGATCCGCGAGTTCGCCGAGGCGGTGGGGGACGCCAACCCGGCGTACACGGACGCGGAGGCCGCCAAGGCGCTCGGCCACCCCGATGTGATCGCCCCGCCCACCTTCGTGTTCGCGATCACCTTCAAGGCCGCGGGCCAGGTCGTCGCAGATCCCCGGCTCGGCCTCGACTACAGCCGGGTGGTGCACGGCGACCAGAAGTTCGCCTACGTCCGTCCGGTGCGCGCCGGTGACCGGCTCACCGTCACCTCGACCATCGAGACGATCAAGTCGATGGCCGGCAACGACATACTGGACATCCGCGGCGAGGTGCACGACCAGGACGGCGAACACGTCGTCACCGCATGGACCAAGCTGGTGGCCCGCGCGGCCGAGGAGGCGTGACGAACACCATGACGGCGAAGATCTCCTACGCCGACGTCGAGGTCGGTACCGAGCTGTCCGCACAGACGTTCCCCGTGACCCGCGCCACCCTCGTCCAGTACGCGGGCGCCTCCGGTGACTTCAACCCCATCCACTGGAACGAGAAGTTCGCCAAGGAGGTCGGTCTGCCCGACGTCATCGCGCACGGCATGTTCACCATGGCCGAGGCGATCCGCGTGGTGACCGACTGGGTGGGCGACCCGGGCGCGGTCGTCGAGTACGGCGTCCGTTTCACCCGTCCGGTCGTCGTCCCCAACGACGAGCAGGGCGCCGTCATCGAGGTCAGCGGCAAGGTCGCCGCCAAGCTCGACGACCACACGGTCCGCGTGGACCTGACCGCGACCAGCGCGGGACAGAAGGTCCTGGGCATGTCGCGGGCGGTCGTCCGGCTGGGCTGACCCGGACGGGCCGGGGGAGCGTGGCCGCCGGCGCCGTCTCGTAGTCTTGGCCCCGTGCAGGAACTCCACGACGCCCCCCTCGCCCCGCTGACCACCTTCCGGTTGGGCGGCCCCGCGACCCGGCTGGTCACCGCGACGACCGACGACGAGGTGATCGCCGTCGTCCGCGAGGCCGACGACAGCGGTACGCCGCTGCTGGTCATCGGTGGCGGCTCCAACCTGGTCATCGGCGACAAGGGCTTCGAGGGCACCGCCCTCTCCGTCGCGACCAAGGGTTTCGCCCTGGACGGGACGCGACTGGAGCTGGCCGCCGGCGAGGTGTGGACCGACGCCGTCGCCCGCACCGTGGAGGCGGGCCTGGCCGGCATCGAGTGCCTGGCCGGCATCCCCGGCTCGGCGGGCGCCACCCCGATCCAGAACGTCGGCGCGTACGGGCAGGAGGTCTCCTCCACCCTCACCGAGGTCGTCGCCTACGACCGCCGGACCCGCGAGACCGTCACGCTCGGCAACGAGGAGTGCGCCTTCTCCTACCGCCACAGCCGCTTCAAGGCCGACCTCGAGCGTTACGTCGTCCTGCGGGTGCGCTTCGCGCTGGAGGACGCGGACGGCCTCTCCGGCCCCGTCAAGTACGCCGAGACGGCCCGCGCCCTCGGTGTCGCACCGGGCGAGCGGGTACCACTGGCCACGGCCCGCGAGACGGTCCTGAAGCTCCGTGCGGGGAAAGGCATGGTCCTGGACCCCGAGGACCACGACACCTGGTCGGCCGGCTCCTTCTTCACCAACCCGATCCTCGACGACGGGGCGTTCGCGGCCTTCCGCGCGCGCGTACGGGACCGGCTCGGCGACGACGCCGAGCCCCCCGCGTACCCCGCGGGCGAGGGGCGCACCAAGACCTCCGCGGCCTGGCTGATCGACCGGGCGGGCTTTCCCAAGGGCTACGGCGAAGGCCCGGCCCGCATCTCCACCAAGCACACCCTCGCCCTCACCAACCGGGGCGAGGCGACCACCGAGGACCTGCTGGCACTCGCCCGCGAGGTCGTCGCCGGCGTGCACGAGGCCTTCGGCATCACGCTGGTCAACGAACCGGTCACGGTGGG
This sequence comes from Streptomyces pimonensis, assembly GCF_041380215.1. Classification (NCBI taxonomy): domain Bacteria; kingdom Bacillati; phylum Actinomycetota; class Actinomycetes; order Kitasatosporales; family Streptomycetaceae; genus Streptomyces; species Streptomyces pimonensis. Next base: position 243,320 of record NZ_JAHWZY010000001.1, read on the forward strand.
CGTGAGCCTGTAGCGGCCGAGTTCCCGTTGTCGTCCGGTGCACGGGCCCGCGATCCCGGGTCCGTGAGGCCGACCGCATGCAGCCGGGCCGCGCCGGTTCCGACCCCGTACGGGCCCGCACGAGCACCGCGTCGTCCAGCCCCGGCACCCCCTGCGCCACACCCCGCTGCGGCCCGGAGCCCACTTCAGGCGACCGGGGCGGCGAGCCAGTCGTCCACGCCTGACAGCAGCCTCGCCTTCACGTCCTCCGGGGCCGCCGAGCCCCGTACCGACTGCCGGGCCACCTCCGCCAGCTCCGCGTCCGTGAAGCCGTGGTGGTCCCGCGCGATCTGGTACTGCGCCGCCAGCCGGGAGCCGAACAGCAGCGGGTCGTCCGCGCCCAGCGCCAGCGGGACCCCCGCCTCGAACAGGGTGCGCAGCGGGACGTCCTCCGGTTTGTCGTACACGCCCAGCGCCACGTTCGACGCCGGGCACACCTCGCACGTCACCTGACGGTCCGCCAGCCGCCGCATCAGCCGCGGGTCGTCCGCCGCCCGCACCCCGTGCCCGATCCGGTCCGCCCCCAGGTCGTCCAGGCAGTCCCGGACCGAGGCCGGCCCCGCCAGCTCGCCGCCGTGCGGCGCGGACAGCAGCCCGCCCTCCCGCGCGATCGCGAACGCCCGGTCGAAGTCGCGGGCCATCCCGCGCCGCTCGTCGTTGGAGAGGCCGAACCCGACGATCCCCCGGTCCGCGTACCGCACCGCCAGCCGGGCCAGCGTGCGCGCGTCCAGGGGATGCTTCATCCGGTTGGCCGCCACCAGCACCCGCATCCCGATCCCGGTGTGCCGTACCGCCGCGTCCACCGCGTCCAGGATGATCTCCAGCGCCGGGATCAGCCCGCCCAGCCGGGGCGCGTACGACGTCGGGTCCACCTGGATCTCCAGCCAGCCCGAGCCGTCCCGCAGGTCTTCCTCCGCCGCCTCCCGCACCAGCCGCTGGATGTCCTCCGGCTCCCGCAGGCACGAGCGCGCCGCGTCGTACAGCCGCTGGAAGCGGAACCAGCCGCGCTCGTCCGTGGCCCGCAGTTTCGGCGGTTCCCCGCTGGTCAGCGCGTCGGGCAGGCGTACGCCGTACTTGTCGGCCAGTTCCAGCAGGGTGGCGGGCCGCATGGACCCGGTGAAGTGCAGGTGCAGATGGGCCTTCGGCAGTTCGGAGAGATCACGTACACGCGGGGGGTTCGGGGGGTACCCCCCTGAAGAGCTCAGCATTCACCGATCCTGCCGCACGCCCCGTCCGTCCGGGTAGCGCTTTCCCCGTTCGTGGTTCTGCCCGCGCGGAAGAACTTCGTGGTCCTGCCCGCGGAAGAACAGGGACGCCCGGGAGGGAACCCGGGCGTCCCTGTGGCGGAAGGACGGCGTCAGTCGCGCGCCTCCGCCAGCAGCTTCTGGATCCGGCTCACGCCCTCGACGAGGTCCTCGTCGCCCAGCGCGTACGACAGCCGCAGGTAGCCCGGCGTGCCGAACGCCTCACCCGGCACCACCGCGACCTCGGCCTCCTCCAGGATGAGCGCCGCCAGCTCGACCGAGTCCTGCGGGCGCCTGCCCCGGATCTCCTTGCCGATCAGGGCCTTCACCGAGGGGTAGGCGTAGAACGCGCCCTCGGGCTCCGGGCAGACCACGCCGTCGATCTCGTCGAGCATCCGGACGATGGTCTTCCGTCGCCGGTCGAAGGCCTCGCGCATGGCCGCGACCGCGTCCAGGTCGCCGGAGACGGCGGCGAGCGCGGCCACCTGGGCGACATTGGAGACGTTCGACGTGGCGTGCGACTGCAGGTTGGTCGCGGCCTTCACCACGTCCTTCGGGCCGATGATCCAGCCGACCCGCCAGCCCGTCATCGCGTACGTCTTCGCGACACCGTTGACCACGATGCACTTGTCGCGCAGCTCGGGCAGCAGCGCGGGCAGGGACACGGACACGGCGTCGCCGTAGACCAGGTGCTCGTAGATCTCGTCGGTGAGCACCCACAGGCCGTGCTCGACGGCCCACTTGCCGATCGCCTCGGTCTCGGCCTCGCTGTAGACCGCGCCGGTCGGGTTCGACGGGGAGACGAAGAGGACGACCTTCGTCCTCTCGGTGCGGGCCGCCTCCAGCTGCTCCACGCTCACGCGGTAGCCGGTCGTCTCGTCGGCGACCACCTCGACCGGGACACCGCCGGCCAGCCGGATCGACTCCGGGTACGTCGTCCAGTACGGAGCCGGGACGATGACCTCGTCGCCCGGGTCGAGGATCGCGGCGAAGGCCTCGTAGATGGCCTGCTTGCCGCCGTTGGTGACCAGGATCTGGGAGGGGTCCACCTCGTAGCCGGAGTCGCGCAGCGTCTTGGCGGCGATCGCGGACTTCAGCTCCGGCAGACCGCCGGCCGGCGTGTAGCGGTGGTACTTCGGGTTCTTGCAGGCCTCGATCGCGGCCTCGACGATGTAGTCCGGCGTCGGGAAGTCGGGCTCACCGGCGCCGAAGCCGATCACCGGACGCCCGGCGGCCTTGAGGGCCTTGGCCTTGGCGTCCACGGCGAGGGTGGCGGACTCGGAGATCGCGCCGACTCGGGCGGAGACCCGGCGCTCGGTGGGAGGGGTTGCAGCGCTCATGGGCCCATCGTTCCAGACCGGAAACCCGCGCGGCACGGGGGTTTCACGTACTGAACAACACCGGGCAAACCCCTGAACACCAGCCCGGAACGACGTCGCCGCGGCGGCACGGCAGGACGATCTTCCGCCGGGGTGGTGCTTCCCGGGCGCTTTTCGTTCGACGCCCGGCCCGGGAACACGTACACTCTCACCTCGTTGGCCTTCAGCGGCCCGCGCTCAATCGGTGCACGCCAAGCACCCGGTCGGATGCGGTACGTTGGGGGACACACAAAGGGTCGTAGCTCAATTGGTAGAGCACTGGTCTCCAAAACCAGCGGTTGGGGGTTCAAGTCCCTCCGGCCCTGCTACACACACCTTCGCCAGGATGTGTGCGCATGTACGTACAGCAATGCACCGCCGTGCGGGCTCTGACCGGGCGCGGCACGGCCACGACCCGGAATCAGGTGAGGACGAGTGACGGACGCCGTGGGCTCCATCGACATGCCTGATGCCGAGGACGAGGCTCCGGACTCCAAGAAGACCCGCAAGGGCGGCAAGCGGGCCAAGAAGGGCCCGCTGAGGCGCCTCGCGCTCTTCTACCGTCAGATCATCGCGGAGCTCCGCAAGGTCGTCTGGCCCACTCGTAACCAGCTGGCGTCGTACACGACCGCCGTGATCGTCTTCGTCGTCGTGATGATCGGTCTGGTCACCCTGATCGACTACGGCCTCAGCCACGCCGCCAAGTACGTCTTCGGCTGAGCTCCCGGCAGGGGTGCCGGGTTCCCCGGTGCCCTTTTCGCGCATTCCGGGAAGGGATGGTGCTCCGTGATAGGCTCTTTGCGCCCGTAAGGGTGTCGTGGCAGGGCCTGCCAGAGGGATGACACCGCGTCGGCGGTCGAGCGTCCGTGAACCTCACCCCATCGGGTTGGAACCCTTCCGCCTTTCAGGCGGCAGGGCGAGGTCAACCCTTGTATCCAGGAAGAAGAAGCAGTCACCGTGCCTGACCAGAACCTGAACGACGCCATCGAGCCCGGTGAGTCCGTCGACGACGAACTCGACACCGTCGAGGGCGCGAACGAGGACCTGGACGAGGTCGGGACTGCCGTTTCCGGGACGGGTGATCCCGGGGACGACGCGGCCTCACTCGTCGAGGGCGACGAGGCGGCGGAGCCGGAGGACGAGCCCGAGGGCGCCGCCGAGGAGGACGACCGCGACCCGGTCGAGAAGCTCCGCGAGGAACTGCGGACGCTGCCCGGCGAGTGGTACGTCATCCACACGTACGCGGGCTACGAGAACCGGGTGAAGACCAACCTGGAGCAGCGCGCCGTCTCGCTGAACGTCGAGGACTACATCTTCCAGGCCGAGGTGCCGCAGGAGGAGGTCGTCCAGATCAAGAACGGCGACCGCAAGACGATCAAGCAGAACAAGCTCCCGGGCTACGTCCTGGTCCGTATGGACCTGACGAACGAGTCCTGGGGCGTCGTCCGCAACACCCCCGGTGTCACCGGCTTCGTGGGCAACGCCTACGACCCGTACCCGCTGACGCTGGACGAGATCGTCAAGATGCTCGCTCCGGAGGCCGAGGAGAAGGCCGCCCGCGAGGCCGCCGAGGCCGAGGGCAAGCCGGCCCCGCAGCGCAAGGTCGAGGTCCAGGTGCTGGACTTCGAGGTCGGCGACTCGGTCACCGTCACCGACGGTCCGTTCGCCACGCTCCAGGCGACCATCAACGAAATCAACCCCGACTCCAAGAAGGTCAAGGGCCTGGTGGAGATCTTCGGCCGCGAGACGCCGGTCGAGCTCTCCTTCGACCAGATCCAGAAGAACTAGCCCTTCTGGCACACAGCGTCCGAGCAGGTCAGGCGAGCGGTCGTACGCGCGCCTGACCTGCTCGGTTTTCAGCCGCGCATCTATACCCGTTATCGTTGTGCGGTATGCCTGCGTCCGGGTTGTCCCCATGGCGCGGGCAGGACCCGAACCGAAAGGACCCGGAGAGCCATGCCTCCCAAGAAGAAGAAGGTCACGGGGCTCATCAAGCTCCAGATCCAGGCCGGTGCCGCGAACCCGGCTCCGCCGGTCGGCCCCGCGCTGGGTCAGCACGGCGTGAACATCATGGAGTTCTGCAAGGCCTACAACGCCGCGACCGAGTCGCAGCGCGGCTGGGTCATCCCGGTGGAGATCACGGTCTACGAGGACCGCTCCTTCACCTTCATCACCAAGACCCCGCCGGCCGCCAAGATGATCCTCAAGGCCGCGGGCGTGGAGAAGGGCTCCGGCGAGCCGCACAAGACCAAGGTCGCGAAGATCACGCGTGACCAGGTCCGTGAGATCGCCACCACCAAGATGCCCGACCTCAACGCCAACGACCTGGACGCCGCCGAGAAGATCATCGCCGGCACCGCCCGTTCCATGGGCGTCACGGTCGAGGGCTGACCTCCACCCCGCAAGCCCAGCAGTAGTGGCAGGGCCTGCTCGGCCCGGACCACGACTCCTCGACAATTCACAGGAGCTTTCAGTGAGCAAGCGCAGCAAGTCTCTCCGCGCTGCGGACGCCAAGATCGACCGGGAGAAGCTGTACGCCCCGCTCGAGGCCGTCCGTCTCGCCAAGGAGACGTCCACGACCAAGTTCGACGGTACCGTCGAGGTCGCCTTCCGCCTGGGTGTCGACCCGCGCAAGGCCGACCAGATGGTCCGTGGCACCGTGAACCTCCCGCACGGCACCGGTAAGACCGCCCGGGTCCTGGTCTTCGCGACCGGTGACCGTGCCGAGGCCGCGCGTGCCGCGGGCGCCGACATCGTCGGCGCCGACGAGCTGATCGACGAGGTGTCGAAGGGCCGTCTGGACTTCGACGCCGTCGTCGCCACCCCGGACCTCATGGGCAAGGTCGGCCGCCTCGGCCGCGTGCTCGGTCCCCGTGGTCTGATGCCGAACCCGAAGACCGGCACCGTGACCCCGGACGTCACCAAGGCCGTCAACGACATCAAGGGCGGCAAGATCGAGTTCCGCGTCGACAAGCACTCGAACCTGCACTTCATCATCGGCAAGACGTCGTTCGACGACACCAAGCTGGTGGAGAACTACGGCGCGGCGCTGGAGGAGATCCTCCGTCTGAAGCCGTCCGCCGCCAAGGGTCGCTACATCAAGAAGGCCGCCGTCACCACCACGATGGGCCCCGGCATTCCGCTCGACCCGAACCGCACCCGCAACCTCCTCGTCGAGGAGGACCCGGCCGCCGTCTGAGCCGGGTGGGCCGGGCGACCGGCCCGTGCACGTTGTGAGAGCCCGTCCCCGCGCCTCGTTCGAGGCGCGGGGACGGGCTTCTTCCGTACGGCGGTGTCAGTGGCGTGGGTTACCGTTCCTTTGACTTCACAGGCGTAGCACAGCGAAACAACCAGGGGTGGGACTCATGGGCATGGCCGCATGGAAGCGCGCGGGTGTCTCTCTGACGGCCGCGGCCGTCGTCGTGGGCGTCGCGGGCTGTCAGGACGGTGACTCGGCGGGAGCCGGGGGCCAGACGCAGAACGAGATGACGAAGGTCCTCCAGGCCGCCTTCGAGAACACCTCGGAGGCCAAGTCCTCCAAGGTCCGGATGACCATGACGATGCCGGCCGCGGTGGGCGGCGGCACCGTGGAGCTCTCCGGCGTGCAGGGCTGGGACCCGGCCGTCATGGACGTCACCATGAAGGGCTCCGCGCTGACCGCAGCCGGCCCGGACGCTCCGAGCCGGGTCCGCGTGATCATGCTCGACAACGTCATGTACATGGACATGGGCGCGAAGCAGGTCGCCGAGACGGACGGCAAGCGCTGGATGAGAATGGACTTCGCCGCCATCGCCGAGGCGTCCGGCGACGCCGAGGTGCAGAAGCGGATGACCAGCGGCCTGGAGAACATGAACCAGGACCCGGCGAAGCAGCTCGCCCTGCTGCTGGAGTCGCCGAACCTGACGCACATAGGCCCGGAGAAGGTCGACGGCGTCCAGACGCAGCACTACAAGGGCACCCTGAGCGTCGAGGAGATGCTCGACGCCAACAAGTCGACGGACGGCCTGCTCTCCCGGGAGGAGCGCGAGGAGCTGATCGCCGTCGTCGAGGAGACGGGCCTGAAGGGCTACGACACCGAGTTCTGGGTCAACGAGGACAACTACCCGGTTCGGATGGTCGTCGGCGTGAAGACGCCGCAGGGCACGATGAACATGACGGCCGACTACTCCGACTACGGTGCCGCGGTCGAGGTCGAGGCCCCGCCGGCGAAGGACACGCTCGACCTCATGGAGATGCTGAAGGGGCTGGAGGGCCTCGGGGCGGACTCCGAGGCCGGCCTCAGTTCCTGAGGGCCCCTGGTCCCGATGCCCATGATCGGGCGATTTGCTTGACGCCGATCCGTTCGCGTACTCTTCCACGGAAGCCAAAGACCGCTGGTCGTTGCCGTGTGCTCGCAGAGTTCACGGTGGCCGAAGGATCCGCTGAACTGCGGACGACCCGCGCAGGTGTCAGTGGAAGAGTTCCCGGAACTCGCTGCCGCAAGGATGCGAAAGACCGGTTGAGCTGAGCCCCGTGCGCCTGCGCCCGGGGCGTTTCGTTTTCCCCAGTCCTCCTTCGGGTCCGCGCGGTCCGAATCACCCGGAAGGAGGCCGAGGCTCTATGGCGAGGCCCGACAAGGCTGCCGCGGTTGCCGAGCTGACGGACAAGTTCCGCAGCTCCAACGCCGCCGTGCTGACCGAGTACCGCGGTCTCACCGTGGCGCAGCTCAAGACGCTGCGTCGTTCGCTCGGTGAGAACGCCCAGTACGCCGTGGTGAAGAACACGCTGACCAAGATTGCGGCCAACGAGGCCGGGATCACGCTCGACGACCAGCTCTTCGCTGGCCCGACGGCGGTCGCCTTCGTCACCGGTGACCCGGTGGAGTCGGCGAAGGGTCTTCGTGACTTCGCCAAGGACAACCCGAATCTCGTCATCAAGGGCGGTGTCCTTGATGGCAAGGCGATGTCCGCCGACGAGATCAAGAAGCTCGCGGACCTCGAGTCCCGCGAGGTTCTGCTCGCCAAGCTGGCGGGCGCCTTCAAGGGCAAGCAGACGCAGACTGCTCAGCTCTTCCAGGCGCTCCCCTCGAAGCTCGTCCGCACCGTGGACGCGCTCCGTGCCAAGCAGGACGAGCAGGGCGGTGCCGAGTAATTCGGCTCGCTTTCCGATCCTCGCCGCGTGAACCGCACGAGGTGAGGGTCGACGCGGGCCCGACGTACGCCCGCCTCACCCCGTACATCCGGCACCTGCCGATTTAGTGGAAGGACCGCCATCATGGCGAAGCTCAGCCAGGAAGACCTGCTCGCCCAGTTCGAGGAGATGACCCTCATCGAGCTCTCCGAGTTCGTGAAGGCCTTCGAGGAGAAGTTCGACGTCACCGCCGCCGCGGCCGTCGCCGTCGCCGGTCCGGCCGGCCCGGCCGCCCCGGTCGAGCAGGCCGAGGAGAAGGACGAGTTCGACGTCGTCCTCACCGCCGCCGGTGACAAGAAGATCCAGGTCATCAAGGTCGTGCGTGAGCTGACCTCCCTGGGTCTGAAGGAGGCCAAGGACCTCGTGGACGGCGCCCCGAAGCCCGTCCTCGAGAAGGTCGCCAAGGACGCCGCCGAGAAGGCCGCCGAGTCCCTCAAGGGCGCCGGCGCCTCCGTCGAGGTCAAGTAACACCTTCGGGGTCCCCGCCGGATCCCTGCGCGTCCCCAGGGGCGTGTAACGCTCAAGCGCCGAGGAGCGATCATCCATCCGGGTGGTCGCTCCTCGGCGTATGAGGGGGCCGGTGGCGGCTGCCTTGCACCCGGGACGGCGGGGGGTAGGGTGATCTTCGTCGTGCCTCCGGGGGCTACGAGGATGCGCCTGGTGACAGGCGGTTCCGGCAAGAGGGGCCTTGACGAACCGCACGCAGCGCGCAATTCTCAGGACGCGTCGTCGCAAGGATCCGAATCCGAGGCATGGATCGACGGCAAAGAGGGCAGTATCACGGTGCGTTGAGGGCAGCGCCTTGTCGCAGGAGTTGAGAAGAACGAGGGCCTCCACCGGGTTCGTAAACCGGCATTGGACATCAGTGTGCCAAATGGCTACACTGACCCTTTGCGCTGCCTGTTAGCTGTCCCCTGCCCGTCACCAGGGGCATGCCCTCGCTTGAGCACCGACGACTAGATCATCTCTGACCTGGGATGTCTGTCTCTCTGCCCGGTGGGGGACCGGTACGCGCGTAGTGAGTCCGAGCCCTCGGAAGGACCCCCTCTTGGCCGCCTCGCGCAACGCCTCGACCGCGAATACGAACAACGGTGCCAGCACCGCCCCGCTGCGCATCTCCTTTGCAAAGATCAAGGAGCCTCTCGAGGTTCCGAACCTGCTCGCGCTGCAGACCGAGAGCTTCGACTGGCTGCTCGGGAACACCGCCTGGCAGAGTCGGGTCGAGGAGGCTCTCGAGAACGGGCACGACGTCCCCACCAAGTCCGGTCTGGAGGAGATCTTCGAAGAGATCTCCCCGATCGAGGACTTCTCCGGGTCGATGTCGCTGACCTTCCGCGACCACCGCTTCGAGCCGCCGAAGAACTCCATCGACGAGTGCAAGGAGCGCGACTTCACGTACGCGGCCCCGCTCTTCGTCACCGCCGAGTTCACCAACAACGAGACCGGCGAGATCAAGTCCCAGACCGTCTTCATGGGCGACTTCCCGCTCATGACGAACAAGGGCACGTTCGTCATCAACGGCACCGAGCGTGTCGTGGTGTCGCAGCTGGTCCGTTCGCCCGGTGTCTACTTCGACTCCTCCATCGACAAGACGTCCGACAAGGACATCTTCTCCGCCAAGATCATCCCGTCCCGGGGCGCCTGGCTGGAGATGGAGATCGACAAGCGCGACATGGTCGGTGTCCGCATCGACCGCAAGCGCAAGCAGTCCGTCACCGTCCTTCTGAAGGCGCTCGGCTGGACCACCGAGCAGATCCTCGAGGAGTTCGGCGAGTACGAGTCCATGCGCGCCACCCTGGAGAAGGACCACACCCAGGGCCAGGACGACGCGCTGCTCGACATCTACCGCAAGCTGCGTCCGGGCGAGCCCCCCACGCGTGAGGCCGCGCAGACGCTGCTCGAGAACCTCTACTTCAACCCCAAGCGCTACGACCTCGCCAAGGTCGGCCGCTACAAGGTGAACAAGAAGCTCGGCGGGGACGAGCCGCTGGACGCCGGCGTGCTCACCACCGACGACATCATCGCCACCATCAAGTACCTGGTGAAGCTGCACGCCGGTGAGACCGAGACGGTCGGCGAGTCCGGTCGCTCGATCATGGTCGAGACCGACGACATCGACCACTTCGGCAACCGCCGCATCCGCAACGTCGGCGAGCTGATCCAGAACCAGGTCCGTACGGGTCTCGCCCGTATGGAGCGCGTCGTGCGCGAGCGCATGACCACCCAGGACGTCGAGGCGATCACGCCGCAGACCCTGATCAACATCCGGCCGGTCGTCGCCTCCATCAAGGAGTTCTTCGGCACCAGCCAGCTGTCGCAGTTCATGGACCAGAACAACCCGCTGTCGGGGCTGACGCACAAGCGTCGTCTGAACGCCCTCGGCCCGGGTGGTCTCTCCCGTGAGCGGGCCGGCTTCGAGGTCCGTGACGTGCACCCCTCGCACTACGGCCGCATGTGCCCGATCGAGACGCCGGAAGGCCCGAACATCGGCCTGATCGGTTCGCTCGCCTCGTACGGCCGGATCAACCCGTTCGGCTTCATCGAGACGCCGTACCGCAAGGTCGTCGACGGCCGGGTCACCGACGAGGTCGACTACCTGACCGCCGACGAGGAGGACCGCTTCGTCATCGCGCAGGCCAACGCCCCGCTCAACGACGAGATGCGGTTCGTCGAGAACCGGATCCTGGTCCGCCGTCGTGGCGGCGAGGTCGACTACGTCCCCGGTGACGACGTCGACTACATGGACGTCTCGCCGCGCCAGATGGTGTCGGTCGCGACCGCCATGATCCCGTTCCTCGAGCACGACGACGCCAACCGCGCCCTCATGGGCGCGAACATGATGCGCCAGGCCGTGCCGCTGATCAAGAGCGAGTCCCCGCTCGTCGGCACCGGCATGGAGTACCGCTCCGCCGTCGACGCCGGCGACGTGGTCAAGGCCGAGAAGGACGGTGTGGTCCAGGAGGTCTCCGCGGACTACATCACCACCGCCAACGACGACGGCACGTACATCACGTACCGCCTGGCCAAGTTCTCGCGCTCCAACCAGGGCACCTCGGTCAACCAGAAGGTCATCGTCAACGAGGGCGACCGGATCATCACCGGCCAGGTCCTCGCCGACGGCCCGGCCACCCAGAACGGCGAGATGGCGCTCGGCAAGAACCTGCTGGTCGCGTTCATGCCGTGGGAGGGTCACAACTACGAGGACGCGATCATCCTGTCGCAGCGCCTCGTGCAGGACGACGTCCTCTCCTCGATCCACATCGAGGAGCACGAGGTCGACGCCCGTGACACCAAGCTGGGCCCCGAGGAGATCACCCGGGACATCCCGAACGTCTCCGAGGAGGTCCTCGCCGACCTCGACGAGCGCGGCATCATCCGCATCGGCGCCGAGGTCACCGCCGGTGACATCCTCGTCGGCAAGGTCACGCCCAAGGGTGAGACCGAGCTGACCCCCGAGGAGCGCCTGCTCCGCGCGATCTTCGGTGAGAAGGCCCGTGAGGTCCGTGACACCTCGCTGAAGGTGCCGCACGGCGAGACCGGCAAGGTCATCGGCGTGCGCGTCTTCGACCGCGAGGAGGGCGACGAGCTTCCCCCCGGCGTCAACCAGCTGGTGCGCGTCTACGTCGCGCAGAAGCGCAAGATCACCGACGGTGACAAGCTCGCCGGCCGCCACGGCAACAAGGGCGTCATCTCCAAGATCAACCCGATCGAGGACATGCCGTTCCTGGAGGACGGCACGCCGGTCGACATCATCCTCAACCCGCTGGGCGTCCCGTCCCGAATGAACCCGGGACAGGTCCTGGAGATCCACCTCGGCTGGCTCGCCAGCCGCGGCTGGGACGTCTCCGGCCTCGCGGAGGAGTGGGCCGAGCGGCTCCAGGCCATCGGCGCCGACAAGGTCGAGCCCGGCACCAACGTCGCCACCCCGGTCTTCGACGGTGCGCGTGAGGACGAGCTCGCGGGTCTGCTCCAGCACACCATCCCGAACCGCGACGGCGAGCGCATGGTGCTCCCGTCCGGCAAGGCGCGACTGTACGACGGCCGCTCGGGCGAGCCGTTCCCGGAGCCGATCTCGGTCGGCTACATGTACATCCTGAAGCTGCACCACCTGGTCGACGACAAGCTGCACGCGCGTTCGACCGGTCCGTACTCCATGATCACCCAGCAGCCGCTGGGTGGTAAGGCTCAGTTCGGTGGCCAGCGGTTCGGCGAGATGGAGGTGTGGGCACTCGAGGCGTACGGCGCCGCCTACGCGCTCCAGGAGCTGCTGACCATCAAGTCCGACGACGTCACCGGCCGCGTGAAGGTCTACGAGGCCATCGTCAAGGGCGAGAACATCCCCGAGCCCGGCATCCCCGAGTCCTTCAAGGTCCTCATCAAGGAGATGCAGTCCCTGTGCCTGAACGTGGAGGTGCTGTCCAGCGACGGCATGTCCATCGAGATGCGTGACACCGACGAGGACGTCTTCCGCGCTGCGGAGGAGCTCGGCATCGACCTGTCCCGGCGCGAGCCGAGCAGCGTCGAAGAGGTCTGACGGGAGTGGGGCGGCCCGGTGAACTCCGGGCCGCCCGCCCCAGGACCCCCGTTTCAGACCCCAAGACTTACAACCCTGAGAGGGATTGACGCATAGTGCTCGACGTCAACTTCTTCGACGAGCTCCGGATCGGTCTGGCCACCGCTGACGACATCCGTCAGTGGAGCCACGGCGAGGTCAAGAAGCCCGAGACCATCAACTACCGCACCCTCAAGCCCGAGAAGGACGGACTCTTCTGCGAGAAGATCTTCGGTCCGACCCGGGACTGGGAGTGCTACTGCGGCAAGTACAAGCGCGTCCGCTTCAAGGGCATCATCTGTGAGCGCTGCGGCGTCGAGGTCACGCGCGCCAAGGTGCGCCGTGAGCGGATGGGCCACATCGAGCTGGCCGCGCCCGTCACGCACATCTGGTACTTCAAGGGTGTTCCGTCGCGTCTGGGCTACCTGCTCGACCTCGCCCCGAAGGACCTGGAGAAGGTCATCTACTTCGCGGCGTACATGATCACGTACGTCGACGAGGAGCGCCGCACCCGCGACCTGCCCTCCCTGGAGGCGCACGTCTCCGTCGAGCGGCAGCAGATCGAGAACCGCCGCGACGCCGACCTCGAGGCCCGCGCCAAGAAGCTCGAGACCGACCTGGCCGAGCTGGAGGCCGAGGGCGCCAAGGCCGACGTGCGCCGCAAGGTGCGCGAGGGCGCCGAGCGCGAGATGAAGCAGCTGCGCGACCGCGCGCAGCGCGAGATCGACCGCCTCGACGAGGTGTGGACCCGGTTCAAGAACCTCAAGGTCCAGGACCTCGAGGGCGACGAGCTGCTCTACCGCGAGCTGCGCGACCGCTTCGGCACGTACTTCGACGGCTCGATGGGTGCCGCGGCGCTGCAGAAGCGCCTGGAGTCCTTCGACCTCGATGAGGAGGCCGAGCGTCTCCGCGAGATCATCCGCACCGGCAAGGGCCAGAAGAAGACCCGTGCGCTCAAGCGGCTGAAGGTCGTCTCCGCCTTCCTGCAGACGTCCAACAGCCCCAAGGGCATGGTGCTCGACTGCGTGCCGGTCATCCCGCCGGACCTGCGTCCGATGGTGCAGCTGGACGGTGGCCGCTTCGCGACCTCCGACCTGAACGACCTGTACCGCCGCGTCATCAACCGCAACAACCGCCTGAAGCGGCTTCTCGACCTCGGCGCGCCCGAGATCATCGTGAACAACGAGAAGCGCATGCTCCAGGAGGCCGTCGACGCGCTCTTCGACAACGGCCGTCGCGGCCGCCCGGTGACGGGCCCCGGCAACCGTCCGCTGAAGTCGCTGTCCGACATGCTCAAGGGCAAGCAGGGCCGCTTCCGTCAGAACCTGCTCGGCAAGCGGGTCGACTACTCGGCGCGTTCCGTGATCGTCGTCGGCCCGCAGCTGAAGCTGCACCAGTGCGGTCTGCCGAAGGCGATGGCGCTGGAGCTCTTCAAGCCGTTCGTGATGAAGCGCCTGGTCGACCTGAACCACGCGCAGAACATCAAGAGCGCCAAGCGCATGGTCGAGCGCGGCCGCACGGTCGTGTACGACGTCCTGGAAGAGGTCATCGCGGAGCACCCGGTCCTGCTGAACCGTGCTCCCACGCTGCACCGCCTCGGCATCCAGGCCTTCGAGCCGCAGCTGGTCGAGGGCAAGGCCATCCAGATCCACCCGCTCGTCTGCACCGCGTTCAACGCGGACTTCGACGGTGACCAGATGGCCGTGCACCTGCCGCTGTCCGCGGAGGCGCAGGCCGAGGCCCGCATCCTGATGCTGTCCTCGAACAACATCCTCAAGCCGGCCGACGGCCGTCCGGTGACGATGCCGACCCAGGACATGGTCCTCGGTCTGTTCTTCCTCACCACCGACGGCGAGATGCGCGACCTCAAGGGCGAGGGCCGTTCCTTCGCCTCGGTCGCGGAGGCGATCATGGCCTTCGACGCGGGCGAGCTGTCGCTCCAGTCGAGGATCGACGTCCGCTTCCCGGTCGGCACCATCCCGCCGCGCGGCTGGACCCCGCCGGCGCGCGAGGAGGGCGAGCCCGAGTGGCAGCAGGGTGACAGCTTCCGGCTGAACACCACCCTGGGCCGCGCGCTCTTCAACGAGCTGCTGCCCGAGGACTACCCGTTCGTCGACTACGAGGTCGGCAAGAAGCAGCTCTCCGAGATCGTCAACGACCTCGCCGAGCGCTACCCGAAGGTCATCGTGGCGGCGACGCTCGACAACCTGAAGGCGTCCGGCTTCTACTGGGCCACCCGTTCCGGCGTCACCGTGGCCATCTCCGACGTCGTCGTCCCCGAGGCGAAGAAGGAGATCGTCCGCGGCTACGAGGCGCAGGACGAGAAGGTCCAGAAGCAGTACGAGCGCGGTCTGATCACCAAGGACGAGCGCACGCAGGAGCTCATCGCGATCTGGACCAAGGCGACCAACGAGGTCGCCGAGGCGATGAACGACAACTTCCCGAAGACCAACCCGATCTTCATGATGGTGAGCTCGGGTGCACGAGGCAACATGATGCAGATGCGTCAGATCGCCGGTATGCGTGGTCTGGTGTCGAACGCGAAGAACGAGACGATCCCGCGGCCCATCAAGGCCTCGTTCCGTGAGGGTCTGTCCGTGCTGGAGTACTTCATCTCCACGCACGGCGCCCGTAAGGGTCTGGCGGACACCGCTCTGCGTACCGCCGACTCGGGTTACCTCACCCGTCGTCTGGTCGACGTCTCCCAGGACGTCATCATCCGCGAGGAGGACTGCGGCACCGACCGCGGTCTGCGTCTCAGGATCGCGAGCCGGGACGCGGAGGGCGTGCTCCGCAAGGAGGGCGACGTCGAGACGTCCGTGTACGCGCGCTGCCTCGCCGAGGACATCGTGGTCGACGGACAGGTGCTGGCCCCGGCCGGCACCGACCTGGGCGACGTCCTCATCGAGGAGCTCGTCTCCCGCGGCGTCGGGGAGGTCAAGACCCGTTCGGTCCTGACCTGCGAGTCCGCCGTCGGCACCTGCGCGATGTGCTACGGCCGTTCGCTGGCCACCGGCAAGCTGGTCGACATCGGTGAGGCGGTCGGCATCATCGCCGCCCAGTCCATCGGTGAGCCCGGTACCCAGCTGACGATGCGCACCTTCCACACCGGTGGTGTGGCCGGTGACGACATCACCCAGGGTCTGCCCCGTGTCGTCGAGCTCTTCGAGGCCCGTACGCCGAAGGGCGTCGCCCCGATCTCCGAGGCCTCCGGCCGCGTGCGGATCGAGGAGACCGAGAAGACCAAGAAGATCGTGGTCACCCCGGACGACGGCAGCGACGAGACGGCGTACCCGATCTCGAAGCGCGCCAAGGTCCTGGTCTCCGAGGGCGAGCACGTCGAGGTGGGCCAGCAGCTCACCGTGGGTGCCACCAACCCGCACGACGTGCTGCGCATCCTGGGGCAGCGTGCCGTCCAGGTCCACCTGGTCGGCGAGGTCCAGAAGGTCTACAACTCGCAGGGCGTGTCGATCCACGACAAGCACATCGAGATCATCATCCGGCAGATGCTGCGCCGTGTGACGATCATCGAGTCGGGCGACGCCGAGCTGCTGCCCGGCGAGCTGGTCGAGCGCTCCAAGTTCGAGACCGAGAACCGTCGTGTGGTCCAGGAGGGCGGTCACCCGGCCTCCGGTCGTCCGCAGCTGATGGGTATCACCAAGGCCTCGCTGGCGACGGAGTCCTGGCTGTCGGCCGCCTCCTTCCAGGAGACGACCCGAGTCCTGACGGACGCGGCGATCAACGCCAAGTCCGACAGCCTCATCGGCCTCAAGGAGAACGTCATCATCGGTAAGCTCATCCCGGCCGGTACGGGTCTGTCCCGCTACCGCAACATCCGGGTCGAGCCGACCGAGGAGGCCAAGGCCGCGATGTACTCGGCCGTCGGCTACGACGACATCGACTACTCGCCGTTCGGCACGGGCTCCGGCCAGGCCGTTCCGCTGGAGGACTACGACTACGGTCCGTACAACCAGTAAGGCGTACGTCCGAAGCACCGAGGGGCGGTCACTCCGTACGGGGTGGCCGCCCCTCGGCGTGTCCGCGGACGGGGCCGCGGGCCGGTCCGTGGAACCAATTACCGGGTACGGTGCGTTCACTTCGGTGAAGAGCAGTCCACCGCAGAGGGATTCACCGTCTGCCCAGGAGGCGGTTGTGTCGTACCCGACCCCGTGGCGGGACAACCCGCCGCAAGGCCCCGGCGCTCCGTCCATGCTGGCCGCCCACGCGGACCGCGAACGCGCGGTGGACGTGCTCCGGGCCGGTTACGCCGAGGGCAGGCTGGATCACCCGGAGTTCGACAAGCGGGTCGCCCGCGCCTACTCCGCGCGCACGGTGGCCGAGCTGTCCCTGCTGGTCGCCGACCTGCCCCAGGGCCCGGTGGCGCAGTCGGCGGCCGTCGGCGGACCCGTACCGGCGACCTTCCTCGCCAGGCCGCACCCGAGGACCAACGGCAAGGCGATCGCCTCGATGGTCTGCGGCGTCCTGTGCGTGGCCACGGGCGGGCTCACCGGGCTCCCGGCGGTGGTCCTCGGCCACATGGCCCAGTCGGAGATGCGGCGCACCGGTGAGGGCGGCGACGGCTTCGCGCTGACCGGACTGGTCCTCGGCTGGCTCTCCGTGGCCGGCTGGGCACTGTTCCTCGGTCTGTTCGGTCTGGTGGCCGTGCTGGCGACGGGGAGCTGAGCCGAGGGGCCGGGTGAGCCGAGCGGTGGGGTCCCGGTCGGTGCCGTGGGCATCGCTTCGGCCCTCGGTCTCGGGACGGGTCAGCGGGGAGGCTGGAGGTAGGGCCCCAGGTGGTGCAGCCGGGTGTGGTAGTCCGGGTGCGAGGACAGCAGCGTGCTGGCCGGGGTCCGGGCCGGTGCGGCATGGCCGGCGGCGGCGAGTGCGGCGAGCTGCTGCTGTTCCTGGTGGTGCAGTTTGTGCAGTACGGCGGCCAGCATCGGGGCGAAGCCGAGGGCGGCGGCGTGCTGGTCGGCGCGCAGCTCGGAGCGGCGGCCGACGGCGGCCAGCGCGTACGGAACGGCGAGGATCAGCAGGGGCAGGCCGTACAGGGAGCTGATCGTGGCCAGCGCGATCCCGCTGACACACAGGCCGAAGAACAGTACGCCGAAACAGGAGAAGACGCGGGAGACCCGGTACATGAAACCGGTGGCCGCGCGCAGCACCCGCCAGGCGATCCGGCCGGGCAGCGCGTACCAGTAGCCCAGCAGTGAGGACCAGGCGTGTCCGCCGACGTGGTGGCCCAGCTCGTGGGCCAGGACGGCGGCCAGCTCGCCGTTGGGAAGCTGGTGCACGGCGAAGCGGGTGACGCCGACGATGTGACCTGCCGCCGCGACCGCGTTCAGGCCGTCGCTGTCCTCCACCCACAGTTCGTAGTTCCGGCCCTCGACCCCCGCGCGGGCGGTGACCTCGCGCCAGACCGGTTCGAGTTGGGCTCTTTCCTGCGGCGTGGGGTAGCGCAGACGGAGCAGATGGCGTGCCAGGGCGCTCTCCGTCGGGCGGTGGAAGACGAGCGCGCCGCTCAGCAGCCAGGCCAGGACGAACAGCAGGCCGAAGCCGCCGAAGAACAGCGAGACCAGGGCCACGACGACGAGGCTGCACAGGAAGTTGGGCAGGTGGAGGAGCAGGTTGCCGAAGGCGGTGACGTCGGTGTGGCGCTGCCGCTCGGCGATGTGGACGCGACCGCGGTCGGTGCTGATGTGGTGCGGGTGCAGCGGTGAGTCGGGGGCGGGGTCGGGGCCGGTGGACTGGGGCGGCGGCGCCGTGGCGGGGGCCGGGCCCGTCTGCGAGTACGGGGGAGGGGCGGCGGGGTTCGCATACGCGGGCTGAGCGGGCTGAGCGGGCTGCGTGGGTGGAGGGGCCGGGTACGGGGGAGGGGCAGGCTGCGTGGGAGGGGCCGGGTAAGGGGGAGGGGTCCGGGTGGTGGGGTGGCGCGGGTACTGCGGGGGGGCGGGGGGCCGGACCTGCGGCTGAGGGGGCTGTCGCGGCTCCGGACAGGGCGGCGGGGCCTGCGAGGGCCGGCTGTGGGTCCGGGGGTGCTGCGGAGAGGGCTGGGCGGCCCGGGGGTCCGGCGGCGGAGCGGGACGGCCGCTCGGCGCGGGGTACTCCGGGGGCGTCGGCGATGGCTGGTTCACGGTGCTTCCTTCGCTGGGCGTGAGCGACGGTCGGCCTGTGGGTCAACCGATGAGCAGGGAGGCGGGCAGCAGGAGCGTTCCGGCGCAGAAGGCGATCAGGCCGGTGCGGATCCACTGGTGCTTGCGCCAGGCGATCCGGCTCGTCTCGGTGAGCGCCGCGGTCAGCGCGGACACGGGGTCGGACTCGGTGTCGGCCAGCGCGACGTCCAGCCGGCCCGCCCGCACCGCGCGCCGGATGTCGCCGAAGTACGACAGCGGCATGCCCGGTGACCAGGCTCCGTCGCGGTAGCGGGGCAGTACGGCCAGGAGCAGTGCGAAGAGGGAGAGGGCGAGGGCGAGGATCCCCGCCCACCACACGGTGGCGCCGGTCGCCGTGAGGGCGTCCGGTGACCAGTCCCGGCCCGCGAGGAGACCACCGAACACGCCCGCGGTGATACCGAGCGCGGCGACCAGCACGGCGGCCTTGCTGTCCGCGCGGGCGATCTCGGTCCGCAGGTCCCCGAGCAGCCGTTCGCAGAGCTGGACACGGGGGGAGACGGGCGGCGGGGACGCGGGGCCGGGTACGGGTTCCGGTTCGGGCGCTGGGCCGGGATCAGGGGGGAGCGCGGAATCGGAGGTGCCCGCCGCGGGAGTGGTCCCGGGGCCGGCAGCCGTCATGGACCGGTCTCCTTCGGTGCGGGTTCTGCCTGGTCGCCCGTGCGCCCGTCCTCGCCGCCGTCTCCGGTCGGCGGGGCGGGAGCGGCGGCCGGCGGGGCGGCCCGGTCCGTGGGCGCGGCTGCGGGCGCCGTCGGGGTGGTCCCGTAACCCGGGGGCGGCTGCCAGGCGGGCGCGGTGGGGTGCGGCGGGTACGCCGCGGGCACCGACGCGGGCGGTACGGGCACGGTGGTGGGTACGGGCGGCGCGGCTTGCTGCGGGAACGGCCCCGGCGCGGGCGGCGGGGGGCACGACGACTGCGGGGGGTACGGCGGGTGCGGGGGACGGTGCGCGTGCGGGAGGTACGGCGCGCCGGGTGGCGCGGGGGCTGCGGCCGGAGCGGCACCGGGAGGAGCCGCGGCGGGCACTGGCGCGGGGCTCGGCGCGGTTCCCGGCTGTGCCGCCGCGCCCGGCGCGGGTGCCGGTGCCACGGCGCCCTCCGGTGTCGTCGGCGAAGCGTACGGTGAGGGACCGCTCCCGGGTGGGGTGTACGGCGAGGGACCGCTCCCGGGCGGGTCGTACGGCGAGGCGCCACCCTCCTGCGAGGGGGGCGGGGCCGGGGCGGCGGCCGGAGCGGGCTGGTCCGGTGCGGGGAGCAGGGGCGGGGTCTGCGGGACGCCCGGGAGACGCTGGTTCAGGATGTCGCTGACGGTCCGGAGCGCGAGCTGCTTGGGCCCCTCCAGTTCGAACTTCTCGGCGCCCTCCCCGGCCAGCAGCTCCTTCACGAGGTCCAGCTGCGCCTGGATCATGCGCAGCTGGTCCTCCCGCATGCTGCTCATCACGAGCCGTGAGTCCTCCGGGTGCTGGGCGAGGTGGAGCGCCCAGGCCTGCACCCCGCCCTGCGACAGGTGCCACTGGTAGAACTCGATCTTCTTCGCCTCGATCTGCTGCAGCTCCAGCAGCTGCTGTCCCTGCAGCATCGCCCGCTCGTGGTGCCAGCGCTGCTGCGCCATGGCCAGCTCCTGCTGCTGACGCCCGTACTCCAGGGCCCGGGCGGCCTGCAGCTCGTCCTGCTGCCGGTGGCGGTGGTCGGTCTCGGCGTCGACCCGCATGCCCTGCTGCGCCGTCCGGACCTGCTCCGCCGCGGAGTGGTCGATCGCCTGCAGGCGCTGCTGGTGGTCGATGTTCGCCTGGTCACGGCGGACCCGCAGCGTCCAGCTGGTCCGCAGTCCCGCGGGCGCGCCGAGCGGTCCGACGGCGTCGACCGCGTTCAGCAGCTCCTGTTCGGCGCGCCCGCTGTCGGCGATGGCGAAGCTCCGCGCGACCGGCCGGGCCGCCCGCTGCAGCTCGCCGAGCAGCAGCGCGGGCACGTCCCGGATGCCGCTCGCCACGAACCGCGCCGGGTCCAGCACCTGCCAGGAGACGTCCACCTCCGCGGTGAACTCGAACGCGTCGTTGTCGCTGGGCAGCGTGAGCGTGTCGGTGAAGGGGTGGACGCCCGTGTCCACCTCGTACACGGCGGTGTACCGGCGGGAGGCGATCTCCGCGCGGGACGGCCGGGTGGGCGGCGGATACGCCTCGTAGCCGCCCTTCGGGGTGGAGAAGACCAGCGCGTGGTCGATGCGGACGACGTGCTTCAGGGACAGTTCGAAGCGTGACAGCTGCCGTACGGTGAGGACCGGGTCGATCAGCCGGGTGTGCCGGTCGGCCGGCTGCTGCCACTCGGGCGGGCGGTGGAAGGTGGGCATGGCGTGTCCTTCGTCAGCGTGGTGCGAGCGTGCTCAGCAGGCGGGCGGCGACCGGCGGCGGGGGGTTCTTGTCCTCGCCGGGCATGGTGCGCAGCAGGTGGCTCAGCCGCTGGTGGTCGGCCGGGGTGACGACGAGCCTCGGCAGGAGCGCGGCGAGCGCCCATTCGGCGGTCGTCGAACGGTCGGCGGTCAGGACCCAGCCCCGCATCACCCGCAACGCGCGCTGGGTGTGGTGCGGGTCGCCGAGCGCCTCCCGCCACAGGCACGCGATGCCCAGGGCGGCCCGCTCGTCGTCCGCCGTGGCACGGGCGTACCAGGCCAGGACGAGCGGTGTGCCGTACCGCTCCTCGTCCTCGGTGCGGCCGCAGGCACTGACGAAACCGCTCAGGGCCATATCGCGCACGGCCCGGTCGTCGTCGAGGCGGTCGGTGAGGTCGCCGAGGACCTCGGGGGCGGCCGAGGACAGCAGCAGCAGCTCCACGGCCTCGGCCAGCTCCCGCGCCGTCTCCCGGTCGAAGTCGTCCGGATCGGCGAAACGCTCGTACAGCCGGCGGGCCGCGTCACGCAGCGCGGCGAGGGCCTGCTCGGGCCGCTCCGGTCCGATCAGCGCGTACGCGCGGACCGCGACCCAGCGCAGCCGCCGGTCCTCATGGGCGGACCAGGCGTCGAGGACGCGCGGGATGTTGGGGGTGCCGATGTGGTGGGCCAGCGTGAGCGAATTGACCGCGACGAGCCGGTGCCGGAACCGGTTCGAGGTGGCCCACGGCTCGATGACCAGTGCCATCGCGGAAGGCAGGTCGGTACGGGCGAGGACGGCGACGGTGGACGCGGCCCGGGTGCGCACCAGGGGCCGGCCGTCGTCGGCGAGCCGGCGCAGCCAGGCGATCAGCGCCGGCCGGGCGGACGGGTGGCCGGTCCACACCTCCCGCAGCAGCACCAGAGGGGTCCGTTCGTCGGCGAACACCGCCTTCGACTGCGTCACCGGCCCCCACTCGGTGTGCTCCTCGCCCTCGTAGCGCTCGGCGCGCGCCAGCTGGAGGCGCTTGCCGATGTGGGTGCCGAACACGGGGACCCTGGGAGCCCGGGTGGGATCGTCGGTCTTCTGGAGGAACTGGTACAGCAGGTCGCTGAGTTCGGCGGTGAGCGCGTACGGGGCGTCGTCGAAGGCGGCGAGCGCGACGAGGAACGCCTTGTCGCGCAGGTGGATCGACGTCTCGTCCTCCTCGAACCACTCCTGGACCTGGCTCTCCAGCGAGCCGAGCGAGAAGCCGTCGACGTCCCGTTCGGTGACCGTTCCGACGGCGTACCGGCCGAGCACCTGTGCGAAGGCGGCCACCTCGCGGAGCTGGTGGCCGCGCTCCAGGAACTCCTTGACGGCCGGCAGCCCGAGCAGCCGCCCGGCGGTCTCCGCGTCGGTGTGGGCGCCCAGGTGCGCGGCGAGGACGTCGGCGGCCACCGGCGGCCTCCACTCGGCCACGGACACGTCGTCCTCCAGCACGGCGGTGGGGCCGACGGTGACGACGAGGTACGCGTCGTGCTCGGCGAGCCGGTCCCGGGCGGCCAGCAGGTGCGTCTCGCGCAGCGCGTCGCCGCGCCGGGTCGCCACGTCGCACAGCACGTATCCGCGGGTGCCCCCGGCGCCGTCGCCGGGGACGGGAGCCGTGACGCGGTCGGCCAGGGCGCCGGGCACGGTGTCGCGGTCCAGAGCCTGTACGGGACCGGCGCCGAGCCGGTGCAGCAGCATCAGGGCCGCCGTGCGGCGGCCGGTGAAGCGGGCGCCGGACAGGACCAGTACGCGTTCCCGGCGCAGCCGGTCCAGCAGGGCGGTGACGGTGTCCCCGTCGGCGACGAAGGAGGCGGCGAGCCGCTCCAGGGTGGCGCGGGGGATCTCCCCGGACGTGGCGGCCGACAGGGAGAGCCTCGGGAGCGACCAGTGGTGGATCTCCGTCTTGCTGCCCATGATCACGCCGCCGGTGACATGACCGCCGGAGACGCCGTGCTGGTCGCCGCCGGTGTAGCCGCCGCCGAAACGGGCGCGGGAGCCGACGTTCATGGTGCGGGGGCTGTGGTCGACCAGGTCGCGCCGGGCGGACCAGGCAGTCTGCGGCTGGTCCTGCTCCTCGGGTTGCCCGGTGCCGCCGTCCTTGTGGGACTCGTCCTGCGAGACCTCGCCCGGATCGGCGGCCCGGCCCCCGACCTGGGCGTCGGCGGGCGGTTCCTGGCCGCTCACGGTCGCTCACCCCGGTCCGTGTTGCTGCCCATGACCACGTCGCCGGTGACGTGGCCGCCGGAGACGCCGTGCTGGTCGCCGGCCACGTAGCCGCCGCCGAAGCTCATCGTGCCGCCGGTGACGTGCAGGACCGCGCCCGGCGCCGGGGCTCCCCGGTCTCCGGCCGGCGCCGGGCCGCTCCTCTGCGGGCCGTCGGACTCCGTGCGGCCCCGCGGGTGGGCGGTGGCCGGCGCCGGGCGGTCCCCCGATCCGCCCGGCGCCTCCTCCCCCCGCTCACCGTGGTCCGCGTGGTCCGCCGCGGCCCGCGCCCGGCCGTCGGCCGCAGCGGGCACCGGCCCGTGCAGCCACGCCGTCAGCGGGCCGTTCTTGCTGTCCACCGTCGCCGCGTGGAAGTCCGCCGCCGGAATGCCGGGATGGTCGTGCCGTACGACTCCGGAATACAGGGCGTCCGAGACGCACAGCGCGAAGTCGTCGGCGCGTTCCCGCAGGGCGGAGCGGAGCAGGTGCGCGTCGAGCAGTCGGCAGGCGTGGTTGAGGTCCGAGCCGACCCAGCCATCGTGCCGGTCGACGGCCACGTAACCGGTGGCGACGACGCCGCGCAGCCGGATCTGCGCCGAGCGGGACGCCATCCGGTTGACCGAGCGCAACTGGCTGGGCACCTCGGTGAGCAGGGCCCGCAGCAGCGCCGTGACCGGGGCGTTCGCGTCGATCAGCTCCATCACGGCGTCCCCGCGGTCGGCCCGCAGGCGCTGCGTCTCGTCGATGCCGGCGCTCTCCAGGGCACGGTCGGTGACGTCGTAGAGCATGCGCCGCAGATACGCCTGCTCCACGTCGTCCCGGTCGCTGTACCTCTCGATGTCGAGCAGCAGGATCGTGCGGCTCACGGGGTCGGTCATGGTCGCCCTTCGAACGGTGGGGGATGGCCGTGCAGGGCAGCAGAGTGGCGGGAGCGGCGGGTGGTGCGTGAGGGCGTATGACCCAGTGGAACTGTGAACGCGTACACAGAACGCGCCCCGCGCGCCGGCGCGACGCGTCCGGTGGCGTGCCGGTCAGCTCGCGGTCTCGTGGGAGAGGGGGCGCTGCGGGCCGGGGACCGCCGCGGCCGGGTGGTCCGTGGCGGCGATCCGGCGCAGGACGTCGGGGCGACTGATGAGCAGGGTGCGGCGGCCCGTGGAGACCGCGTCCTTCTCACGCAGTTCGCGCAGCAGCCGCTGTACCATCTCCCGCGAGGCGCCCACCGACCCCGCCAGTTCCTGCTTGCTGAGCGGGACGGAGAGCTCGACGCCGTCGGGCGTACGTCGTCCGTGGCTGCGCGCCAGGTCCAGCAGGAGCACCGCGAAGCGCTGGCGCACGTTCATCGACGCGAACTCCAGGCGCCGCCGGTCGGCCGCCCGCGTACGGTCCGCGGTGAGAGCCAGCAGGGCGAACGACGCCGCCGGGGAGCGGCCCAGGAACGTCTTGAAGCGCTCGTGCTCCACGGCCACCGCCCGCACCGGCTCCAGCGCGGTCACCGTCGCCGACCGGGGCCGCCCGGTCAGCGCGGCGGACTCGCCGACCACGTCCCCCGCCCCGCGCAGCGCGAGGAGCGCCTCGTACCCGTTGGCCGCCGCGGCCGTCACCTTCGTCCAGCCCTGTACCAGGAACAGCACGTGCGACGAGGGTTCGAGCTGGTGCAGCAGTGCGGAGCGCGGCGCGAACCGCAGCTCGCGGCCGAGCGACAGCAGCGCGGTGCGGTCCTGGTTCTCCAGGCGTGCCAGGAAGGGCACCCGGTCCTCCAGGCCCCCGTCGTCCGGCCCGTGCGGAGTCGGCTTCATCAAGTGGCCCCCGTTCGTGTACGGCGGACGGATCAAAGTACCGACCACGGCCCGTGGCAAGGACGCGAATCGGCCAAGGAGCCGAAGGCGCCACGTGAGGGGAGGCCCGTGCGGACGGAGGCCGAGGACGGAACCGGCACGTCCGGCGCGCCGGGCCGGGCTCCATTTGTTTTGACCGGAGTCCGTGCGATAGGTACGCTCAGACCTTGTGCCTGGGGTGTGCCCTGGTCTTCGTGCGTGCCATCACACCGCACCGGGGGCCGATGAACGGCCACCGCAATCCACACGTTCCTTCCGCCCTCCGGCGGAGGTTCGCGGGATTCGACACACCCGACCGCGTGGGTCGGCGACGTTCCAGGTTAGCTTCACCATTCGGCACACAGAAACCGGAGAAGTAGTGCCTACGATCCAGCAGCTGGTCCGCAAGGGCCGGCAGGACAAGGTCGAGAAGAACAAGACGCCCGCACTCGAGGGTTCCCCTCAGCGCCGTGGCGTCTGCACGCGTGTGTTCACGACCACCCCGAAGAAGCCGAACTCGGCCCTGCGTAAGGTCGCGCGTGTGCGTCTGACCAGTGGCATCGAGGTCACCGCTTACATTCCGGGTGAGGGACACAACCTGCAGGAGCACTCCATCGTGCTCGTGCGCGGCGGCCGTGTGAAGGACCTGCCGGGTGTTCGCTACAAGATCATCCGCGGTTCGCTCGACACCCAGGGTGTCAAGAACCGCAAGCAGGCTCGCAGCCGTTACGGCGCCAAGAAGGAGAAGTAAGAATGCCTCGTAAGGGCCCCGCCCCGAAGCGCCCGGTCATCATCGACCCGGTCTACGGTTCTCCTCTGGTGACCTCCCTGATCAACAAGGTGCTGCTGAACGGCAAGCGCTCCACCGCCGAGCGCATCGTCTACGGCGCCATGGAGGGTCTGCGTGAGAAGACGGGCAACGACCCGATCATCACGCTGAAGCGCGCGCTGGAGAACATCAAGCCGACCCTCGAGGTCAAGTCCCGCCGTGTCGGTGGTGCGACGTACCAGGTTCCGATCGAGGTCAAGCCCGGTCGCGCCAACACGCTCGCGCTGCGCTGGCTGGTCGGTTACTCCCGCGCCCGTCGCGAGAAGACCATGACCGAGCGTCTGCTCAACGAGCTTCTCGACGCCTCCAACGGCCTCGGTGCCGCTGTGAAGAAGCGCGAGGACACGCACAAGATGGCCGAGTCCAACAAGGCCTTCGCGCACTACCGCTGGTAGTCGCTACCCACATCGAGACCGAGAGAAGACTGAAGCCTTATGGCTACCACTTCACTTGACCTGGCCAAGGTCCGCAACATCGGGATCATGGCCCACATCGACGCGGGCAAGACGACCACCACCGAGCGGATCCTGTTCTACACCGGTGTGTCGTACAAGATCGGTGAGGTCCACGACGGCGCCGCCACCATGGACTGGATGGAGCAGGAGCAGGAGCGTGGCATCACGATCACGTCTGCTGCCACCACCTGCCACTGGCCGCTCGAGGACAACGACTACACGATCAACATCATCGACACCCCCGGGCACGTCGACTTCACCGTCGAGGTGGAGCGTTCCCTGCGTGTGCTCGACGGTGCCGTGACCGTGTTCGACGGTGTCGCCGGTGTCGAGCCCCAGTCCGAGACGGTGTGGCGTCAGGCCGACCGCTACGGCGTCCCGCGCATCTGCTTCGTCAACAAGCTGGACCGTACCGGCGCCGAGTTCCACCGCTGCGTGGACATGATCTCGGACCGGCTGGGCGCCCAGCCGCTCGTCATGCAGCTCCCGATCGGTGCCGAGGCCGACTTCCAGGGCGTCGTGGACCTGGTCCGCATGAAGGCGCTCGTGTGGTCCGCCGAGGCGGCCAAGGGCGAGATGTACGACGTCGTCGACATCCCGGCCACGCACACCGAGGCCGCCGAGGAGTGGCGGGGCAAGCTGGTCGAGGCCGTCGCCGAGAACGACGAAGAGATCATGGAGCTGTACCTGGAGGGCCAGGAGCCCACCGAGGAGCAGCTGTACGCCGCGATCCGTCGCATCACCATCGCCTCCGGCAAGTCCAGCGACACCACGGTCACCCCGGTGTTCTGCGGTACCGCGTTCAAGAACAAGGGCGTCCAGCCCCTGCTCGACGCGGTCGTGCGCTACCTGCCGACCCCGCTCGACGTCGAGGCCATCGAGGGTCACGACCCGAAGGACGCCGAGACCGTCGTCAGGCGCAAGCCGTCCGAGGACGAGCCGCTCGCCGCGCTCGCCTTCAAGATCATGAGCGACCCGCACCTCGGCAAGCTCACCTTCGTCCGGGTCTACTCGGGCCGCCTGGAGTCCGGCACCGCCGTGCTGAACTCCGTCAAGGGCAAGAAGGAGCGCATCGGCAAGATCTACCGCATGCACGCCAACAAGCGTGAGGAGATCGAGTCGGTGGGCGCCGGCGACATCGTCGCCGTCATGGGCCTGAAGCAGACCACCACCGGTGAGACGCTGTCCGACGACAAGAACCCGGTCATCCTGGAGTCCATGGACTTCCCGGCACCGGTCATCCAGGTCGCCATCGAGCCCAAGTCGAAGGGCGACCAGGAGAAGCTGGGCGTCGCGATCCAGCGTCTGGCCGAGGAGGACCCGTCCTTCCAGGTCCACTCGGACGAGGAGACGGGCCAGACCATCATCGGCGGCATGGGCGAGCTGCACCTCGAGGTGCTGGTCGACCGTATGCGCCGTGAGTTCAAGGTCGAGGCCAACGTCGGCAAGCCCCAGGTCGCCTACCGCGAGACGATCCGCAAGGCCGTCGAGCGCGTGGACTACACCCACAAGAAGCAGACCGGTGGTACCGGTCAGTTCGCCAAGGTGCAGATCGCGATCGAGCCGATCGAGGGCGGCGACGCCAGTTACGAGTTCGTGAACAAGGTCACCGGTGGCCGCATCCCGAAGGAGTACATCCCTTCGGTGGACGCCGGTGCGCAGGAGGCCATGCAGTTCGGCATCCTGGCCGGCTACGAGATGACGGGCGTCCGCGTCACGCTCATCGACGGCGGCTACCACGAGGTCGACTCCTCCGAACTCGCGTTCAAGATCGCCGGTTCGCAGGCCTTCAAGGAGGCCGCGCGCAAGGCTTCGCCCGTGCTCCTGGAGCCGATGATGGCCGTCGAGGTCACCACGCCCGAGGACTACATGGGTGAGGTCATCGGCGACATCAACTCCCGCCGTGGCCAGATCCAGGCCATGGAGGAGCGGGCCGGTGCCCGCGTCGTGAAGGGTCTCGTACCCCTCTCGGAGATGTTCGGCTACGTCGGCGACCTGCGAAGCAAGACGTCCGGCCGCGCCAGCTACTCCATGCAGTTCGACTCCTACGCCGAGGTTCCGCGGAACGTCGCCGAGGAGATCATCGCGAAGGCCAAGGGCGAGTAAGGGACTCCGTTCCACGGACTCCGTTCGCACGCTTTAGGCTTGACCCCGGAGCCTGCAAGTGGGCATTCCGTCGCAACCCGGCGGAATGCCCCGGGTCCGGGTTTCCCAGCAAAGATCACCTGGCGCCGATGAGTAAGGCGTACCAGAACCACTCTCAGGAGGACCCCCGTGGCGAAGGCGAAGTTCGAGCGGACTAAGCCGCACGTCAACATCGGCACCATCGGTCACATCGACCACGGTAAGACGACCCTCACGGCCGCCATTACCAAGGTGCTGCACGACGCGTACCCGGACCTGAACGAGGCCTCGGCCTTCGACCAGATCGACAAGGCTCCCGAGGAGCGCCAGCGCGGTATCACCATCTCCATCGCGCACGTCGAGTACCAGACCGAGACGCGTCACTACGCCCACGTCGACTGCCCCGGTCACGCGGACTACATCAAGAACATGATCACGGGTGCGGCGCAGATGGACGGCGCCATCCTCGTGGTCGCCGCCACCGACGGCCCGATGCCGCAGACCAAGGAGCACGTGCTCCTGGCCCGCCAGGTCGGCGTTCCGTACATCGTCGTCGCCCTGAACAAGGCCGACATGGTGGACGACGAGGAGATCCTGGAGCTCGTCGAGCTCGAGGTCCGTGAGCTGCTCTCCGAGTACGAGTTCCCGGGCGACGACGTTCCGGTCGTCAAGGTCTCCGCGCTGAAGGCCCTCGAGGGCGACAAGGAGTGGGGCAACTCCGTCCTCGAGCTGATGAAGGCCGTGGACGAGTCCATCCCGCAGCCCGAGCGTGACGTCGACAAGCCGTTCCTGATGCCGATCGAGGACGTCTTCACCATCACCGGTCGCGGTACGGTCGTCACCGGCCGCATCGAGCGTGGTGTCCTCAAGGTCAACGAGACCGTCGACATCATCGGCATCAAGACCGAGAAGACCACCACCACGGTCACCGGTATCGAGATGTTCCGCAAGCTGCTCGACGAGGGCCAGGCCGGTGAGAACGTCGGTCTGCTGCTCCGCGGCATCAAGCGCGAGGACGTCGAGCGCGGCCAGGTCATCATCAAGCCCGGTTCGGTCACCCCGCACACCGAGTTCGAGGCCCAGGCCTACATCCTGTCGAAGGACGAGGGTGGCCGTCACACCCCCTTCTTCAACAACTACCGCCCGCAGTTCTACTTCCGTACGACGGACGTGACCGGCGTCGTGACCCTCCCCGAGGGCACCGAGATGGTCATGCCGGGTGACAACACCGAGATGAAGGTGGAGCTCATCCAGCCCGTCGCCATGGAGGAGGGCCTGAAGTTCGCCATCCGTGAGGGTGGCCGGACCGTGGGCGCCGGCCAGGTCACCAAGATCAACAAGTGAGCTTGCTGATCTGACCCGGTAGCTCCTGCCGCGAGCACCTGAGAGGGCCCGCACGACTTCGGTCGTGCGGGCCCTTTCGCCTGTGCGGCACTCTCGGGCGTCACCGCGGTGCCGATCAGGTCGCTCGGTCGCGTGAACGGTGCCGCATATGTGCATGGCTTATGCCGCTGCGCCCGTAGGTTCGCCGCATGGTCAGCTCATCCCATGAGGCCCTGCACCGGATCTTCCAGCAGGAACCGGGCCTCTTCGCACGCGTCACCAGGAACCTCGGCGTCGCCTTCCCCCCACCCGTGTCCGCCTCCGAACTCTCCACCGACCTCACGGAGACCCGGCCGCTGGAGCGGCGGGTGGACACGTTGCTGCGCATGGACACCGAGGACGGCAGTTTCGTCCTGGCCGTCGAGTCGCAGAGCAAGCCGAGCCGGCACAAGCCGGCCAGCTGGGCCTACTACCTCTCCCACGTGTACGCCAAGTACCGCGTTCCGCCGGTGCTCCTCGTCGTGTGCCCGGACCGGAAGGCGGCTGCCTGGGCGGCCCAGCAGTTCGACATCGGCCCACGCCAGTGGCCCTCGCTCACACTGCGGCCCCTGGTTCTGGGGCCCGACGACCTGCCGGTGATCGACAGTCCCGACGAAGCAGCTCGTGACATCCCGCTCACGATCCTGTCGGCGGCACTTCACCGTTGCGAGCCGGAGGCCGATGCCATACTGAATGCGCTGGCAAAGGCACTGAAAGGCCTGTCGGCCGACGACGAGAACACCGCAGGCACCTTCATCGAACTCATGGAACAAGGCCTCGGCATGACGCCGGCCGCGGATCTCTGGAGGCATCTCATGGCCGTCGACCTCTCGTTCTTCCAGTCGCAGACCGCCCAGCAGCTCCGGGCCGAGGGCCGGGCCGAGGGCCGGGCCGAGGGTGAGGCGAAGGCCCTTCTGCGTCTGCTGGGTCACCGGAGCGTCGAGGTCAGCGAAGAGGACCGGGAGCGGATCGCCGGCTGCGGTGACCCCGACGTACTGGACCTGTGGTTCACGAGGGCCCTCACCGCGACGTCGACGGCGGAGATCTTCGCGCCGGCCGGGGGAGCCGGGACCGCGGACTGACGGACCTTTCCTGGTTCCGGTCGCGGACGGCTCAGCGGTTCCGGGCGGAGGGTCGAGTGGAAGGCCGGGCGGAGGCACGGGCCGGGGCGGGCCCGGGAGGACGGCTGTGCGGGAAGGGCCGCAGGCACCGGAAGGGCTGAGGACGCCCCCCGGAGACCCCGGGACCGGCCGCGCACGACCGGTCCGGGGACGGTCCTCCTCCCGGCGTCCGGCGGAGCTCACACCTTGCGGGCCACCGTCACGTATGCCCCGCTGTGGACACCCTCCTGCCCGGGGACCGGCTCACCGAGCTCCGGGTGCCACTCCTCGGCCGCCACGATGCCGGGGTCGACGACCTCCAGCCCTTCGAAGAACCGGGCGAACCGGTCCCGGCTGCGCATGTCCATGGTGAGCCCGCCCGCCCGGTACAGGTCGGTCACCTTCTTCGACGCCTCCTCCGGGTGGAAGTCGGGCGTGAGGTGGGACATGACCAGGTAGCTGCCGGGTGCCAGCGCCTCCTTGAGCCGCTCCACCAGCTCGTACGCCCCGTCCTCGTCGCCGATGAAGTGCAGCAGCGCGATCAGGGAGAGCGCGACCGGCCGCTCGAAGTCCAGCGTCCTGCGGGCCCGTTCGACGATCGCGGCGGTGTCGCGGGCGTCCGCCTGCACGTAGTCGACGGCCCCCTCGGGAGTGCCCCGCAGCAGCGCCTCGGCGTGGACCAGGACGATCGGGTCGTTGTCGCAGTACACGACCCGTGCGTCGGCGGCGACCTCCTGAGCCACCTGGTGCAGGTTCGGCTCCGTCGGGATGCCCGTCCCGATGTCGAGGAACTGGCGCACCCCCTGGCCGGCCACCCAGCGGGTGGCACGGTGCATGAACGCCCGGTTCATCCGCGCCATGACCGGAATGGGCGGCGCGAACGCCACGAGCTGCCTGCCCAGCTCCTCGTCCACCGGGTAGTTGTCCTTGCCGCCGAGGAACCAGTCGTACATCCGCGCGGGATGCGGCTTGCCGGTGTCGATCCGTATGGGAGCGTCCATGCCGGAGTCCTGCTGATCCACGTCGATTCCCCTCGGCTCGCCGGTCAGTCGGCCTTCTCAGTTTGTGACCGTCACGATAGCCAGAACCGGTCCGGCGGCGCTCCCGCCCCCGGTGCCCCGCGAGTTTCCCCGGTACCAGGGCGTCCCCCACGCCGGACGCGCGGAAGTACGGTGCGACGTGCACCGGCACGCCGACCTCCTCCAGCAGCGTCCGTGCGGGCCCGGGCAGCCGCACCCCGTACGCGCCGGCCGTACCGAACCGGCGCAGGCCGTCCCGGCCGAAGTGAGCGAGGGCCGGATCCGGAGCGGACGTCGACAAGGAAGCGCCTCACCCGGCTGACGGGCGAACGACGCCTCGACGACAGGCGGCGGGACGCCTCAGGCGGCCACGCGCCGCGGGGACGGCCTCCCGAGGACACGGAGAGGGTCCGGTGACCCAGGAGGACCCGGGTCCGACTCCCCCGAGGGGCGCACACCCGCTCCCGATCGCATACGGGGAGTGGGACGCTGCGGCGTTCCGTGTTCCGTGCGGGGGTCTCAGATGGCGGACAATCGGACGAGCCTCTTGCCGTTCCGGTTTACACAGGGGTAACACTGGAAAGCTGGCCGCCTTGGGCGATCGCCCCCAACCGGCCGCTGTCCTGCGCGCGGCAACGGCGCCGAGCGCCCATCACCGGTCACCGTATCGGTGTCAGCCGCGCCAGAAAGGGACCCTCGTGACCTCACGACCCGACCCCAAGACCTCGCTCGACCTGCTCCGTGCCGAGATCGAGCGCCGCAACCCGGCGGAGCCCGAGTTCCACCAGGCCGCACGCGAAGTGCTGGACACCCTCGCCCCGGTGCTCGCCGCGCGCCCCGAGTACGCCGAGCCGGGGCTCGTCGCGCGGCTGGTCGAGCCGGAGCGGCAGATCATGTTCCGGGTGCCGTGGCAGGACGACCAGGGCCGGGTCCACGTCAACCGGGGCTTCCGGATCGAATACAACAGCGCCCTCGGCCCCTACAAGGGCGGCCTGCGCTTCCACCCCTCCGTGAACCTCGGGATCATCAAGTTCCTCGGCTTCGAGCAGATCTTCAAGAACGCCCTGACCGGCCTCGGCATCGGCGGCGGCAAGGGCGGCAGCGACTTCGACCCGCAGGGCCGCAGCGACGCGGAGGTCATGCGCTTCTGCCAGTCCTTCATGACCGAGCTGTACCGGCACATCGGTGAGTACACCGACATTCCGGCCGGCGACATCGGCGTCGGCGCCCGCGAGATCGGCTACCTCTTCGGCCAGTACCGGCGGATCACCAACCGCTGGGAGGGCGGCGTGCTGACCGGCAAGAGCGCCGGCTGGGGCGGCTCGCTGATCCGCCCGGAGGCGACCGGGTACGGCAACGTGCTGTTCGCGGAGGCCATGCTGCGCGCCCGCGGCGAGGACCTGGAGGGGCAGACCGTGGTCGTCTCCGGCTCCGGCAACGTCGCGATCTACACCATCCAGAAACTGGCCGCCCTCGGCGCCAACCCGGTGACCTGCTCCGACTCCAGCGGCTACGTCGTCGACGAGAAGGGCATCGACCTGGAGCTGCTGCGCCAGATCAAGGAGGTCGAGCGCGGCCGGGTGAGCGCGTACGCGGAGCGCAGGGGTGCCTCCGCGCGGTTCGTGCCCGGCGGGCGGGTCTGGGAGGTCCCGGCGGACGTCGCCCTGCCGTCGGCGACCCAGAACGAGCTGAACGCCGTGGACGCCGACATCCTCATCCGCAACGGCGTGAAGGCGGTCTCCGAGGGCGCGAACATGCCGACCACGCCGGAGGCCGTGCAGCTGTTCCAGCGGGCCGGCGTCGCCTTCGGCCCCGGCAAGGCGGCCAATGCGGGCGGTGTCGCGGTCAGCGCGCTGGAGATGACGCAGAACGCGTCGCGCACGTCGTGGAAGGCCGACCAGGTCGAGAACGAGCTGGCCCGCATCATGGCCGACATCCACACCACCTGCGCCGAGACCGCCGAGCGCTACGGTGCCCCCGGCGACTACGTGACCGGTGCGAACATCGCCGGCTTCGAGCGGGTGGCGGACGCGATGCTCGCGCAGGGCGTCATCTGACGCACCCGCCTCGCACCGTCAGGGTGTGGGGATGCCGGCCGGACGGGCCGGGGGGCCGAAGCGGGCGGGGACGCCCGGTGAGTACAGCACGCTCACCGGCTCCCCGGCCGGCCTCGGCAGCCCGGCCGCGGCGACCAGGTCCTCCTCGCACTCCAGCAGCTCGGCCCGGTGCAGGGGCCAGCGCGGATGGGCGTTGGGCAGGTACATCGACCGCCCGAAGAAGGCGCCGTGCATGCCCCAGCGGGCGGTGAGGAAGTGCTCCAGCCCGGTCGGCTCCTCGATCGGCTCGCCCCTGCGTACGGTGATACGTCCGCCGGCGCCCCGCGGCCCGGGCCAGCGCCGGCTGCTGGTGTACGTCACCGTGCCGCCGTCGAGGTGCTCCACCCGCATCCGGGACCAGAGGTACGGCATCCGGAACCCCAGCCTGCCGACCGCCACCGGGATCAGCCGGGAGGCGTCCAGGGAGAGGAAGACGACCCCGCGCCGCCCGTGCGCGTCCACCGAGTACAGGCGGACGTTGGTCTCCGGGAAGTTCCCGAGGTACGGGACGCCCGGCAGGCGCAGCCACCCCACCCGGTGCATCCGGAACGCGACGAGACCGACGTACGTGACACCGTCCAGGGTGTCGGGCACGGTGCCCGGCGGCAGCAGGAGCGCCACGTCGGCAGGATCCACCGCCCAGTGCACGAAGGTCAGGTCCAGCCACGACTGGGTGAGCAGCGGACGCGCGATCGCCTCCGGCGGGTCGGGCGTGATGGGCTGCGGGGACGGCGGTGTCGACGGCACCGCGCCAGTATCCCGGAGGGCTCGGACAGCCCCGTACGCCGCGACGTGCCCCCACACGGCCCGGCCGAGCGCGGGACGCCTCGGGAAGGCCGGAACCATGCGGGAGACACCCCTCGACGCCCTCGCCCGCGCACACCTGGAACGCGCCGCCACCGCCCCCGACGGCCGCGGCGACACCACCGGCCACGGCGGCCCCGGGCACACTCTGCGCCAGACCCTCCTCGCACTGACCGCCGGCACCGCCCCCGCCGAGCACGACGGCCCCGGCGGGGCCTCTCCTGGTCCCGCGCGGCCGCGTCCGTCCCACCAGGGGCGCCACCGACCGGGAGGGGCGCACGGGCGACCTGATCGTCATCCCTCCCGCCCGGCACGGCCCGGAGGCCCCGGAGGACGCGGCGCTGCTGCTCACGGTCGCCGAACGGGGCCGAGCGCTCCGCCGGGAGGTACGGCGACGTGCCGTCGGTCGTCCGCGGCCCCGTCGCGGCCGGTCGCGCCCCGCGTGGCGGAGTCGCACACGAGTACAGTCCGCGTCCCTCCAGGCGCAGTCGGACCGCGGTGGACTTCGCCGCTCCCGCTCGCCTCCACCCGCCGCGGCCTCCGGTCCCGGCTCCTTAAGCACGAGTGCAGCGGAGAGCGGGACGGCTGGTTCGCCAACGACCCGGTGGACGGCATGCTCGGCGTCATGAGCCGGGACCCCGCCGCCGCGGCGGACCGCCTCGGCTCCGACGAACGCATGAAGTACCTCATGCGGGAGCGGGACTGGGAGGTCACCCTGCACGAGCGGGAGGGGGCCGAGGCGAGCACGTACACACTCGGTGTGGACGGTGACAGCCGCGCGGGCTTCGGCGCCGCCCTGCAGGCCGCGGCGACCGGTGTCGACCCGTCGGACGAGAACGCCCGCTACGTCGCGCACACCGAGGTGAAGAAGGCGGGGGATTCCCGGCGGAAGGCCACACCGTCGGCATCCCCGAGGCCGGTCCGGCCCCGCGGCGTACGGCACCGTGGACCGGGGGCCGCGGGGCGTGCGCAAGGAGAAGGGGAGGGCACGGCCAAGAGACTGCGGGCGATCGGCGACGAGCCGTCCCGGCGGTTCCGGGGGCGCGCCGACGTCGTACGGACCTTGCTGGTGACACTGCCGTCGGGCGGTACCCGTTGCGACTCGGGCCGCCCGGAACGGCGAAGTCCGAGATGGTGCGGGAACCCGCGGGCCGGACCCGCCGCCCCGGGAACGGGCGCGGGTCCGGGTCCGTCGCCGGCATGCGAAGCGGACCCCCGGCGGCACCGGCGAGCGGCTCGCCGGACACCCGGCCCGCCCTGCGACGGCGACGTCCGCGAACCCGCGTGGGGACGGTGCCGGGGAGGCCGCCGGTGCAACGGCTCCTCCGGTTCCGTACCGGTGGAGCGCCCCGGCCCCGGCCGGCCGCCGCGCCGCTTCAGGGGCGTCCGCGTTTGATCCCCGTCACTTACGGGGTAATCTCTTCCGCTCGATTGGCCAGCCCCGGTCCCCGTGTGGCAGACTGTCCGAGTTGCTCGGTCGAGTGTTGATGCTGCGCGCCTCCCGCCGGGAGGACCGGAAGCGAGTCCCACAGTACTCGTCGTTCCTGATCAGGAACGGACGTACGGGAATCTTCCGGGAAGCGTTGCGCGGCGCCGGCCAGGCGCCCGGTGGGCCTTTCGCCCCCGGTCCATGGTTCGGGTAGGGCCGTGTCAATCCCGCGGGGATGTTCGAACAAGGGACATTCATGTCGACGGGAGTGCGACACACCCGACCGCGTGGGTCGGAGGACGAGCCCTGGAGCATCGGGTTCCGGAGCGTAAAGAGAGACAGGACTACGAAGTAGCCATGGCGGGACAGAAGATCCGCATCCGGCTCAAGGCCTACGACCACGAGGTCATCGACTCCTCGGCGAAGAAGATCGTCGAGACGGTGACCCGCACTGGTGCGTCGGTCGCGGGCCCGGTGCCGCTGCCCACTGAGAAGAACGTGTACTGCGTCATCAAGTCGCCGCACAAGTACAAGGACTCGCGCGAGCACTTCGAGATGCGCACGCACAAGCGCCTGATCGACATCCTCGACCCCACCCCCAAGACCGTTGACTCTCTGATGCGACTCGACCTCCCGGCCGGTGTCGACATCGAGATCAAGCTCTGAGGCCGGTGATCTGAGAGATGGCAAAGCAGATCAAGGGCATCCTGGGCGAGAAGCTCGGCATGACGCAGGTGTGGGACGAGAACAACCGTGTTGTTCCGGTCACCGTCGTCAAGGCCGGCCCCAACGTCGTCACCCAGGTCCGTACGAACGATGCCGACGGCTACGAGTCGGTCCAGATCGCCTTCGGCGAGATCGACCCGCGCAAGGTGAACAAGCCCCTCAAGGGTCACTTCGCCAAGGCCGACGTCACCCCCCGTCGTCACCTCGTCGAGATCCGCACCGCGGACGCCTCCGAGTACACGCTGGGCCAGGAAGTCACCGCCGAGGTGTTCGAGGCCGGCGTGAAGGTCGACGTGACCGGCAAGAGCAAGGGCAAGGGCTTCGCCGGTGTCATGAAGCGTCACAACTTCAAGGGCCTCGGCGCCGGACACGGCACCCAGCGCAAGCACCGCTCGCCCGGTTCCATCGGTGGCTGCGCCACCCCGGGTCGTGTGTTCAAGGGCCTGCGCATGGCGGGTCGCATGGGCAACGAGCGGGTCACCACCCAGAACCTGACCGTCCACGCCGTTGACGCGGAGAAGGGTCTGCTGCTCATCAAGGGCGCGGTTCCCGGTCCGAACGGCGGCCTCGTCCTGGTCCGCACCGCGGCCAAGGGGGCCTGAGGTAACCGATGAGCACTGTTGACATCCTTTCGCCGGCGGGCGACAAGGCCGGTACCGTCGAGCTCCCCGCGGAGATCTTCGACGTTGAGAAGGTCAGCATCCCGCTGATCCACCAGGTCGTCGTCGCGCAGCTGGCCGCTGCCCGCCAGGGCACCCACAAGACCAAGACCCGCGGTGAAGTCCGTGGTGGCGGCAAGAAGCCGTACCGCCAGAAGGGCACCGGTCGCGCCCGTCAGGGTTCGACCCGCGCACCGCAGTTCGCCGGTGGTGGCGTCGTGCACGGTCCCGTGCCGCGCGACTACTCCCAGCGCACCCCCAAGAAGATGAAGGCTGCCGCCCTGCGTCACGCCCTCACCGACCGGGCGCGCCACAACCGCATTCACGTCGTCTCCGGCGTGATCGAGGGCGAGACCCCCTCCACGAAGGCCGCCAGGACGCTGTTCGGCAAGATCTCGGAGCGCAAGAACCTGCTCCTGGTCGTCGACCGCGCCGACGAGGCCGCGTGGCTGTCCGCCCGCAACCTGCCCCAGGTCCACATCCTGGAGCCGGGCCAGCTGAACACGTACGACGTTCTCGTCTCGGACGACGTGGTCTTCACCAAGGCCGCTTTCGAGTCCTTCGTCGCCGGCCCGAACAAGGCCAACGACAACGAAGGGAGCGAGGTCTGATGGCTGCCCGTCACCCCTCGATCGCCTCGAAGGCCGCCAAGGCGGCCAAGGCCGCCCGCGTCGCCAAGGCGCGCCGCCACGAGGCCGAAGGCAAGAACACCGTCGTCACCCCGGCGAGCAAGGCGTTCACGGACCCCCGTGACGTCCTGCTGAAGCCGGTCGTGTCCGAGAAGAGCTACGCGCTCATCGACGAGAACAAGTACACGTTCATCGTCGCGCCGGGCTCCAACAAGACCCAGATCAAGGAGGCCGTCCAGGCGGTCTTCGAGGTCAAGGTCACCGGGGTCAACACGATCAACCGCGTCGGCAAGCGCAAGCGCACCCGCACCGGCTTCGGCCAGCGCGCGGCGACCAAGCGCGCGATCGTGACCCTCGCCGAGGGCGACCGTATCGACATCTTCGGCGGTCCGACCGCGTAAGCGGTCAGGATCGTCCGATATCGGACGAGGACTGAGAAATGGGTATCCGCAAGTACAAGCCGACGACTCCGGGCCGTCGTGGCTCCAGCGTCGCCGACTTCGTCGAGGTCACGCGGTCCACGCCGGAGAAGTCGCTGGTCCGTCCCCTGCACAGCAAGGGCGGCCGTAACAATTCCGGTCGTGTGACCGTCCGCCACCAGGGCGGTGGCCACAAGCGCGCCTACCGCGTGATCGACTTCCGTCGTCACGACAAGGACGGCGTGCCGGCGAAGGTCGCGCACATCGAGTACGACCCCAACCGCACCGCGCGCATCGCGCTGCTGCACTACGCCGACGGCGAGAAGCGCTACATCCTCGCCCCGCGCAACCTGCAGCAGGGCGACCGCGTCGAGAACGGTCCCGGGGCCGACATCAAGCCGGGCAACAACCTGGCCCTCCGCAACATCCCGGTCGGTACCACGATCCACGCGATCGAGCTCCGTCCCGGTGGCGGCGCCAAGTTCGCCCGCTCCGCCGGCGCCTCCGTGCAGCTGCTCGCGAAGGAGGGCTCGATGGCCCACCTCCGCATGCCGTCCGGAGAGATCCGTCTGGTCGACCAGCGCTGCCGCGCCACGGTCGGCGAGGTCGGCAACGCCGAGCAGTCCAACATCAACTGGGGCAAGGCCGGCCGTAAGCGGTGGCTGGGCGTCCGCCCGACCGTCCGTGGTGTCGTCATGAACCCGGTCGACCACCCGCACGGTGGTGGTGAGGGCCGGACCTCCGGTGGCCGCCACCCCGTGTCCCCGTGGGGCAAGAAGGAAGGCCGTACTCGTTCGCCCAAGAAGGCGTCGAACAAGTACATCGTCCGCCGCCGCAAGACGAACAAGAAGCGCTAAGGACGGGTTGAGATGCCTCGTAGCTTGAAGAAGGGACCCTTCGTCGACGACCACCTGATGAAGAAGGTGGACGTCCAGAACGAAGCCGGTACCAAGAACGTCATCAAGACCTGGTCCCGTCGCTCGATGATCGTCCCGGCGATGCTGGGCCACACGATCGCGGTGCACAACGGCAAGACCCACATCCCGGTGTTTGTCACCGAGTCCATGGTCGGCCACAAGCTCGGCGAGTTCTCGCCGACGCGCACCTTCCGGGGTCACGTCAAGGACGACCGGAAGTCGAAGCGCCGCTAGTCAGCGGGGTGAATGACCATGACAAACACTGAAGGGACAACCATGGAAGCCAGGGCCCAGGCGCGGTACATCCGCGTCACGCCCATGAAGGCCCGCCGCGTGGTGGACCTCATCCGTGGCATGGACGCCACGGAGGCTCAGGCGGTCCTGCGTTTCGCCCCGCAGGCCGCGAGCGTGCCGGTCGGCAAGGTGCTGGACAGCGCCATTGCCAACGCCGCGCACAACTACGACCACACCGATGTCGACAGCCTCTTCATCTCCGAGGCCTACGTCGACGAGGGCCCGACCCTGAAGCGGTTCCGTCCGCGCGCCCAGGGCCGCGCCTACCGGATCCGCAAGCGGACCAGCCACATCACCGTGGTCGTCAGCAGCAAGGAAGGAACCCGGTAATGGGCCAGAAGGTTAACCCGCATGGGTTCCGGCTCGGTGTCACGACCGACTTCAAGTCGCGTTGGTACGCCGACAAGCTGTACAAGGACTACGTCAAGGAAGACGTCGCCATCCGTCGGATGATGACGTCCGGCATGGAGCGCGCCGGCATCTCCAAGGTCGAGATCGAGCGCACCCGTGACCGCGTGCGTGTGGACATCCACACCGCTCGTCCGGGCATCGTCATCGGCCGCCGCGGCGCCGAGGCCGACCGCATCCGCGGCGACCTCGAAAAGCTCACCGGCAAGCAGGTCCAGCTGAACATCCTCGAGGTCAAGAACCCCGAGACGGACGCTCAGCTCGTGGCCCAGGCCGTCGCCGAGCAGCTCTCCTCCCGTGTCTCCTTCCGCCGTGCCATGCGCAAGAGCATGCAGTCGGCGATGAAGGCGGGCGCCAAGGGCATCAAGATCCAGTGCGGTGGCCGCCTCGGTGGCGCCGAGATGTCCCGCTCGGAGTTCTACCGCGAGGGCCGTGTGCCCCTGCACACGCTCCGCGCGAACGTGGACTACGGCTTCTTCGAGGCCAAGACGACCTTCGGCCGCATCGGCGTGAAGGTCTGGATCTACAAGGGCGACGTCAAGAACATCGCCGAGGTCCGCGCCGAGAACGCCGCCGCCCGTGCCGGCAACCGCCCGGCCCGTGGTGGCGCTGACCGCCCGGCCCGTGGTGGCCGCGGTGGCGAGCGTGGCGGTCGCGGCCGCAAGCCGCAGCAGGCTCCCGCTGCCGAGGCCCCCAAGGCCGAGGCTCCGGCTGCCGCTCCGGCTGAGAGCACCGGAACGGAGGCCTGACCGACATGCTGATCCCCCGTAGGGTCAAGCACCGCAAGCAGCACCACCCGAAGCGCCGTGGTATGGCCAAGGGTGGTACGACCGTCGCGTTCGGCGAGTACGGCATCCAGGCCCTCACGCCGGCGTACGTGACCAACCGCCAGATCGAGGCGGCCCGTATCGCGATGACCCGCCACATCAAGCGTGGCGGCAAGGTCTGGATCAACATCTACCCGGACCGCCCGCTCACGAAGAAGCCGGCCGAGACCCGCATGGGTTCCGGTAAGGGTTCGCCGGAGTGGTGGATCGCGAACGTGCACCCGGGTCGGGTCATGTTCGAGCTGTCCTACCCCAACGAGAAGATCGCCCGTGAGGCGCTGACCCGTGCGGCCCACAAGCTGCCGATGAAGTGCCGGATCGTCAAGCGCGAGGCAGGTGAAGCGTGATGTCGGCCGGTACCAAGGCGTCCGAGCTGCGCGAGCTGGGCAACGAGGAGCTTCTCGCGAAGCTCCGCGAGGCCAAGGAAGAGCTGTTCAACCTCCGTTTCCAGGCGGCGACCGGTCAGCTCGAGAACCACGGTCGGCTGAAGGCCGTCCGTAAGGACATCGCGCGGATCTACACCCTGATGCGCGAGCGCGAGCTGGGCATCGAAACGGTGGAGAACGCATGAGCGAGAACAACGTGACTGAGACGAACACCGAGGCTCGGGGCGACCGCAAGACCCGTGAGGGCATCGTCGTCAGCGACAAGATGGACAAGACCGTCGTCGTCGCCGTCGAGGACCGCAAGAAGCACGCGCTGTACGGCAAGGTCATCCGCAGCACGAGCAAGCTCAAGGCCCACGACGAGCAGAACGCCGCCGGCGTCGGCGACCGCGTCCTCCTGATGGAGACCCGGCCGCTGTCCGCGACGAAGCACTGGCGCATCGTCGAGATCCTCGAGAAGGCCAAGTAGGTAATTCCCGTAAGGGAATTCCCAAAAGTACGTTCCTGCTAGGCATCCCTCGCAGGACAGTTCCGCCAGGCTCCGGGGGCCGTTCAGCCGAACGGCCCCCGGGGAACCGGCAGACAAACAGGAGATAGACGTGATCCAGCAGGAGTCGCGACTGCGCGTCGCCGACAACACGGGGGCGAAGGAAATCCTTTGCATCCGTGTGCTCGGTGGCTCCGGTCGCCGCTACGCGGGCATCGGTGACGTCATCGTCGCCACCGTCAAGGACGCGATCCCCGGTGGCAACGTGAAGAAGGGTGACGTCGTCAAGGCGGTCATCGTTCGCACCGTCAAGGAGCGCCGCCGTCCGGACGGCTCGTACATCCGCTTCGACGAGAACGCCGCCGTCATTCTGAAGAACGACGGCGACCCTCGCGGCACCCGTATTTTCGGCCCCGTGGGCCGTGAGCTGCGCGAGAAGAAGTTCATGAAGATCATCTCCCTCGCGCCGGAGGTGCTGTGAGCATGAAGATCAAAAAGGGCGACCTGGTCCAGGTCATCACCGGCAAGGACAAGGGAAAGCAGGGCAAGGTCATTGCCGCTTACCCGCGCCAGCAGCGTGTCCTGGTCGAGGGTGTCAACCGGGTCAAGAAGCACACCAAGGCCGGCCCGACCGCCAGCGGTTCGCAGGCCGGCGGCATCGTGACCACCGAGGCCCCGGTCCACGTCTCCAACGTCCAGCTGGTCGTGGAGAAGGACGGCAAGAAGGTCGTCACGCGCGTCGGTTACCGCTTCGACGACGAGGGCAACAAGATCCGCGTTGCCAAGCGGACGGGTGAGGACATCTGATGGCTACCACCACCACTCCGCGTCTGAAGACGAAGTACCGCGAGGAGATCGCGGGCAAGCTGCGTGACGAGTTCAAGTACGAGAACGTCATGCAGGTTCCCGGCCTCGTCAAGATCGTGGTCAACATGGGTGTGGGCGACGCCGCCCGCGACTCCAAGCTGATCGAGGGCGCCATCCGCGACCTCACCACGATCACCGGTCAGAAGCCGGCCGTCACCAAGGCCCGCAAGTCCATCGCGCAGTTCAAGCTGCGTGAGGGTCAGCCGATCGGTGCCCACGTCACGCTCCGCGGTGACCGCATGTGGGAGTTCCTGGACCGCACCCTGTCGCTCGCGCTGCCGCGCATCCGTGACTTCCGCGGTCTGTCCCCCAAGCAGTTCGACGGCCGTGGCAACTACACCTTCGGTCTCACGGAGCAGGTCATGTTCCACGAGATCGACCAGGACAAGATCGACCGTGTCCGGGGTATGGACATCACCGTGGTCACCACGGCGACCAACGACGAAGAGGGCCGTGCCCTTCTCCGTCACCTCGGCTTCCCGTTCAAGGAGGCGTGAGCGAGATGGCGAAGAAGGCTCTCATCGCGAAGGCTGCTCGCAAGCCCAAGTTCGGAGTGCGCGGCTACACCCGCTGCCAGCGCTGCGGCCGTCCGCACTCCGTGTACCGCAAGTTCGGCCTGTGCCGCGTGTGCCTTCGTGAGATGGCTCACCGTGGCGAGCTGCCGGGCGTGACCAAGAGCTCCTGGTAGTCCGGGTAATTCCGGACCCCCAGGACTCTCGGTAAGCAAGGGGAACGGCGGGAGGCCCGCTCCGCATGGCTTAGGCTTGCGGGGTTGGGCACCTGCCGTGCCCCAGACGACTTACTACGCCGTAGGTCCACCGCGCCGCACCCGTCCCGTCTCGGATCGGGGAGAGGGATGGCGCA
Source organism: Streptomyces pimonensis (assembly GCF_041380215.1). Classification (NCBI taxonomy): domain Bacteria; kingdom Bacillati; phylum Actinomycetota; class Actinomycetes; order Kitasatosporales; family Streptomycetaceae; genus Streptomyces; species Streptomyces pimonensis. Next base: position 286,960 of record NZ_JAHWZY010000001.1, read on the forward strand.
CCAGGAAACCCCGGCGAGAGAGGCCGAAGGCCAATTCATGACCATGACTGATCCGATCGCAGACATGCTCACGCGTCTGCGGAACGCGAACTCGGCGTACCACGACTCCGTGGCGATGCCGCACTCGAAGATCAAGTCGCACATCGCGGAGATCCTCCAGCAGGAGGGCTTCATCACGGGCTGGAAGACCGAGGACGCCGAGGTCGGCAAGAACCTCGTCCTCGAGCTGAAGTTCGGCCCGAACCGTGAGCGCTCCATCGCGGGCATCAAGCGGATCTCCAAGCCCGGTCTCCGGGTGTACGCGAAGTCCACCAACCTGCCGAAGGTGCTGGGCGGCCTCGGCGTGGCGATCATCTCCACGTCGCACGGGCTCCTCACCGACAAGCAGGCCGGCAAGAAGGGCGTGGGTGGGGAAGTCCTCGCCTACGTCTGGTAGCGGAAGGGAACGGAGGAAACAGCTATGTCGCGCATCGGCAAGCTCCCCATCGCGGTTCCCGCCGGCGTGGACGTCACCATCGACGGCCGTACGGTCTCGGTCAAGGGCCCCAAGGGCACACTGACCCACACCGTCGTGGCGCCGATCGAGATCGTCAAGGGTGAGGACGGCGTGCTGAACGTCACCCGCCCCAACGACGAGCGTCAGAACAAGGCCCTGCACGGCCTGTCCCGCACGCTGGTGGCGAACATGATCACCGGCGTGACCCAGGGTTACGTGAAGAAGCTCGAGATCAGCGGTGTCGGTTACCGCGTTGTCGCCAAGGGTTCGAACCTGGAGTTCTCCCTCGGCTACAGCCACCCGATCACGGTCGAGGCGCCCGAGGGCATCACCTTCAAGGTCGAGGCCCCGACCCGTTTCTCGGTCGAGGGCATCGACAAGCAGAAGGTCGGCGAGGTTGCGGCCAACATCCGCAAGCTGCGCAAGCCCGACCCGTACAAGGCCAAGGGCGTCAAGTACGAGGGCGAAGTCATCCGCCGCAAGGTCGGAAAGGCGGGTAAGTAAGCCATGGCATACGGGCAGAAGATCCTCAAGGGCGACGCCTACAAGCGTGCTGCTATCAAGCGTCGTCACATCCGGATCCGCAAGAAGGTCGCCGGCACCGCCGAGCGTCCTCGCCTGGTCGTGACCCGTTCCAACCGCCACATCGTGGCGCAGGTGATCGACGACCTGAAGGGCCACACCCTGGCGTCGGCGTCCACCCTGGACGCGTCGGTCCGGGGCGGCGAGGGCGACAAGTCCACGCAGGCCAAGCAGGTCGGCGCCCTGGTCGCCGAGCGCGCCAAGGCCGCCGGTGTCGAGGCCGTCGTGTTCGACCGTGGTGGCAACCAGTACGCCGGGCGCATCGCCGCCCTGGCGGACGCCGCCCGCGAAGCCGGACTGAAGTTCTGAGCCGGTTCCGTAGCTAGCGGAAACAGAGAGAGGTAATTCCAATGGCTGGACCCCAGCGCCGCGGTGGCGGTGCCGGTGGCGGCGAGCGGCGGGACCGGAAGGGCCGTGACGGCGGCGCAGCTGCCGCCGAGAAGACCGCGTACGTTGAGCGCGTCGTCGCGATCAACCGCGTCGCCAAGGTTGTGAAGGGTGGTCGTCGCTTCAGCTTCACCGCGCTGGTCGTGGTGGGCGACGGTGACGGCACCGTGGGTGTCGGATACGGCAAGGCCAAGGAGGTGCCGGCCGCCATCGCCAAGGGCGTTGAGGAGGCCAAGAAGCACTTCTTCAAGGTCCCCCGCATCCAGGGCACCATCCCGCACCCCATCCAGGGTGAGAAGGCTGCCGGCGTCGTGCTGCTCAAGCCCGCGTCGCCCGGTACCGGTGTGATCGCCGGTGGTCCGGTGCGTGCCGTGCTCGAGTGCGCCGGTATCCACGACGTGCTGTCGAAGTCGCTCGGCTCCGACAACCAGATCAACATCGTGCACGCGACCGTGGCGGCCCTCAAGGGCCTGCAGCGTCCCGAGGAGATCGCGGCCCGCCGTGGTCTGCCCCTCGAGGACGTCGCTCCCGCGGCTCTTCTCCGTGCGCGTGCCGGGGCGGGTGTGTGATCATGGCGCAGCTCAAGATCACGCAGGTCAAGTCCTACATCGGCAGCAAGCAGAACCACCGTGACACCCTGCGTTCCCTTGGTCTCAAGGGCATCAACACGCAGGTCGTCAAGGAGGACCGCCCCGAGTTCCGCGGCATGGTGCACACCGTCCGCCACCTCGTGACGGTCGAGGAGGTCGACTGATCATGGCGGAGCAGAACCCGCTCAAGATCCACAACCTCCGTCCCGCCCCGGGCGCCAAGACCGCCAAGACCCGTGTCGGTCGTGGTGAGGCGTCGAAGGGTAAGACGGCCGGTCGTGGTACCAAGGGCACCAAGGCCCGTTACCAGGTTCCGGAGCGCTTCGAGGGCGGCCAGATGCCGCTCCACATGCGCCTCCCGAAGCTGAAGGGCTTCAAGAACCCGTTCAAGACCGAGTACCAGGTCGTGAACCTCGACAAGCTGGCCGCGCTCTACCCCGAGGGCGGCGAGGTCACCGTCGAGGGCCTCGTGGCCAAGGGTGCCGTGCGCAAGAACAGCCTCGTCAAGGTCCTCGGCCAGGGCGAGATCTCCGTGGCGCTGCAGGTGACGGTCGACGCCGTCTCCGGCTCCGCCAAGGAGAAGATCACCGCCGCCGGCGGTACCGTCACCGAGCTCGTCTGACCCGTTCAGGTGTCTCGATGACGTAGAGCGATCCCGACCGGGGATACCCCACATTTGGGGTATCCCCGGTTGGTCGTTCCTAGGGCGGCATGGTCGCCGGTAAGGTGGCCTGCGCTGCCCATTGACCTCGGGCGCCCCACGCGGGGCACTCAGGGCGGCAGTTGACCGTTACGTAATCGTCCTTAGTCGGAATCTCAAGACCGTCACCCTTGACGCAGTTGCGCGGGGGGTCGCAGGAGGCACCGTGCTCACCGCGTTCGCCCGGGCGTTCAAGACGCCCGACCTGCGCAAGAAGCTGCTCTTCACGCTCGGCATCATCGTGGTGTACCGCGTCGGTACCAACGTTCCCATTCCGGGCGTCGACTACCGCAACGTCCAGACCTGCATCGACAACGCCGAAGCCAACTCGGGTCTGTTCGGCCTGGTCAACATGTTCAGCGGCGGGGCGCTGCTCCAGATCACGATCTTCGCCCTGGGCATCATGCCGTACATCACCGCGGCGATCATCCTGCAGCTGCTGACCGTGGTGATCCCGCGTCTGGAAGCCCTCAAGAAAGAGGGCCAGGCCGGTACGGCGAAGATCACGCAGTACACCCGTTATCTGACGGTGGCGCTGGCGATCCTGCAGGGCACCGGCCTGGTGGCCACCGCCCGCAGCGGCGCCCTGTTCCAGGGCTGCCCGGTCGCGAGCCAGATCGTCCCGGACCAGTCGATCTTCGTGACCGTCACCATGGTCCTCACCATGACCGCCGGCACGGCCTTCGTCATGTGGCTCGGTGAGCTCATCACCGACCGCGGCATCGGCAACGGCATGTCGATCCTGATGTTCATCTCGATCGCCGCGACCTTCCCCTCCGCCCTGTGGGCCATCAAGGAGCAGGGCAGCCTCGCGGACGGCTGGATCGAGTTCGGCACCGTCATGCTCGTCGGGTTCGTCATGGTCGGCCTGGTCGTCTTCGTCGAGCAGGCCCAGCGCCGGATCCCCGTGCAGTACGCCAAGCGCATGGTCGGCCGCCGTTCCTACGGCGGGACGTCGACGTACATCCCGCTCAAGGTGAACCAGGCGGGCGTGATCCCCGTCATCTTCGCCGCGTCGCTGCTGTACATCCCGGCGCTGATCGTCCAGTTCTCCAACTCGACGGCGGGCTGGGCGACGTGGATCGAGGCGAATCTCGCCAATCCCGCCGCCACGGCGCACATCGTTCTGTACTTCCTCCTGATCGTGTTCTTCGCCTTCTTCTACGTGGCGATCTCCTTCAACCCCGAAGAAGTCGCCGACAACATGAAGAAGTATGGTGGCTTCATCCCGGGCATCCGGGCTGGCCGACCGACCGCTGAGTACCTCAGCTACGTACTCAACCGGATCACCTGGCCGGGTTCGCTGTACCTGGGGCTGATCTCTCTCGTGCCGACAATGGCGTTGGCTGGTTTCGGGGCGAACCAGAACTTCCCGTTCGGCGGGACCAGCATCCTGATCATCGTGGGTGTCGGTCTCGAGACGGTGAGGCAGATCGAGAGCCAGCTCCAGCAGCGCAATTACGAAGGGTTCCTCCGCTGATGCGAATCGTCCTCGTCGGGCCGCCGGGTGCCGGTAAGGGTACGCAGGCCACCCGCCTTGCCGAGAAACTGCGCATCCCGCACATCTCCACAGGCGACCTGTTCCGTGCCAACATCAGCCGGCAGACCGAGCTCGGGAAGCTCGCGAAGTCCTACATGGACGCGGGCAATCTCGTACCCGACGAGGTCACCATCGCCATGGCCAAGGACCGCATGGAGCAGCCCGACGCCGAGGGCGGCTTCCTGCTGGACGGTTTCCCGCGCAACGTGTCGCAGGCCGAGGCGCTGGACGAGCTGCTGCAGACCGAGGGCATCAAGCTGGACGCGGTCCTCGACCTCGAGGCCCCGGAGGACGAGGTCGTCAAGCGGATCGCCGGGCGGCGGGTGTGCCGCAAGGACTCGGCGCACGTGTTCCACGTGACGTACAGCCCGTCGAAGCAGGAGGGCGTGTGCGACCTCTGTGGTGGTGAGCTGTACCAGCGCGACGACGACTCCGAGGAGACGGTGCGGACGCGGCTGGAGGTCTACCACACGCAGACCGAGCCGATCATCGATTACTACCGGGTGCAGGGGCTGGTCGTCACCATCTCGGCGATGGGGTCCGTCGACGAGGTCACGGGCCGTGCGCTGGAGGCGCTGAAGAGCGGTAAGTAGTCCGATCTCGCTGGTTGCAGCCGCGGTTCCTTCGGGGACCGCGGCTGTGGCTTGACGGGCGCGTTCGCGCGGTCCGGCGCTCGCGGGGCGCCTCCCCCGCTTTCGGCTTCGCCCGGGCGGGGTCCCTCATCGCCCCCGGGGCGCCTCCCAGGCCCTTGAGGTGCCGGGGAAGGCGCGACCGCCCCGTATCGTTGGAAGTGTTCGTCTCCTCTCCTGGTCCCAGAAAGGCCGTCGTCCCCCATGGTGCAGATCAAGAGCCCTGAGCAGATCGCCAAGATGCGTGAGGCGGGGTTGGTCGTCGCCGCCATCCACGCGGCCACCCGTGAGGCCGCCGTGCCGGGAGCCACGACGAGGGACCTGGACCAGGTCGCCCGCAAGGTGCTCGCCGAGCACAACGCCAAGCCGAACTTCCTCGGCTACGGCGGCTTCCCCGCGACGATCTGCACCTCGGTGAACGACGTCGTCGTCCACGGCATCCCCTCCGACGACGTCGTCCTCAAGGACGGCGACGTCATCTCCATCGACTGCGGCGCGATCATCGACGGGTGGCACGGCGACGCCGCCTACACCGCGTTCGTCGGGTCCGGCCACTCCCCGGAGCTGGTCGAGCTGTCCCGGGTGACCGAGGAGTCGATGTGGGCCGGCATCGCGGCCATGAAGCAGGGCAACCGGCTCGTCGACATCTCCCGCGCCGTCGAGACGTACATCCGGCGCCAGCCCAAGCCGGGCGGCGGCAAGTACGGGATCATCGAGGACTACGGTGGCCACGGCATCGGCACCGAGATGCACATGGACCCGCATCTGCTGAACTACGTCGACCGCAAGCGGGGCAAGGGTCCCAAGCTGGTCCCGGGCTTCTGCCTCGCCATCGAGCCGATGGTCTCCCTGGGCACCCCGAGGACGAAGGTCCTCTCCGACGACTGGACGGTCGTCACCACCGACGGCACCTGGTCCTCCCACTGGGAGCACTCGGTGGCCCTGACCGAGCAGGGGCCGCTGGTCCTGACGGCCCCTGACGGCGGCAAGGCGAAGCTCGCCGAGCTGGGCATCACGGCGGCGCCGGATCCGCTCGGCTGACGACGCACGCCAGGCGGAAGGCGGACTCGCCGGCCGAAGGCCGGTGCGGCCGTGCGGAGCCCGTGAGGCGCCCCCGGCGCCGGACCCGCGGGAGCGCGGCGTCGGCGGCGGGCTCCGCCCGGTTAAGGATCTCCGGGGTGGGGCAGGATTCTCGATTCGTGTTTCCGGGGGAGCTGACGTAGACTGACTCGTCGGCTCTCGTGCACCCGCATGTCCGCATGTACTACACACGGTGCACACCAGAGTCGATCAAGGTAGTCGATTCGAAGGGCGAAGCGTGGCCAAGAAGCAAGGTGCCATCGAGATCGAGGGCACTGTCGTCGAGTCTCTTCCGAACGCCATGTTCAGGGTCGAGCTCCAGAACGGCCACCAGGTCCTGGCACACATCAGCGGCAAGATGCGCATGCACTACATCCGCATCCTCCCTGACGACCGGGTCGTGGTGGAGCTGTCTCCGTACGACCTGACGCGTGGCCGGATCGTCTACCGGTACAAGTAGATCTTGCCCGCTCCCCGGCCCGCCGGGGTGATGGCACTGACCCGGAGAACCTCACACCCATGAAGGTCAAGCCGAGCGTCAAGAAGATCTGCGACAAGTGCAGGGTGATCCGCCGTCACGGCCGGGTCATGGTCATCTGCGAGAACCCGCGCCACAAGCAGCGCCAGGGCTGACCGCAGCACGATCGACCCCCTGCGACTTCCGCAGAACTTCGCGCGACGCGAGCAGTACACGTTCATACGCAGGTCCCGAGCCGCACGGCTCGACACCCCCGGCTCGGAGGCCGGGGACCCGGTCCGTACCTGATACGGCGGGCTGGGATCCGGTCCTGTGGAAGACCTCCGACAATCAACTGGAGCCATTGAATGGCACGCGTTTCCGGTGTTGACATCCCGCGCGAAAAGCGCGTGGAGATCGCCCTCACCTACGTGTTCGGCATCGGCCGGACGCTTTCGCAGCAGACGCTGGCCGCCACCGGCGTCGACCCGAACACCCGCGTTCGCGACCTCTCCGAGGAGCAGCTCGTCGCGATCCGCGAGTACGTCGACAACAACATCAAGACCGAGGGTGACCTCCGTCGCGAGATCCAGGCCGACATCCGCCGCAAGGTCGAGATCGGCACCTACCAGGGTCTGCGTCACCGTCGCGGTCTGCCCGTCCGCGGTCAGCGCACCAGCACCAACGCGCGTACCCGCAAGGGCCCGCGTCGCGCCATCGCCGGCAAGAAGAAGCCGGGCAAGAAGTAGTCCGCAGCGGACCTCTGTCCACGGTCTTCGCTGTAGGACCGACCACCTCCCGTAGGAGAACGACATGCCCCCCAAGGGTCGTCAGGGCGCTGCCAAGAAGGTGCGCCGCAAGGAAAAGAAGAACGTCGCTCACGGCCACGCGCACATCAAGAGCACGTTCAACAACACGATCGTGTCGATCACGGACCCGTCCGGCAACGTGATCTCCTGGGCCTCCGCCGGCCACGTCGGCTTCAAGGGCTCCCGGAAGTCCACGCCGTTCGCCGCGCAGATGGCCGCCGAGTCGGCCGCCCGCCGCGCCCAGGAGCACGGCATGCGCAAGGTCGACGTGTTCGTCAAGGGCCCGGGCTCCGGTCGTGAGACCGCGATCCGTTCCCTGCAGGCCACGGGCCTCGAGGTCGGCTCCATCCAGGACGTCACCCCGACCCCGCACAACGGCTGCCGTCCGCCGAAGCGCCGTCGCGTCTGAGACGCCGGCCGCTTCGTTCGGCTTCGGGTCCGGGCGGTACGGCTCGCAAGGGCCGTACCGCCCGTACCCTTGCAGTACCCGCACTTTTCACCGGGTGCGGTCTCCGTCGGACGTCAAATAGCGGGCGTCCACGAAAGAAGGATCTGATCACCCCATGCTGATCGCTCAGCGTCCCTCGTTGACCGAAGAGGTCGTCGACGAATTCCGCTCCCGGTTCGTGATCGAGCCGCTGGAGCCGGGCTTCGGCTACACCCTCGGCAACTCCCTCCGCCGTACCCTCCTGTCGTCGATCCCCGGTGCCGCTGTCACCAGCATCCGCATCGACGGCGTCCTGCACGAGTTCACCACCGTGCCGGGCGTCAAGGAGGACGTCACCGACCTGATCCTCAACATCAAGCAGCTGGTCGTCTCCTCGGAGCACGACGAGCCGGTCGTGATGTACCTGCGTAAGCAGGGGCCGGGTCTGGTCACCGCCGCCGACATCGCGCCGCCGGCCGGTGTCGAGGTGCACAACCCCGACCTCGTCCTCGCCACGCTCAACGGCAAGGGCAAGCTGGAGATGGAGCTGACCGTCGAGCGCGGTCGCGGCTACGTCTCCGCCGTGCAGAACAAGCAGGTCGGTCAGGAGATCGGGCGCATCCCGGTCGACTCGATCTACTCGCCGGTCCTCAAGGTCACCTACAAGGTCGAGGCGACCCGTGTCGAGCAGCGCACCGACTTCGACAAGCTGATCGTCGACGTCGAGACCAAGCAGGCCATGCGTCCGCGCGACGCCATGGCGTCGGCCGGCAAGACCCTGGTCGAGCTGTTCGGTCTGGCCCGTGAGCTCAACATCGACGCCGAGGGCATCGACATGGGTCCGTCCCCCACGGACGCCGCCCTCGCCGCCGACCTGGCGCTGCCGATCGAGGAGCTGGAGCTCACCGTCCGGTCGTACAACTGCCTCAAGCGTGAGGGCATCCACTCCGTGGGCGAGCTCGTCGCCCGCTCCGAGGCGGACCTGCTCGACATCCGCAACTTCGGTGCGAAGTCCATCGACGAGGTCAAGGCCAAGCTCGCCGGCATGGGCCTCGCGCTGAAGGACTCGCCCCCCGGGTTCGACCCGACCGCTGCGGCGGACGCGTTCGGCGCGGACGACGACGCGGACGCGGGCTTCGTCGAGACCGAGCAGTACTGAGGGCTCGGGACTCGTCGTCCGTACCTGGCTGCGGACCCTCCGGGCGCCGGAAGGCGCCCGGATCTCCGACAGACAACCGTCTGCTCGGATACTGACCCCGGTACCTGATACGGCCGGGGCAGACACCTAGGAGAAACACCATGCCGAGGCCCACCAAGGGCGCCCGTATGGGCGGCAGCGCCGCGCACGAGAAGCTGCTCCTCGCGAACCTCGCGAAGGCGCTGTTCGAGCACGGCCGCATCACCACCACCGAGGCGAAGGCGCGCAAGCTGCGTCCGTACGCCGAGCGTCTGGTCACCAAGGCGAAGAAGGGCGACCTTCACAACCGCCGTCAGGTGCTCCAGGTCATCACGGACAAGAGCATCGTCCACACGCTCTTCACCGAGATCGGCCCGCGGTACGAGAACCGTCCCGGTGGCTACACCCGCATCACCAAGATCGGTAACCGTCGTGGCGACAACGCGCCCATGGCCGTCATCGAGCTGGTCGAGGCGCTGACGGTGCAGCAGCAGGCCACCGGCGAGGCCGAGGCCGCCACCAAGCGTGCCGCCAAGGACGCCGAGGCCAAGGTCGACACGACCAAGGCCGAGGAGACCACCGAGGCCAAGGCCGAGGAGACCACCGAGGCCAAGGCCGAGGAGACCACCGAGGCCAAGGCCGACGAGGCCGCCGAGGAGTCGAAGGACGCGTAGGCGTTCCGCCGGAGGCCGTGCGACGGCAGTCGCGGCAGCGCCGTGGTGCGTCGCTCGGTTCCCGTGCCCCTTCAGGGCGTTGCGGGCCCGTCCCTTTCCAGGGGCGGGCCCGCTTTCGTGTGTCTGAGAGGATCTGTGCGTGAGTGACGAAGTGCAGCCAGGGTTCGTGCGGGTCCGTCTTGACCTCTCCTACGACGGGACCGGATTCTCCGGGTGGGCCAAGCAGGCCGGCGGGCGGCGGACCGTGCAGGGGGAGATCGAGGACGCCCTGCGGACCGTGACGCGGTCCGGGGGGACGACGTACGAGCTGACCGTGGCGGGGCGGACCGACTCCGGTGTGCACGCGCGGGGTCAGGTCGCGCACGTGGACCTGCCGCGCGAGGTGTGGGCCGAGCACCACACGAAGCTGCTCAAGCGGCTCGCCGGGCGGCTGCCGAAGGACGTACGGGTGTGGGCGCTCAGGGAGGCGCCCAGCGGCTTCGACGCCCGGTTCTCCGCGATCTGGCGGCGCTACGCCTACCGCGTCACCGACAACCCCGGCGGGGTGGACCCGCTGCTGCGCGGGCACGTGCTGTGGCACGACTGGCCGCTCGACGTCGACGCCATGAACGAGGCGGCCCGCGGGCTGCTGGGGGAGCACGACTTCGCCGCGTACTGCAAGAAGCGGGAGGGGGCCACGACCATCCGGACCCTCCAGGAGCTGAGCCTGGTGCGCGGCGAGGACGGGATCGTCACCGCCACCGTCCGGGCCGACGCCTTCTGCCACAACATGGTCCGCTCGCTGATCGGGGCGCTGCTGTTCGTCGGCGACGGCCACCGTCCGCCGGACTGGCCGGGCAAGGTGCTGGCGGCGGGCGTGCGGGACTCGGCCGTCCACGTCGTACGGCCGCACGGCCTGACCCTGGAGGAGGTCGGCTACCCGGCCGACGAGCTCCTCGCCGCCCGCAGCAGGGAGGCCCGCAACAAGCGGTCCCTGCCCGAGCGGCCGGGCTGCGCGACCTGCTAGTCCCCTCCCGTCCCTGATCCTGCGTCCCTCCCGGCGCGTCCGGAACGCGGCACTGCGGTCGCCCCCTTACGGTCCTCCTGTCTCTCGGATAGCCTTGCGGCGCCCGGTCATGGGTTCGGGGAGACCGGGCGAGGGCGGGGGGCGACGGGCCGTCGGGGCCCGGGGGGTTTGCCATGGGTTCAGTGGGCCCGGTGCGGGCCGGGGGGCGTCGTGACCTGCGCAGGAGCGGCGGGCGGCGCAGGGCGCCACGCGGCGGCGGGGCCCCGATGGGGCTGTTGCCGCTGCCGCCGACGGACAGGGAGAAGTACGCCTACGCGCGCCGGCACCTGTGGATCCTGACGACCGGCTCGCTGGTCAGCTTCTGCTGCCTGGCGGTCAGCCAGTTCGAGCTGGCGAGGTCCGCACCGCCGTTGTGGGCGTACACGCCGCTGCTCGCCTTCACGGTCGTCTACTACCTGGTGTCGCTCCGGGTGAACGCTTTCACCCGTGACTTCGACATCGCGCACCACAAGCGGCTGGTCCGTGACTGGCGCCCCAAGGCGTACCCCACCGTCGACGTGTTCCTGCCCGTGTGCGGTGAGCCCATCGGGGTCCTGCACAACACCTGGAAGCACGTGCGGGCGATGGCCGACCACTACCCGGGCGTCTGTGTCCCGTTCGTGCTGGACGACGGCGCCAGTTCCGAACTTGAGGCGATGGCCCGGGACTTCGGTTTCCGCTACGGGACCCGCGAGAACCGTGGCTGGTTCAAGAAGGCGGGCAACCTGCACTTCGGGTTCGGCCGGTCCGGCGGTGAGTACATCCTGATCCTCGACGCCGACTTCACCCCGCGCGCCGACCTGCTCCAGGAACTGCTGCCGTACATGGCGGCGGACCCGCGCATCGGCATCGTCCAGTCGCCGCAGTACTTCCGCGTCCTGGACTCGCAGAACTGGATCGAGCGCGGCGCGGGCGCCGTGCAGGAGCTGTTCTACCGGTCCGTGCAGGTCTCCCGGCAGGGCAGTGACGGTGCGATCTGCGTGGGCAGCTGCGCCGTCTACCGGCGCGCGGCCCTGGAGGCCAACGGCGGGACCACGCTGATCGAGCACTCCGAGGACGTGCACACCGGTTTCGACCTGCGCGGTCTCGGCTGGGACCTGCGCTATGTGCCGGTCGCGGTGTCGACGGGCGTGTGCCCGGACAACGCGGGCGCCTTCCTCAACCAGCAGTACCGCTGGTGCGCCGGCTCCATGAGCCTGCTGGGCAGCGGGAAGTTCTGGCGGACGAGGATCAGGCTGTCGAGCCGCCTGTGCTACATCTCCGGCTTCCTCTACTACATCCACACGGCGCTGTTCACCTTCGCGGCCCCCGTGATCCCGATCGTGCTGCTGCTGGCGATGCCGGAGAAGCTCCTGGTCGAGCACCTGTTCCTGGTGCTCCCGAGCATCGTCTACACCACGATCGTCTTCCCGGCGTGGCACAGGGCGCCCTACCGCCTGGAGGCGTGGGCGGCCCGCATGATGTACGGCTGGGCACACACCTTCGCCATCTGGGACATCCTGCGCGGGAACCGCATGGGCTGGCAGCCCACCGGCTCCTCCGACGCCGGGAGGAACAGGACCCGGCGCTTCTGGACCGGCATGTGGGTGTGGAGCGGCGGCACCGCACTGGTGTGGGTGGTCGCCGCGGTGTACCGCACGTTCACCATGGACGCCCCGGACTTCGCGCTGCTCCTCTCCTCCGGGCTCTTCTACGCCCTGGTGGTGGCCCGGGTCCTGGTGCAGCCCCGGACGGAGGCGACGGCCTGATGCGCTTCCTCTCCCGCACCCGTGCGGCGCTGTCCTCCTGCCTGCTCGCGGCACTGCTGCTCAGCGGCTGCTCGCTGTCCGGCGACGAGCCGGCCGGCCCGGACGCGGCCGGCGGCGGCCCGGGCGCCGGGAGCGCCGGGGCGGGCGTCCCGTACGACGTCGTACCGCTGCTGAAGCCGGCGAAGAAGTACTTCGGCGCCGCCGTCGAGGGCTCGCCGCACTCGATGAAGGGCATCGACGCCTACACCGGGATGGTCGGCAAGCAGCCGAACCTCATCGAGTACTACGCCGCCTGGGGCGACGGTTTCGACGCCACCGGTGTGCGCAACGCCTGGGCGGAGGGCGCCCTGACGCTGATGTCCTGGGAGCCCTTCGACACCCCGCCGGCCGACATCGCGGCCGGCGCGTCGGACGCCTACGTCAGGAAGTACGCGACGGCGGTGCGCGAGCTGAACCTGCCCGTGGTGATCTCCTTCGCGGACGAGTTCAACGGCCACTGGGAGAAGTGGGGAACCGGGAACACCACCCCCGAGGAGTACGTGGCCGCCTGGCGGCGCCTCCACGACACCTTCGTCGACGTCGGCGCCTCGAACGTCATCTGGGCCTGGTCGCCGAACATCGTCAACCCGGTCAGCGAGGTCGAACTCGAGCCGTACTACCCGGGCGACGGCTACGTCGACTGGATCGGCCTGATCGGCTACTGGACGGCGGAGGAGGACAGCGCCTTCGACAGCCTCTTCGGTCCGACCCGGGACCAGGTCCGCACCTTCACCGGGAAGCCGATGCTGCTGCTGGAGACGGCGGCCGTGGCCGGCGAGCGGCGGCGGGCCGACATCCGCAGCCTCTTCGAGGGCGTCACGGCCGACGACGACATGCTCGGCTTCGTCTGGTTCAACCACAGGAAGCGCGCCGACTGGCGGCTGGAGGCGAGTCCCCGGGCGCTGGAGGAGTTCAGGCGCCTGGCCGCGGACGACCGGTTCGGCTTCGACGTACGGAAGCCGTGATGTCTCGACACGACCACCGCACACCGCAGCCCTCCGACCCGTACGCGGAGGAGGACACGGCCGGCGGCCGGTTCGGCTCCGACGGGTTCGCACCGCGGCAGCCGAGCGGTCCGCGGGACGGTCACGACGACCGGCCGACCCGCGCGCTGCGGGTCGTGGGGGAACGGGCGCCGGCCGGGCCGGGCTACCACGTGCCCGACACCCCCGAGGTGGGCTGGGCCATGGCCGCCGGCAGACGGCGGACCTGGGTCAGCCGGACCGTGCTGCTGTGCGTCCTGGTCGTCCAGGCCGTGCTCTCGCTGCGGCTGTCCAACACCGCCTTCCAGGACGAGGCCCTGTACCTGGCGGCCGGACACGCCCAGCTCGACCACCTGCTGCACGGCACCCCGCTCCCGAGGGACTACGCGGCGTACTTCTCCGGCTCGCCGCAGCTGTACCCGGTGCTCGCCGCGCTCGTGGACGGGCGGTTCGGGCTCACCGGGGCGCGGTCACTGAGCCTGGTGTTCATGCTCGCCGCCACCGGGCTGCTGTACTCCCTCACCCGCCGCCTGTTCAACGAGCGGGCGGCGCTGGCCGCGGCGGCGCTGTTCGCGGTGGTGCAGTCGACCGTCGTCATGGGGTACTACGCCACCTACGACGCGGCCGCCGTGTTCCTGTTGGCGCTGGCCACTTGGATCGTCGTCCGCACCGGCCGGGCGCCCGCCGCGGCCGTGCTGCTCGCCGCGCCCGTGGCGGTCCTGGCCGTCGGCGTGAAGTACGCGGCCGCGCTGTACCTGCCGACCGTCGTGGTGCTGGCCCTGCTCACCACGTGGCCCCGCCGGGGCGCGAGGGTGGCGGTCGGGCGGATGGTGCTGCTCGGCCTGGGCGTCGGCGCCCTCCTCGCGGCCGGCGTGTACGCCACCGATCTGATGGCCGGCGTGCGGCAGACCACCACCGACCGGGAGCACGGCACCGACAGCGCCGGCTTCCTGCTGCGGCGGTCGGCGGAGTGGGGCGGCCTGCTGTTCCTCGCCGCCGTCGGCGGCGCCGTCTCCTACGCCCGGCGCAGCCGCATGCACGAGTCGCCGCTCGCGCGGCGACTGGACGACCCCGGCCGGCGCCGGCGGGCCCTGCTCGGGCTGGTGCTGTGCGGCACGGCGGTGCTCGCGCCCGCCTACCAGGTGCACCTGGCCACCCAGGTGTCGCTGTTCAAGCACATCGGCTTCGGTCTGTTCTTCGCCGCGCCCATGGCCGGTGTCGGCGTGACCCGTCTGGTGGGCGCGCACTTCCGGTACCCGCAGCTCGGCATCGTGCTGTGGACGGCGATGCTCTGCCTGGGCATCGCGCAGGCGGACTGGCGGTTCGCCCTGTGGCCCGACTCATCGAGGATGGTCCGGACCGTCGAGCCCCACATGAACTCCACGGACCGCTACCTCGCTTCCACACCCGAGGTGCCCCTCTACTACTTCCGTGAGAGGACCACGCACCGCCAGTGGCAGAGCGTCTTCGGCATGGAGTACACGGACGGGAAGGGCACGTACTTCGCCGGGGACGCCGCCTACCGGGCGGCGCTGCGCGACGGCGAGTTCGATCTGATCGTCCTCGACGGGCTCACCAACCCACGGGTGGACGACGTCGTCGCGGACGCGGTCAGGGGCAATCCGCACTACCGGCTCCTGGCGGACCTGCCGTTCCGCAACTCCGCCGGCACCGGCGAGTACCGCATCTGGATCAGGATCTCGTGAGCGCCGGCCGGCGGCTACTCGTCCGCCGCCGCCGACGCCTGGGCCACGCCCCGGCGGCGGATCTGGCGGAACGTGAACTCCTGCAGGTCGTCGCCGATGGCGAAGACGGCCGTGTCCCTCGTCGTCACGTCCTTGCCGGTGGTGAAGCCGGCGATGGTGAAGTAGGTGTAACGGCCGTAGGAGTTGGTGGTGGAGCGGCAGACCGCGCCGGAGCAGAAGTCCTTGACGCCGCCCCCCGACAGCGACCTGACGATGCTCTTCTTGTCGGCCTGCCGCTTGGCCCTCGTCGCCCGGGCCTCGGTGTCGAAGACCGCCACGCCGACCGTCACCGCCACGTCGTCCTTGGTGTAGGTGACCCGGATCAGACGGGTGCAGCCGTTGTCGTTCAGGACCTTCGGGAGCGTGGACTTCGCGGCCGAGGCGCAGTTTCCGGTGTCCGCCGTCGGGCCCTTCCTGTACACCGTCCCACCCATGGTCAGCCGGGTACCGGGGAAGAGGACGTCGGGGCTCAGCGGGGCCTTGTCCTTCTCCGCGCCGGCGATGAAGTCCATCGGGTCCAGCGGCGGCGGGGCGCTCGTCGGGGCGAACGACGGGACCGTGCCCGTGGGGCCCGGGAGGCCGGTGTCGGAGCCCCCGGGCGGCTGGGCGGAGGTGCCCGGCGAGGTCCCGTCACCGCCGTTGGACGAGACGACGGCGACCGCCACGGCCGTGCCTATCGCGAGGGCGGCGAGCGCCCCGCCGCCTATGAGCATCAGCCGGCGCCGCTTGGCGCGGGCCTCGGCGGCGTCGGCGAGCGCGGCCCAGTCCGGTGACTGGTTGGAGCCGCCGCCGCTCCAGGGCTGCTGGGAATTCGGTTTCCAGGGATCCCACTGCTGCTGAGGTCCCCCCTGCCCAAGACTCATGGGGCGCATCTTAGACGGGGCCCGGGGCGTGCTGGTCCGTCTCAACGAGGCCCGCAGGCCCTAGCGTTGCCGCCATGACGACGGACAAAAGCGACATCTCCGGGTGGTTGGTGCGCCCCGCGGGCGGACCCCTGTGGGCCGGACTCGCGGCGGTGCTGGGGGCGCTGGCGGTGCACACGGTGCTGGTGACCTCGGGCGGAGGGATGGACAACGCGATCGTCGTGGACGCCGGGCGGACCTGGCTGGCCGGTGGCTCGCCCTACGACGACCGGCACTTCCTCTACTTTCCGAGCGCGGTCGTGGTCGCCGCCCCGCAGGCGCTGCTGCCGCGGGCCGTGCTCGACGTGGCCGTGCCGGTGGCGGTGGTCCTCGCCCTCGTGCTGGGCTGGGCCTGCGCCCTGCGGCTGCACCGGGTGCCGCTGCGCAGCAGGCTCGCCGTCCTCGGGCTGCTGGGCCCGGCGGCCGGCTTCGCGCCGTTCGGGCAGCTGGTGCGGCTGGGCAACTGGACGGTGACGGCCGTGCTGGCGCTGCCGCTGTGCCTGCTGCTGGCGAACCGGGGCCGGTGGGTCGCGGCGGGCGCGGTCATCGGGGTGGCGGTGGCGCTGAAGCCGCTGCTCGCGCCGATGGCGCTGCTGTTCCTCTTCGCGCGCCGCTGGGCGGCGCTGGCGGTGCTGGTGCTGGTGCCGGTGGTCGCCTCGGTGGTGGCGGCGCTGTTCCTGCCGGACCCCACGGGCTTCCTCACCCGTACCCTGCCGTTCCTGCTGAGCGGCGACGACGCCTTCGTGCGGCTCTACGAGGCCTCGCCGGCGGCCGTGCTGCCCCGACTCGGCGTTCCCGGGGCCGTGGCCACGGCGCTCGCGCTGCTCGCGGCCGCCGCGGGAGTGGTGTGCGCGCACCGGCGCTGGCGCGGCCCGGGGCCGGCGGAGCTGCGGCTGGCGGAGACGTCCGCGGGGCTGATGCTCTCGGCGTTCCTGGTGTCGCGCCCCTCCTACGACCACTACCTCCTGGTCGTCCTGCCGCTGCTGCTCGCCGGTCTGCCGTACGCCGGGGCGGTGGCGCGGCGGCCCTGGTTCTGGCTCGCCCTGGTGCCGCAGCTGCCGGGGGTGACCTGGCCGTGGCTGGAGCCGGGCCGGCGCCGGGCCTTCCGTGACTCCTTCACGCTGTGCGCGCTGGCGGTGACGGTCGCCCGTCACTGCGTACGGGGGACGCGGGAGGCGGGCCGCCCGGGTGGGGCGGCGGAGGAGCGGCGCACGGCCGTAGAATCGGTGTAGCCCCTCGCGGACGGAGCTCGTTTTGACCCGTCCGGCCGACGATGGGTATCCTGCATTTTCGTTGTGTGTAGTGGCTTACTCATTCTCACGTGAGGGGCCCTTACACCGGTCCACCGGGCCGATGACCAGCGACCGGCACGCGGTTTGCGTCACCGCAGTGCGGTCAGGGCTGTCGTGATCGTCTTCGGTGACCTTGTCAGGACTCATTCACTGAAGAAGCGAAGGCTACGAACCGTGCGTACGTACAGCCCCAAGCCCGGCGATGTGACGCGCCAGTGGCACGTCATCGACGCTCAGGACGTCGTCCTGGGTCGTCTGGCCTCCACTGCGGCCTCCATCCTGCGCGGCAAGCACAAGCCGATCTACGCGCCCCACGTCGACACCGGTGACTTCGTCATCATCATCAACGCGGACAAGGTGCACCTCTCCGGCAACAAGCGGACCCAGAAGATGGCGTACCGCCACTCGGGCTACCCGGGTGGTCTGCGCTCCGTCCGCTACGACGAGCTGCTCGCGAAGAACCCCGAGAAGGCCGTCGAGAAGGCCGTCAAGGGCATGCTCCCCAAGAACACCCTGGGCCGTCAGATGCTCTCGAAGCTGAAGGTCTACTCGGGCGACCAGCACCCGCACGCTGCCCAGCAGCCGGTGCCGTTCGAGATCACCCAGGTCGCGCAGTAAGTCCGGCCACCCCCTAAGACTGAAGAGAATCTGAGGAGAATCGTGGCCGAGACCACTGCCGAGCAGCCGCTCGAAGAGCTTGACATCGACAGCTACACCACCGAGTCCGAGGTGCCCGTCGAGGGCGAGTACACCTCGGAGTCCATGGCCTCCCAGTTCGGCGAGCCCCAGCCGGCCGCCGGCCTGGGCCGCCGCAAGAACGCCATCGCCCGCGTCCGGATCGTCCCGGGCTCCGGCAAGTGGAAGATCAACGGTCGCACCCTCGAGGACTACTTCCCGAACAAGGTGCACCAGCAGGAAGTCAACGAGCCCTTCAAGGTGCTCGAGCTCGAGGGCCGCTACGACGTCATCGCCCGCATCGCGGGTGGCGGTGTCTCCGGTCAGGCCGGTGCGCTCCGTCTGGGTGTCGCCCGTGCGCTGAACGAGGCGGACGTCGACAACAACCGCGGCCCGCTGAAGAAGGCCGGCTTCCTCAAGCGCGACGACCGTGCGGTCGAGCGCAAGAAGGCCGGTCTGAAGAAGGCCCGTAAGGCCCCGCAGTACAGCAAGCGCTGATCTCGTAGGCGCTCGCGCGTACTCCGAACGCCCCGGCGGCACGCCACAGTGCCGCCGGGGCGTTCGTTTATTCGTTGCTGTGGGCGTATAACGACACAAGGCACTCAAAGGCTAATGTGATCGGATGGTCGGACATCGTCGCTGTGGCGCGTGTCCGCGGATGCGGAGCCGCACTCGCGTCGCGACCGTCGAACACATCACCAGCACCGTCAGCGGCACGACCGTCGACCGCGCGGACGGACCCGGCGCCCGGGCACGGCCTCGGCGACGGTTTTCGATACTGACGCACCCTCAGGAGGACAAGTGGGACGGCTCTTCGGCACGGACGGCGTGCGCGGTGTCGCCAACGCGGACCTGACGGCGGAGATGACGCTCGGCCTGTCCGTCGCCGCCGCACACGTACTGGCCGAGGCGGGCACGTTCGAGGGACACCGGCCCACCGCCGTGGTCGGACGTGACCCGCGCGCGTCCGGAGAGTTCCTGGAGGCCGCCGTCGTCGCGGGCCTCGCCAGTGCGGGCGTGGACGTCCTGCGGGTCGGCGTGCTGCCGACGCCGGCGGTGGCGTACCTCACCGGCGCGCTCGGCGCCGACCTCGGCGTCATGCTCTCCGCGAGCCACAACGCCATGCCGGACAACGGCATCAAGTTCTTCGCCCGCGGCGGTCACAAGCTCGCCGACGAGCTGGAGGACCGGATCGAGTCCGTGTACGAGGAGCACCGCACCGGGGCCCCCTGGGACCGCCCGACCGGCGCCGGTGTCGGCCGTGTGCGCGACTACGAGGAGGGGCTCGACAAGTACGTCGCCCACCTCGTCGGCGTCCTCCCGAACCGCCTGGACGGTCTGAAGATCGTCCTCGACGAGGCGCACGGCGCCGCCGCGAAGGTCTCCCCGGAGGCGTTCACCCGGGCCGGGGCCGAGGTCGTCACCATCGGCGCGGACCCGGACGGGCTCAACATCAACGACGGCTGCGGTTCGACCCACCTCGACCAGCTGAAGGCCGCGGTCGTCGAGCACGGGGCCGCACTGGGCATCGCGCACGACGGCGACGCAGACCGGTGCCTGGCGGTGGACCACACCGGCGCCGAGGTCGACGGCGACCAGATCCTCGCCGTGCTCGCGCTGGCGATGCGGGAGCGTTCCGTACTGCGCTCCGACACCGTCGTCGCGACCGTGATGTCCAACCTCGGCTTCAAGCTCGCCATGGAACGCGAGGGCATCCGGCTCGTGCAGACCGCGGTCGGCGACCGCTATGTGCTGGAGGAGATGAAGGAGAAGGACTACGCCCTCGGCGGCGAGCAGTCCGGCCACGTCATCGTCCTCGACCACGCGACGACCGGCGACGGCACGCTCACCGGCCTGCTGCTCGCGGCGCGGGTCGCCGGGACCGGCCGTACGCTGCGGGACCTGGCCTCGGTGATGCAGCGCCTCCCGCAGGTCCTCGTCAACGTGCCGGACGTCGACAGGTCCCGGGTGGGGACCTCCGCGGAACTCGCCACGGCCGTCACCGAGGCCGAGCGCGAGCTGGGGGAGACGGGACGCGTCCTCCTCCGCCCCTCGGGCACGGAACCGCTGGTCCGCGTCATGGTCGAGGCCGCGGACATCGACCAGGCCCACTCGGTGGCGAGCCGCCTCGCGGACGCGGTGAAGTCGGCGCTGGGGTAGGCGCGGCGGGCTCCGTACGGCGAAGGCCCGTACCCCTGGGCGCTTCCCGTTCCAGTGCTCGTCGCGACACCGGGCAGGACCCCGGGAGCCGGGAAGGGGCCCGGCTCCCGCGTCGTGGCCAGCGTGATGAACATGAGATAGGCGACCGAGAGCGTCGACTCCTCGTGGGTGGCCTCGGTCAGGCGTTCCCACAGCACCGCGTCCGCGCTCTCGCCCGGCGCGTCCTCCTCCGCCCTCTCGGCCCGCTTCGACAGCGACAGGTCGATGTCCTCCACGGCGATGGAACCGCTCGTGTCCAGTCCCAGCCGCTGCAGCCCGCCGAGCAGGTCGTCGCCGGCCTCCCGCGCCACGTCGCACATCACGACGTCCCCGGCGGGATCGCGGGCGGCGCCCGGCAGCACGCACAGGTGCGTGGTGCCGATCGTCCCCTCGACCAGGCGGACCACGGCATCGGTCCTGTCGGCCGGGGTGATCAGGCGCAGGTGCAGCATGGCGGCGGGGGAGCGGTCACAGCTTGCGCAGGCTGAGGCGCTGGACCTTGTGGTCGGGGCCCTTGCGCAGGATCAGGGTGGCCCGGCCCCGGGTCGGGGCGATGTTCTCCACGAGGTTCGGCTTGTTGACGGTGCGCCACATCGTGCGGGCGTAGTCGAGGGCCTCCTCCTCGGAGACCTGGGTGTACCTGCGGAAGTACGACGACGGGTCCTGGAACGCGGTCTCGCGCAGCCGCTTGAAGCGGTTGAGGTACCAGCGCTCGATGTCCTCCGTGCGGGCGTCGACGTACACGCTGAAGTCGAAGTAGTCGGCGAGGCCCACGCGCGTGCGGCCGTCCTGGCCGGGCAGCGCGGGCTGGAGGACGTTGAGGCCCTCGACGATCAGGATGTCCGGGCGGCGCACGGTGAGCCTCTCGCCCGGGACGATGTCGTAGATCAGGTGGGAGTAGACGGGGGCGGAGACCTCCGCCCTGCCCGCCTTGACGTCGGCGACGAAACGGGTCAGCGCACGGCGGTCGTACGACTCGGGGAACCCCTTCCGCGCCATCAGGCCCCGTTCCTGGAGCTCCTTCGTCGGCAGCAGGAACCCGTCCGTCGTCACCAGTTCCACGCGCGGGTGCTCGGGCCAGCGGGACAGCAGCGCGCGGAGCAGCCGGGCCACCGTGGACTTGCCGACGGCCACGGAACCGGCGACCCCTATGACGAAGGGCGTGCCCGACTGGGAGCCCTGCTCGCCGAGGAACGTGTTCAGCGCGCCCCGCAGTCCGTCGGTGGCGCCGACGTAGAGGTTGAGCAGCCGGGACAGCGGCAGGTAGATGTCCCGGACCTCGTCGAGGTCGATGACGTCGCCGAGGCCGCGCAGCCGTTCGACCTCCGCCGCCGACAGGGGCAGCGGGGTCTTGTCGCGCAGCGCGCTCCACTCGGCGCGGGTGAGGTCCATGTAGGGAGTCGCCTCCGGCCGCTGCCGGTGGGCGCTCCGGGGTGTCGGGGAGACCGGAGATATCACAGTCCATTGTTAACGGAGTTCGAACAGGGTGGCGGGTGGGCTGCGTCACGCCGCCCCGCCGCTTCCGTGGCCCTTCCTTGATCACACGGTTGTCACGGTCGCGTACCGGGTGATCTTCTGATGATCATCTGTGCGGTGGCTGTGCTCGGGATCCGCTTGAATTGCGCGCAACGCCTTGCGGAGCCCTCCGCGCCCTCGAGAAAGAGTCCCACGTGAGAACCACCGCCGTCCGCCGTACCGTGCTCGCCGCCTCCGCCGCCGCGCTCGCCCTGCTCGCCACCGCCTGCGGCGGCTCCGGCGACGAGGACAAGGCCGGCGACAGCAAGGGCAAGGGCGACCCGGCCGCCTCCGCCTCCGCCTCTGCCTCCGCCGCACCGGCGGCCAAGGCGCTCACCGCCGCCGAGCTGGAGAAGGCCGCGCTGGCGCAGGCGGACGTCAAGGACGGCAAGGTGACGGAGGTGTCCGCCGCGGAGGACGCCTCCGCCGACAAGGTGAAGTCGAAGGACGCGGCCTGCCAGCCGCTCGCCCAGTTGCAGATGGGCGTGCCCGCGGGCACGCCGGCGGCCACGGTGAAGCGGTCCTGGACGGGTGAGCCGCAGAAGCCGGCCGCGGACGTCAGCCCCGAGGAGGCCCTGCTCGCCGGACTCGACGCGGAGAAGATGATCGTCACGCTCGCCTCCTACGAGGACGGCGGCGCCGAGCAGGTCGTCAAGGACGTGGAGACCGCTGCCGGCAAGTGCGCCGGAGGCTACGCCTACGACGCCATGGGCGAGGCGCTCGAGATCGTGTCCGTCGAGAAGGCCGAGGCACCCGGTGGCGGCGACGAGGCGGTCGCGATCACGGCGTTCGTGGCCGCGGACGAGGGCGTGAAGGCGCCCATGAAGCTGGTCGTCGTCCGCAAGGGCGCCACCGTCGCATCCTTCACCGTCACCAACTTCGCCTCCGCCGCCACCGGCGAGGACTTCGACTTCCCGACGGCGGTCTCGGACGCGCAGCTCGGCAAGCTCGCCTGACGCGTCCCGCGTTCCGTCCCTTCCCACCGGTGCTGCGTGCACCGGTGGGAATTTCCGTTTTCGGGCAGGCGAAGGCCCTTTCCGGCGGCCCTCGGACCGTAGGCTGCCGGGCATGTGCGGAATCGTGGGATACGTGGGGCCGCAGTCGGCGCTGGGCGTCGTGACGGCCGGGCTGAAGCGGCTGGAGTACCGGGGGTACGACTCGGCGGGCGTCGCCGTGCTGACGGACGGCGGCCTGGCCACCGCCAAGCGGGCCGGGAAACTCGTCAACCTGGAGAAGGAACTGGCCGAGCGGCCGCTGCCGACCGGGACCACCGGCATCGGGCACACCCGCTGGGCCACCCACGGCGGTCCGACGGACGCCAACGCGCACCCGCACCTCGACAACGCGGGCCGGGTCGCCGTCGTCCACAACGGCATCATCGAGAACTTCGCCGCCCTGCGCGAGGAGTTGGCCGCGCGCGGCCACCACCTCGCCTCCGAGACGGACACCGAGGTGGTCGCGCACCTGCTCGCCGAGGAGTTCTCCGGCTGCGCCGACCTCGCGGAGGCGATGCGGCTGGTCTGCCGGCGCCTGGAGGGCGCGTTCACCCTGGTCGCCGTGCACGCGGACGAGCCGGACGTGGTGGTGGGCGCGCGGCGGAACTCGCCGCTGGTGGTGGGCGTGGGGGAGGGGGAGGCCTTCCTCGCCTCCGACGTGGCCGCGTTCATCGCGCACACCCGGGACGCCGTCGAGCTGGGGCAGGACCAGGTGGTCGAGCTGCGCCGGGACGCGGTCACGGTCACCGACTTCGACGGCGCCCCGGCCGACGTCCGCGAGTACCACGTCGACTGGGACGCCTCCGCCGCCGAGAAGGGCGGCTACGCCTCCTTCATGCTCAAGGAGATCGCCGAGCAGCCGAAGGCGGTCACCGACACCCTGCTGGGCCGCATCGACGGCTCGGGCTCGCTCACCCTGGACGAGGTGCGCATCCCGGCGAACGTCCTGCGCGAGGTCGACAAGGTCGTCATCGTCGCCTGCGGTACGGCCTTCCACGCCGGGCTGATCGCCAAGTACGCCATCGAGCACTGGACCCGGATCCCCTGCGAGGTGGAACTGGCGAGCGAGTTCCGCTACCGGGACCCGATCCTCGACCAGCAGACCCTCGTCATCGCCGTCTCCCAGTCCGGCGAGACCATGGACACGCTGATGGCGCTGCGCCACGCCCGCGAGCAGGGCGCGCGCGTGCTGGCGATCTGCAACACCAACGGATCGACCATTCCGCGCGAGTCGGACGCCGTGCTGTACACGCACGCCGGTCCGGAGGTCGCGGTCGCCTCGACCAAGGCGTTCCTGACCCAGCTGGTCGCCTGCTACCTGGTCGCGCTGTACCTGGGCCAGGTGCGGGGCACCAAGTGGGCCGACGAGATCCGCGCGGTGGTGCGGGACCTGTCGTCGATCTCCGGTGCGGTGGAGCGCGTCCTGGGGACGATGGAGCCGGTACGGGAACTGGCCCGCTCGCTGGCGGGGAAGGACACGGTGCTGTTCCTGGGCCGGCACGTGGGCTACCCGGTCGCACTGGAGGGCGCGCTGAAGCTGAAGGAGCTCGCGTACATGCACGCGGAGGGCTTCGCGGCGGGCGAGCTGAAGCACGGGCCGATCGCGCTGATCGAGGACGACGTGCCGGTGGTCGTGGTCGTCCCCTCGCCCCGGGGGCGGTCCGTCCTCCGCGACAAGATCGTCTCCAACATCCAGGAGATCCGGGCGCGGGGCGCGCGGACGATCGTCGTCGCGGAGGAGGGGGACGAGGCGGTGGTGCCGTACGCGGACCACCTGATCCGGATTCCGGCCACCCCGACGCTGCTCCAGCCCCTGGTGGCGACGGTGCCGTTGCAGGTGTTCGCCTGCGAGCTGGCGACGGCGCGGGGCAACGAGGTGGATCAGCCGCGGAACCTGGCGAAGTCGGTGACGGTGGAGTAGGTCTTCACCCCGTCCAGGAACGCGGAGAAGGCTCCGGCCGGGAAGGTGAGGGTCGCCCCGGCCGGGGCTTTCGAGTCGCGGACGGCTGTACAGGTGGGGCGGGTCGCGATTTCGACGCAGTCGTTGCCGTCGCCCGGGCCCGAGTAGGACGACTTGCGCCAGTTGTCCATCGAGTGCCTCACAGCTCTTTGATCAGACGGTTGATGAAGTCACGCGAGCGTTCCGGTTCCGGTGACGCGGCTTCAACTTTACGGAAACGCATTCGTTGGGCGCCGAGCTGTGCCTCTGCATCGACAAAGGCCGAGCCGTGAGGCGCGTCGCGTACGACCGTGTCCAGTCTGGCGACGGGGCCGCCCACATAGGTCATGGTGCTTGCGGCGAGGCCGAAGCCGTCCAAGTCGAAGGGGACGACGCGCACGGTGATGTCGTCCGCTTCGGACGAGTTCAGGAGCGCGGTGAGCTGAGCGCGGGATGTCGCGCGGTCGCCGACCCTGATGCGCAGGGCCGCTTCGTGGATCACCAGTCTGTACGGGAAATCGGCTCGCTTGCGTGCCATCCGGTGTCGTACGCGCATTTCCAGCTCGTCATCGGTCAGTTCGGGAACCCTGGCGGAGAAGACGGCTCGGGCGTAGTCCTCGGTCTGCAGCGGACCCGGGACGTACAGGATCGCGACCTCGTGGCGGAACGTGGCGTGGTGGTCAAGCCCGGCGAGGTCGAGGAACGAGGTGGGCAGCCGCCACCGGTACTCCTCCCACCAGCCGCGCGTTCGGTCGGTGGCCATCGCCACCAGTGCGTCGATGAACCCCTGGTCGGTACAGGCGTAGTGGGAGGCGAGTCGGCGCAGACGCTCCTCGCTCACTCCTGCGATGCCCCAGCCGGGGGAAGCTGGTGTGGTGCGAGCTGGGCGCGGCCTGACGGGGTGCGTCCGTGGCCGTCGGGCCACTCGTCGGCGGGCGTCCGCTGCGGCGTGCCCCCGCTCCCGCCGCCGTAAGGTGCCCGCATGAGCATCATCGGAGTCGGGATCGACGTGGCCGAGATCGAGAGGTTCGCGGAGTCGCTGGAGCGGACGCCCGCGCTGGCCCGGCGGCTCTTCCTGGAGAGCGAGCTGCTGCTGCCCAGCGGCGAGCGGCGCGGTGTCGCCTCGCTCGCCGCGCGGTTCGCGGCCAAGGAGGCGCTCGCCAAGGCGCTCGGCGCGCCCGCGGGGCTGTACTGGACCGACGCCGAGGTGTGGTGCGAGGACAGCGGGCAGCCGCGGCTGAGGGTGAAGGGGACGGTGGCCGCCCGCGCCGCCGCGCTGGGCGTGCGGTCCTGGCACGTGTCGCTCAGCCACGACGCCGGGGTGGCCTCGGCGGTCGTGATCGCGGAAGGGTGAGGCCGGTGCCCGTGCCCGTCCTCCCCCTCGCCTTCCCGGGGGCAGGGGTCGACCTGCCGGTCTGGGGCGACGCGTTCCTCGTCGTCGCCGCCGTGCTCACCGTCGTCTTCGCCCTCGTACGGCTGCTGCGCCGACGTCGCCGATGAACGGGTGGAAAGAGGGTGCGTGTATCGCGTGGACGGGGGTAGACGCGTTTGAGCCGGTGCCGGAAGTGGGGCCGAACAAACAGGGAGGGCGAACAGTGACGTCGACGATGGCGCGGACCGACCGAGCTCAGACAGTGACCGAACTGCCGGAGGTCGCCGATCCCGGTCAGGTCGCGCCGAAGGACGCCCGGGAGCTGTCCAAGCAGTTCTTCCGCCGGCTGACGGAGCTGGAGGAGGGCACGCACGAGTACCAGTACGCGCGCAACACCCTCATCGAGATGAACATGTCCCTGGTCCGCTTCGCGGCCGGCCGGTTCCGCAGCCGCGGGCCGGAGGAGATGGAGGACATCGTCCAGGTCGGCATGATCGGGCTGATCAAGGCGATCGACCGGTTCGAGCTGTCCCGCGAGGTGGAGTTCACCTCCTTCGCGATCCCGTACATCGTCGGCGAGATCAAGCGGTTCTTCCGCGACACGTCGTGGTCCGTGCACGTCCCGCGCCGCCTCCAGGAGGCCCGGGTGCAGCTCGCCCGCGCCACCGAGGAGCTGCGCAGCCGGCTGGGCCGCACGCCCACGACCGCCGAACTCGCCCAGCTGATGAGCCTGACCGAGGAAGAGGTCAACGAGGCCCGGATCGCCTCCAACGGCTACAACTCCGCCTCCCTGGACGCCGCCATCGGCAGCGAGCCGGACGGCGAGAGCGTGCTCGCGGACTTCATCGGCACCGAGGACGCCGCGCTGGAACTGGTCGAGGACTTCCACGCGCTGGCGCCGATGATCGCCGAGCTCGACGAGCGTGAGCGCAAGATCGTGCACTGGCGCTTCGTGGAGGAGCTGACGCAGGCGGAGATCGGTGAGCGGCTCGGCTGCTCCCAGATGCACGTCTCGCGACTGCTGTCCCGCACGCTGAAGCGGCTGCGGGCGGGGATGCTCGCCACGAACTGAGGCGACGACGGGTGCGCGGCGGGACGCACGGCGGGGTGCGGCGACAGGGAGCGCCGTACCCCGCCTGTGTGTCTCCGCCAGCAGATCGACCGACCGCTGTTCACCAGCCGGTTGTTGCGGAACGTCGTGTTCTCGCCGCAGGGGCTCTCGCGGATCGACGAGTTGGTCACCATGGGGTTCTGGACGGTGATGTCCCGGTTGTCCGCGAACTCCGAGCGCGCCGCCGGCCGGATCCCGCCGCCGGTGACCGTGCCGCTCCGGGCAGCGAGGTTCACGTCGTAGCAGTTCTCGATGAGGATCGCGTTCTGCGGGAGACTCGGACACATGCGTACTGCGTACAGCGTGGAGACGGTCAGGACGGCGGAACGGGAACTGATGGCACGGCTGCCGGAGGGGGCGCTGATGCGGCGCGCCGCCGCCGGGCTCGCCGCGGCCTGCGCGGACGTCCTGGGGCGGGTGTACGGCAGCAGGGTCGTCCTGCTGGTCGGCAGCGGGGACAACGGCGGTGACGCCCTCCACGCCGGCGCCCGGCTCGCCCGGCGCGGCGCGGGCGTGAGCGCGGTGCTGCTCGCGCCGGAGCGCGCCCACGCCGGAGGGCTCGCGGCACTGCGCCGGGCGGGCGGGCGGACCACGGGCACGGACGGCGCCGACGGGCTGATCGAGCGGGCCGATCTCGTCGTCGACGGCATCGTCGGGATCGGCGGCAAGGGCGGGCTGCGTCCGGAGGCGGTGCCGCTCGCCGACGCCGCCGGGCGGGCGCGGGCGGCCGTGGTCGC
Organism: Streptomyces pimonensis; assembly: GCF_041380215.1. Classification (NCBI taxonomy): domain Bacteria; kingdom Bacillati; phylum Actinomycetota; class Actinomycetes; order Kitasatosporales; family Streptomycetaceae; genus Streptomyces; species Streptomyces pimonensis. The sequence goes on from NZ_JAHWZY010000001.1 coordinate 314,805, forward strand.
CGTCGACCTGCCGAGCGGGGTCGACGCCGACACCGGGGAGGTGCGGGGGGCGGCGCTCCGCGCCGACCTCACGGTGACCTTCGGGACGCACAAACCGGGGCTGCTGATCGACCCGGCACGGGAGTACGCGGGGTCGGTGAGGCTGGTCGACATCGGGCTGTCGCTCCCGGAGGAGCCGGAAGCGGAGGCGTTGCAGCACGCGGACGTGGCCCGGCTGCTGCCGGTGCCGGCCGTCGAGAGCGACAAGTACCGGCGGGGCGTCGTCGGGATCGCGGCCGGGTCCGCCCGGTACCCGGGGGCCGCGGTGCTCGCGGTGGCGGGGGCGCTGCGGGGCGGTGCGGGGGCCGTGCGGTACGTCGGTCCCGCCGGGCAGGCGGTGATCGCCCGCTTCCCCGAGACGCTGGTGTCGGACGGGGGGCCGAAGCGCGCGGGGCGGGTGCAGGCGTGGGTGGTCGGGCCGGGGGCCGGGGACGACGCGGCGACGGTGGCGGAGGTGCTGGCGGCGGACGTGCCGGTGCTGATCGACGCGGACGGGCTGCGGCTGGCGGAGGCGTCGGCGGTCCGGGGGCGGCGGGCGCCGACGCTGATGACCCCGCACGCGGGGGAGGCCGCGGCGCTGCTCGGGGTCGAGCGGGAGGAGGTCGAGGGCGGCCGGCTGGGCGCGGTGCGGGAGCTGGCGGGGCGGTACGGGGCGACGGTGCTGCTGAAGGGGTCCACGACCCTGATCGCGCCCCCGGGCGGGGGTGCGGTGCGGGTGAATCCGACGGGAACCTCGTGGCTGGCCACGGCGGGGAGCGGGGATGTGCTGTCGGGGCTGGCGGGGTCGCTGCTGGCGGCGGGGCTGTCGGCCGTCGACGCGGCGAGCGCGGGGGCGTATCTGCACGGGCTGGCGGGGCGGTTCGCGGCGGACGGGGCGCCGATGGGGGCGCACGACGTGGCGGAGGGGATCGCGGGGGCGTGGCGGAGCGTGGTGCGGGGATGAGGCGGACGCCCCGGGTGTCTCGCCCCGCCGCCCCCGCCCGTCCCGCCCCGGGGGCGCTGCCCCGGACCCCCCTCACCTCGAACGCCGGAGGGGCCGGTTCGGCCGACGGGCAGGCGCGGCGGGGCGCTCTGAGAGACTGGGCGGGATGAACGAGACAGTTGCCCCGGGGGGTGCGGAGCTGCGGGCCCGTGCCGAGATCGACCTCGCCGCCGTGCGGGCCAATGTGCGCACCCTGCGCGAGCGCGCGTCCGGCGCCGCCTTCATGGCCGTGGTCAAGGCCGACGGGTACGGGCACGGCGCCGCCCCCTGCGCGCGGGCGGCCGTCGAGGCCGGGGCGACCTGGCTGGGCACCGCCACCCCGCAGGAGGCGCTCGCGCTGCGCGCGCCCGGCGCCGGGGTGCCCGACGGCGTACGGATCATGTGCTGGCTGTGGACGCCCGGCGGGCCCTGGCGGGAGGCGATCGAGGCCGACCTCGACGTGTCCCTGAGCGGCAGGTGGGCGCTGGACGAGGTCACCCGGGCCGCTCGTCTCGCGGGGCGGCCCGCACGGGTGCAGCTCAAGGCCGACACCGGGCTGGGGCGCGGCGGCTGCCAGCCCGGGGACGACTGGGCGGAGCTGGTCGCCGAGGCGCTGCGCGCCGAGGCCGAGGGGCTGCTGCGGGTCACCGGCCTGTGGTCGCACTTCGCCTGCGCCGACGAGCCGGGGCACCCCTCCATCGCCGCCCAGCTGACCCGGTTCCGGGAGATGGTCGCGTACGCCGAGAGCCGGGGCGTCGCCCCCGAGGTGCGGCACATCGCCAACTCGCCCGCCACCCTCACCCTCCCCGGGAGCCACTTCGACCTCGTGCGCCCCGGCATCGCGATGTACGGCGTCTCGCCCAGCCCCGGGATCGGCACCCCCGCCGACCTCGGACTGCGCCCGGCGATGACCCTCTCCGCCTCGATGGCCCTGGTCAAGCACGTTCCCGGCGGCCACGGCGTCAGTTACGGCCACCACTACGTCACCCCGGGCGCCACCACCCTCGGCCTCGTCCCGCTCGGCTACGCCGACGGCATCCCGCGCCACGCCTCCTCCACCGGGCCGCTCCTCGTCGAGGGCAAGTGGCGCACGGTCGCCGGGCGGGTCGCGATGGACCAGTTCGTCGTCGACCTGGGCGGGGACGAGCCGGGGCCGGGCGCCGAGGCCGTCCTCTTCGGGCCCGGCGACCGCGGCGAGCCCACCGCCGAGGACTGGGCGCAGGCCGCCGGGACCATCGCGTACGAGATCGTCACCCGGATCGGGACCCGCGTCCCGCGCGTCTACGTCAACGAGGGGAACGAGGGGAGCGGCAGGTGAGCGAGGGCATCGCGGAGGCCGCCGTCTCCGCGGCCGGCGGAGGCTGGCGCCGGGCCACCGGTGTCGCGGGCGTCGCGATAGGCGTGCTCGCCACCGGGGCCGCCGCGGGCGTGGCGATAGAGCGGATGACGGTCGGCCGGGGCATGCGCCAGAAGGCCCGGCTCGCCCTCGACTCCGCGGGACCGTACGGCGCGCTGCGCGGCACGCCCGGCAGGGCGTACGCCGACGACGGCACCGAGCTGTACTACGAGGCCGACGACGTCGACCCCGCCCCGACCCCCGAGCGCAGACGCCGGCTGTTCGGCCGCAGGGCACCCGCCCCGGTCACCGTCGTCTTCAGCCACGGCTACTGCCTCAACCAGGACTCCTGGCACTTCCAGCGGGCCGCGCTGCGGGGCGTCGTGCGGACCGTGCACTGGGACCAGCGCAGCCACGGCCGCTCGGCGCGGGGCGCGGCGCAGGTGGAGCGGGGCGAGCCGGTCACCATCGAGCAACTGGGGCGGGACCTGAAGGCCGTCATCGACGCGGCGGCGCCCGAGGGCCCGCTCGTGCTGGTCGGTCACTCCATGGGCGGGATGACGGTGATGGCCCTCGCCGACCAGTACCCGGAGCTGATCCGGGAGCGGGTCGTGGGCGTCGCCCTGATAGGTACCTCCTCGGGGCGGCTCGGCGAGGTCAACTTCGGGCTTCCGGTGGCCGGCGTCAACGCGGTGCGGCGGGTGCTGCCCGGGGTGCTGAAGGCGCTGGGGCAGCGGGCCGAGCTGGTGGAGCGGGGGCGCCGGGCGACGGTGGACCTGTTCGCCGGGGTTATCAAGCGGTACTCGTTCGCGTCCCGGGACGTGGACCCGGCGGTCGCCCGGTTCGCCGAGCGGATGATCGAGGGCACGCCGATCGACGTGGTCGCCGAGTACTACCCGGCGTTCAACGACCACGACAAGACCGGGGCACTCGCCCACTTCGCCGACCTGCCGGTGCTGGTGCTGGCCGGAGTACGGGACCTGGTGACGCCGAGCGAGCACAGCGAGGCGATCGCCGATCTGCTCCCGGAGACGGAACTGGTGCTGGTCCCGGACGCCGGGCACCTGGTGATGCTGGAGCACCCGGAGGTGGTCACCGACCGCCTCGCCGACCTGCTCACCCGCGTGGGTGCGGTGCCCGCACCGGCTACCGTTAAGGGCTATGGAAGCAGCAGCACCGCACGGCCCGGCTGAGCCGACACCGTCCGCGCACTCCGCCGGACTGACCGTCACCTCCCCCGAGCGGATGCGCGAACTGGGGCGCAGGCTCGCCGGACTGCTGCGCGCCGGCGACCTGGTCCTGCTCTCGGGTGAACTCGGCGCGGGCAAGACGACGCTGACCCGGGGGCTCGGCGAAGGGCTCGGCGTGCGGGGCGCGGTCACCTCGCCGACGTTCGTGATCGCCCGGGTGCACCCCTCCCTGGGGGACGGTCCGCCGCTGGTCCACGTCGACGCGTACCGGCTCTCCGGCGGGCTGGAGGAGATGGAGGACCTCGATCTCGACGTCTCGCTGCCGGAGTCGGTGATCGTCGTGGAGTGGGGCGAGGGCAAGGTCGAGGAGCTGACCGAGGACCGTCTCCAGGTCGTCATCCACCGGGCGGTCGGCGACACCACCGACGAGGTGCGCCGGGTGACCGTGACCGGCCTGGGCACGCGCTGGGCGGCGACCGACCTGGCCGTGCTGTCGGCCTGACGGAGGCGTCCGGGCGTTCCGCCGTCCGGGTGTCCTGCCCTTCCTGTCGTCCTGCCCTTCCTGCCGTCCGGGCGTTCGCCCGGCCGGGTGGCCGGGTGGCTACGCCGCCTCGCGGTGGTCCTTCGCCGGTTCGCAGGGGCGGGGTTCCGGCGCGCGGGGCGGGGTGGAGACCGCGGCGGCCGCGGCGCAGGACGCCAGCAGGTCGCGCATCGATATCCCGGGGACCGGCTGGGGCCGCGACTGCGCCGTGGTCCGGCGGGCGCTCTGGTGGGCCGGCATGGACGCCTCCTGAAGGGCGGGGGCGGGCGTGGTTAGGCAGACCTAACAACGAGCTGGATACCATGTGACCACGCCTGGGACACCGAACGCAACATCTTGCCGACGTCTTGTCGGAATGTACGGGTCCCGTTCACGCGATCCGGCCGAAACGCGCACACCGGGACTCACCGTACGACGACGACCTTCCGCCCGATCGTCGCGAAGTCCCACATCGCCGCGCCGTCCTCGCGGGTCTCCCGGATACCGCCCGTCCGCTCCTCCGGGTCGGGTCGCGGAGCCGAACCGTCGACCTCCGCGCTGAACCCGATCGCCGTGCCCTCGACGGACGCGAACAGCACCACGTGCTCGACCGGGACGCCGTCCGACCCGGTGGCCGTGCCGGACCGGGACGTGACCCGGTAGGTGCCCGGCGCAGGGTCCACCGAGCTGGGGGTCACCCCGAAGGTGCGCCGCACCCTGCCGCTCCCCTCGACCAGCCACACCCGGTCGGCGCCCAGCGCGTACACGACCCGCTCGCCGGTCCCCGACCGTGCGGGCAGGGCGGTGGGGTGGTCCCCCTCCCGGGGGGTCTGGTGGAGGGCCGCCGCGGCGCCGGGCTCCGAAGGGCGCAGCTCGGCCGGGACGGTCACCGCCGCCCGGTGGCCGAGGTGGCCGACCGTCGCGAGGGCCGCCGCGGTCAGCCCCGCCACGATCATCGAGCTGGTACCTGTCACCGTCGTCACCTCTGTCCCGTTCTGCACTGTTATGTACACACGTCGATGCGACCGTAGCAGTACGTGACCGGTCGACCCGTGCGGCCGTGGCCCGGGCGTGGGAGCCGTAGGCTGTTTACGTGCTCTTGCTCGCTCTGGATACCGCCACCCCCGCCGTCACCGTCGCGCTGCACGACGGCCACGACGTCGTCGCCTCGTCGAGCCAGGTGGACGCCCGCCGCCACGGTGAGCTGCTGCTCCCGGCGATCGACCGGGTGCTCGTCGAGGCAGGTCTGCGGCTGGACGCCGTCACCGGGATCGTCGTCGGCGTCGGCCCCGGTCCGTACACCGGGCTGCGCGTCGGCCTGATGACCGCGGACGCCTTCGGGCTCGCGCTGGGCGTGCCCGTGCACGGTGTGTGCACGCTGGACGGCCTGGCCCGTGCGGCCGACCTGGAGGGCCCCTTCGTCGTGGCGACCGACGCCCGCCGCAAGGAGGTCTACTGGGCGCGCTACGCCGACTCCCGCACCCGCCTCACCGAACCCGCCGTGGACCGGCCCGCGGACATCGCCGGGCAGGTCGCGGGCCTGCCCGCGGTCGGCGCCGGCGCGCTGCTCTACCCGGACACCTTCCCCAAGGCGCACGAGCCCGAGCACGTGTCCGCCGCCGCCCTGGCCCGGCTGGCCGCCGAGCGGCTGGCGGCGGGCGAGGAGCTGCCCGCGCCCCGGCCGCTGTACCTGCGCCGGCCCGATGCCCAGGTCCCCAAGAACTACAAGGTGGTCACCCCCAAGTGACGGGAACCGAGACGGTCGTGCTGCGCGAGATGCGCTGGTGGGACATCGACGCCGTACTGGAGCTGGAGCGGGACCTGTTCCCCGAGGACGCCTGGTCGCGCGGCATGTTCTGGTCCGAGCTGGCCCATGCGCGCGGGCCCGGGGCGACGCGGCGCTACTTCGTCGCCCGGGAGGGCGACCGGATCGTCGGCTACGCGGGCCTCACCACCTCCGGCGCGGAGTCCGACGGCGACGCCGGCCAGGGCGGCGACAGCGTCCCGGCGGCCGACGTGCAGACCATCGCCGTCACCCGGGACCACTGGGGCACCGGCCTCGGCTCGCGGCTGCTGACCGAGCTGCTGCGGGCGGCGACCGCCTTCGAGTGCGCCGAGGTGCTGCTGGAGTGCCGGGTGGACAACGTCCGGGCCCAGAAGCTCTACGAGCGCTTCGGCTTCGAGACCATCGGCGTCCGGCGCGGCTACTACCAGCCGGGGAACGTGGACGCCCTGGTGATGCGACTGACCGACCCCTCCACCTCCGTGAACCCGGCGAGTCCCGTCGACGGGAACGGCGTACAAGGAACCGAGACCCATGGCTGACGAACCCCTGGTACTGGGGATCGAGACCTCCTGCGACGAGACCGGTGTCGGCATCGTGCGCGGGACCACCCTGCTGGCGGACGCCGTCGCCTCCAGCGTCGACGAACACGCCCGCTTCGGCGGCGTCGTCCCGGAGGTGGCGAGCCGCGCCCACCTGGAGGCGATGGTCCCCACCATCGAGCGCGCGCTGAAGGAGGCGGGCGTCAGCGCCCGCGACCTCGACGGCATCGCCGTCACCGCCGGACCCGGACTCGCGGGCGCGCTGCTGGTCGGCGTGTCGGCGGCCAAGGCGTACGCCTACGCCCTCGGCAAGCCCCTCTACGGCGTCAACCACCTCGCCTCGCACATCTGCGTCGACCAGCTGGAGCACGGCGCGCTGCCCGAGCCGACGATGGCGCTGCTGGTCTCCGGCGGCCACTCCTCCCTGCTGCTGTCCGCGGACATCACCTCCGACGTCCGCCCCCTCGGCGCGACCATCGACGACGCGGCCGGCGAGGCCTTCGACAAGGTCGCCCGGGTGCTGAACCTGGGCTTCCCCGGCGGCCCGGTCATCGACCGGTACGCGCGCGAGGGCGACCCGGAGGCGATCGCGTTCCCGCGCGGTCTGACCGGCCCGCGCGACCCGGCGTACGACTTCTCCTTCTCCGGGCTGAAGACGGCGGTGGCCCGCTGGATCGAGGCCAAGCGGGCGGCGGGCGAGGAGGTGCCGGTGCGCGACGTGTCGGCGTCCTTCCAGGAGGCGGTCGTGGACGTGCTCACCCGCAAGGCCGTACGGGCCTGCAAGGGCGAGGGCGTCGACCACCTGATGATCGGCGGCGGCGTGGCCGCCAACTCCCGGCTACGGGCCCTGGCCCGGGAGCGCTGCGAGGCGGCCGGCATCCGGCTGCGCGTGCCGCGCCCCAAGCTGTGCACGGACAACGGCGCGATGGTGGCGGCGCTGGGCGCGGAGATGGTCGCCCGGAACCGCCCGGCCTCCGACTGGGACCTGTCGGCCGACTCCTCGCTGCCGGTGACGGAGCCGCACGTCCCGGGCGCCTCGCACACGCACGACCACGTGCACGAGACCGCCGGGGACAACCTGTACTCATGACGGTCGCACTGATGTGGGAGGCCCGGTCGGTCCCCGGCCGGGGCGCCGAACTGCTGGCCTGGGCGCAGGAGCGGGTGCGGGAGCTGCCCGAGCGGCCCCTGCGCCGCGAGACCCTCCGCGCCCCGCAGGACCGTGTTCTGGTCATCACCTGGTGGGACGCCCCGTACGACGCCGACCTGCCCGAACTGCCGGAGCCGGAGGGGGATCTGGTCGCCCGCCCGGTGCACCGGTGGCGGTTCGAGTCGCTCGGGGGCGGCTGAGCCGGCGCCGAGGAGTTGCCCGACGAGGTGGACGACAGGATCACGGATGGTCGCCGGCGGAGTACGTCCGCGTCGGAGCACTCCCCGATCGATACGGGTTCGAGCGCGACCCGCAGCCGTACCCGGACGTGCTCGACCAGGTCGCGCCGCGCCTTCCGGCGGGCGCCGCGGCCTGGGTGAGGGAACCGGGGCACCACGACTTCGGCAGTCCCCGGTGCGTCAAGGACCTGACGGTCGGGCGCGCCTCCCCGGCAGAGGGGGCGGTCGCGGTGGAGCTGTACCTGGACCCCAGTCCGTGGAAGCGCGACGAGGGCCTGCACCTGCGGTACGCGGGCGTGCGCGCCGGTTCCGTACGGTGGCGGACGAGGACGACGGCACGCTCCCCCGGTTGGGCGGTCTCCCACTGGACGAGGTCCTTCCGCACCCGGCGGGCCCGAGCCACGAGATCGCGTTCACCAACGGCTCGGTCCGCGTCGTCGCCGCCGACCTGACGGCACGATGGCACCGGGCACCGGGGAACTGATCGCCGGTGTCCCGGGCGGTCGGCGCCGATCTCGTACGAGCCGCCGTGGCCGATGGCGTACAGCGGGGTGCGAGGAGGGCGAACGGTTCTCTCCCGTACGCTGCGGAGAAAGTTTCGGAGTATCCGCCGAATGTTCCGGTGAGTCATGGGATGCCGAGGTCTTCGTCAACACGGCCCGCAGGGTTACGATCGCCGCCATGACTTCCCCGCAGCCCGCCGAGATCCAGGCGCAAGGGCGCAGTGCCCGGACGGCGACCCTCGCCGAGATCGCCCGCGAGGCCGGCGTCTCCGCCCCGACTGTTTCGAAGGTCCTCAACGGCCGCGTCGATGTCGCCCCCGCCACCCGGAGCCGGGTCGAGGGGCTGCTGCGCGCCCACGGCTACCGGCGCCGCCGCGCCGAGTCCACCCGCTCTCCCCTGATCGACCTGGTCTTCCACGAACTGGAGAGCGCCTGGGCGATGGAGGTCATCCGGGGCGTGGAGAACGTGGCCCGGGACGCGGGCCTGAGCGTCGTCCTCTCCGAGAGCGCGGGCCGGCTCACACCGGGGCGCACCTGGGCCGACCAGGTCGCCGCGCGCCGCCCGCACGGCGTGATCCTCGTGCTGTCCGGCCTCGACGAGTCCGGGCGGGCCCTGCTGACCAGCCGCTCCATCCCGTTCGTGGTGATGGACCCGGCCGGCGACCCGGGCACCGACGTGCCCTCCATCGGCGCGACCAACTGGCAGGGCGGGCTCGCCGCGACCCGGCACCTGGTCGAGCTGGGCCACACCCGGATCGGCGCGATCAGCGGACCCGCGCGGATGATGTGCAGCCGTGCCCGCCTCGACGGCTACCGGGCCGCCCTGGAGACCGCCGGACTGCCGGTCGACCCCGGACTGATCGCGGCCGGGGACTTCCACCACGAGGCCGGCTACCGGCAGGGCCTCGCCCTGCTGCGCCGCGAGGACCGGCCCACCGCGGTCTTCGCCGGCAACGACCTCCAGGCCCTCGGACTGTACGAGGCCGCGCGCGAGCTGGGGCTGCGGATCCCGGAGGACCTGAGCGTGGTCGGGTTCGACGACCTGCCGGTGGCCCGCTGGGTGGGGCCGCCGCTGACGACCGTGCGGCAGCCGCTGACGGAGATGGCGGAGGCGGCGGCCAGGCTGGTGCTCGATCTGGGCCGGGCCGAGGACTCGGCGGCGGCGACCCGGGTGGAGCTGGCGACGAGCCTGGTGGTGCGGAGCAGTACGGCGGCGCCGACGGGGGTGTGAGCCGGTCCGAAAGTTTCGATCCGTCGGGCGGCACGCCGGAAGTCTGAGAACTTCACAAGAAAACCGTCTGCGGAGCGCTGCTCGTCATAATTCGGACTTATGTTCCTGCCTGTGAGGGAACACGAGAAGAGCGACGGGACCGGGGACGACGACGGGACCGGGGGCGAGGGCGCGGGCATACGAACGGGCCGGCGGGCGACGGCGCTGAAGATCACGGGGTTCACGCTGGCGGGCCTGCTGGTCCTGGGCGCCGGAGCCGCCGGCTGGGTGTACTGGCAGCTCAACGGCAACATCGACAGCGTCGACATCGACAGCGCCCTGGGCGACGACCGCCCCGCCGGGGCCGCGGTCGTCCCGGACGCGTCCGCCACGGCCCCGCCCCTGCCGACCGGGTCCCTGAACATCCTGGTGCTCGGTTCCGACTCGCGCAGCGGCGAGGAGAACCAGGAGCTCGGCGGCGGTGACAGCGGCGGCGCCCGCTCCGACACCGCCATGGTCGTCCACCTCGACGCCGGCCGGACCGCCGCGACGGTGGTCAGCATCCCCCGGGACACCCTCGTCGACCGGCCCTCCTGTCCCCTGGAGGACGGGGGGTCGACCCGTGCGGCCTCCGGTGCGATGTTCAACAGCGCGTACGAGGTGGGCGGGCCGGTGTGCGCCGTGAAGACCGTCGAGTCGCTCACGGACGTCCGCATGGACCACTACGTCGAGATCGACTTCGCCGGTTTCGCCCGCCTGGTCGACGCGCTCGGCGGGGTCACCGTCACCACCGAGGAGGACATCGACGACGACCGCAGCCACCTCACCCTGGACGCCGGCACCCACCACCTCGACGGCGCGGACGCCCTCGCCCTGGCCCGCACCCGGTACGGCGTCGGCGACGGCAGCGACCTCGACCGCATCGGGCTCCAGCACCGGCTGGTGAAGGCGCTGCTGGAGCAGGTCGCGGACGAGGACCTGCTGACCGGCCCCGCCCGGCTGTACCGGATCGCCGACGCCGTCACCGGCAGCCTCACCACCGACACCGGCCTGGACTCCCTGGGTGAACTGACCCGCCTCGGGCAGAGCCTGCGGGACCTCCCGGCCGACGGCGTCACGACCCTCACCATGCCGGTCGTCCCGGCCCCCTGGGACCGCAACCGCGTGGTGGCGGACCAGCCGGAGGCGGGGGAGCTGTGGGCCTCTCTGAAGTGAGGCGGAGGCGGGGCGGAAAAACCCCGGCACCGGTGTCGAATCCGGTGTCCCCCGTTCGACGCAGGGGTGAGAGGCCGGGAAGGACCCGGTCCGCACGACCCGAGGAGTCACCATGCCGCGCTTTCTCTCCCTGATCCGGATCGACGAGAACAACGCCCCCGAAGGCGGCCCCGGCCCCGAACTGATGCAGCGGATGGGCGAGCTGATCGAGGAGATGACGAAGGCCGGGGCCCTGCTGGACACCGCCGGACTGGTCCCGGCCGCCCAGGGCGCCCGGGTGCACTACGAGGGCGGCCGGCTGTCCGTGACGGACGGGCCGTTCACCGAGACCAAGGAGGTCATCGGCGGCTACACGATGCTGCAGGCCAAGGACAGGGCCGAGGCGATCGAGTGGACCAAGCGGTTCCTGAAGGTGCACGAGCCGCACTGGACGGTGACCTGCGAGGTGCGGGAGGTCATGGAGGGCTGACGGCTCCCGCGCGCCCAAAGACCCCTCCTTGGCTCCGCCGCCGTACGGGTGTCTGATGGTGGGTCGTGACACCACAGCCCACCACAGGCCCCCGCGACCCGGACCCGGACCCGGACCCGGACATGGACACGGCACGGACCGTCGAGACCGTGTTCCGCATGGAGTCGCCCCGGGTGATCGCCGGCGTGGCCCGTGTCGTCCGGGACGTCGGCATCGCCGAGGAGCTCGCACAGGACGCCCTCGTCGCCGCGCTGGAGCAGTGGCCGCGGGACGGGGTGCCCGACAACCCGGGCGCCTGGCTCATGGCCACCGCCCGCAACCGTGCCGTCGACCTGATCCGCCGCAGGGAGACCTACGCCCGCAAGCTGGCCGAGATCGGCCGGGACCAGCCGGTGGTGGCAGCTCCGCCGGAGGAGCCCGCGGACCCGGACGACATCGACGACGACCTGCTCCGTCTCGTCTTCACCGCCTGTCACCCGGTCCTGTCCGCCGAGGCCCGCACCGCCCTCACCCTGCGGCTGCTCGGCGGCCTGACCACGGCCGAGATCGCCCGCGCCTTCCTCGTGCCGGAGTCGACGGTGGCCCAGCGGATCGTGCGCGCCAAACGCGCCCTGGCGACGGGGAACGTCGCCTTCGAGGTGCCCCACGGCCCCGACCGGGAGGCCCGCCTCGGCTCGGTCCTCGACGTCATCTACCTGATCTTCAACGAGGGGTACGCCGCCACGGCCGGCGACGACTGGCTGCGCCCGGCACTGTGCGAGGACGCGCTGCGGCTGGCCCGCGTGCTGTCCGCACTGATGCCGAGGGAGCCCGAGGTGCACGGGCTCACCGCGCTGCTGGAGTTGCAGTCCTCGCGCGCCGCGGCCCGCACCGGCCCGGACGGCGAACCGGTCCTCCTCGAGGACCAGGACCGCGCCCGCTGGAACCGCATGCTCATCGCCCGCGGTGTCACCGCCCTCACCCGCGCCGACGCCGTCGCCGCCGGCGCCCCGGGCCCGTACGTCCTCCAGGCGGCCATCGCCGCCTGCCACACGCACGCGTACCGCTACGAGGAGACCGACTGGCCCCGCATCGCCGCCCTGTACGCCCTGCTCGCCGCCCGAGCCCCCTCCCCGGTCGTCGAACTCAACCGCGCGGTGGCCGTCTCCATGGCCGAGGGCCCCGCCGCGGCGCTGCCCCTGGCCGACGCCCTGACCGGCGTACCGGCGCTGCGGGACTACCACCTGCTGCCCAGCGTCCGCGGCGACCTGCTGGCCCGCCTGGGCCGCACGGAGGAGGCCCGGGCGGAGTTCCGGCGCGCGGCGTCGCTGACCCGCAACGCACGCGAACGGGAGCTGCTGCTGCGCCGCGCGGCGCGGGCCGGCGCGTGATCACCGCACCGGGTGCCCCAGCAGCATCGTCGGGGCGCCGTCGACGCGGGTCAGGAAGACCGTGACGGACTCGGGGCCGTACGGCTTGGACAGGACCTTGCGGCGCAGTTCCTCCGGCTCGACGGCCGAGCCGCGCTTCTTCACGGTCAGGACGCCGACCCGGCGCTCGCGCAGCAGCGCCTTCAGCCGCTTGACGTTGAAGGGGAGCCGGTCGGTGAGCTCGTAGGCGGTGGCGTACGGCGTCGGGCGGTGCTCGTCGGCGGTGACGTAGGCGATGGTCGGGTCGATGAGCCCGCCGTCGAGTTCCGCGGCGACCTCGGCGACGAGGTGCGACCGGACGACGGCGCCGTCGGGCTCGTACAGGTACCGGCCGGGCGGGCGGACCGCGGGGTCGGGCAGCCCGCGGGAGAGGAGGGTGCGCGGACCGGGGAGGAGGGTCGCGCGGACCGCCGCCTCCTGCCCGGCGCCGAACCACAGCACCGCCTCCTTCACGTCCCCGCCGTCCGAGATCCACTCGGCCCCCGCGTCGGCGGGGACGGCCTCGTGCGGGATGCCCGGCGCGACCTTCAGCGCGGCGGCGCGCGGTGCCGTGCGGGCCGCCGCGACCGCCCAGGACAACGGGGGCGAGTACGCCTCGGGGTCGAAGACGCGGCCCCGCCCGCCGCGCCGGGCCGGATCGACGAACACGGCGTCGTGGCCGGCCGTGTCCACCTCCGTCACGTCCGCCTGCCGTACCTCGATCATGCCGGCGAGCCCCAGCGCCTCGGCGTTCGCCCGCGCGGCCGCCGCGGTGAGCGGGTCCCGGTCCACCGCCAGCACCCGGATCCCGGCGCGGGCCAGCGCGATCGCGTCCCCGCCGATCCCGCAGCACAGGTCGGCCACGGAGGCCACGCCGAGCTCCTGGAACCGCCGGGCCCGGTACGCCGCCACACTCGCCCGCGTCGACTGCTCCACCCCGTTCGGCGTGAAGAACATCCGCCGCGCGTCCTCCGCCCCGAACTTGGCCACCGCGCGCTGCCGCAGCCGCGCCTGGCCCAGCGCCGCCGAGACCAGGTCGGCGGGGTGCTCGCGGCGCAGCCGGGTCGCGACGGCGAGTTCGTGGGCCGGATCGGTGTCGCGCACCTCGTCGAGGAGGGCGCGGCCTTCGGGGGTGAGGAGGGGGGCGAGGTCGTTCACCGGGTCATTGTGGGCCAGTCGGTGGACCGTGTGCCTCCGGTCGCGGTGTCGGACCGGATCGCCGGTGGCGGACTGCGAGGATCCGGCACCATGCGAGCAGTAGGACAAAACGATAAAAAGTGGCCATTCGGCGGTGTCCGGACCGGCCTCGCGGTACTCGCTCTCGCCTCCGTCGCCGCGGGCTGCGGACCGGGCGGCGGCGCCCCGGCCGAACCGGCGGGCGGTCAGCAGCCCCTGCAGGCGCCCCCGGCCCGCGCGCTCGACGCCTACGCCACCAAGCTGCGCGCGGCGCACGCCGCGAGGGTCGCCGCCGCGAAGCGCTGGGGACTGAAGCGGGTGCCGCTGGCCGCTCCGCCGCCCCCGGCGAAGAAGCCCCGGATCACCACCCGCGACGGCTTCGAGGTCGACGGCCACCGGCGGCTGGGACTCCCCCCGGTCTTCACCACCGTCCCCACCGACGAGAAGATCCTCTTCCTCACCATCGACGACGGCGCCGAGAAGGACCCGGCGTTCCTGCGGATGATGAGCGAGCTGAAGGTCCCCTACAGCGCCTTCCTCAGCGACTACCTGGTCAAGGAGGACTACGGCTACTTCAGGCAGATGCGGGACCGGGACGTCGCCCTGCACAACCACACCCTCCACCACCCCTACCTGCCGGCCCTGTCCTACGCCCGCCAGAAGCGTGAGATCTGCGGCATGCAGGAGGTCATCGAGGAGCGCTACGGCGAGCGCCCCGTCCTCTTCCGCCCGCCCTACGGCAACTACGACAAGGCCACCCTGCGCGCCGCCAAGGCCTGTGGGATCACCCACGTCCCCCTCTGGAACGAGGAGGTCTTCGTCGACCGCTGGGAGTACCGCGAGTGGGACCGCGAACTGCGCCCCGGCGACATCGTCCTCAGCCACTTCCGGGGCCGCGGGGACTGGAAGGGCACGATGCCGGACATGGTCCGCCGCTTCCTGGACAAGGCCACGGCGGAGGGGTACGCGGTGGCCCGCCTGGAGGACTACCTGTGAGGGGCCGTCTCCTGGCGGGCGCCGCCGCCCTGCTGGCCGTGGTCGCCGGATGCGGTCCGTCGGGCGGGACGCAGGACGGCGCGGGCCGGTCGCCCGGAGCCGGTCCGGCGCCGGGGACCGGCGCCCTCCCGCCCGTCGTCGACCGCGTCCCGACCCGTGACCGGGTCGTCTTCCTCACCTACGACGACGGAGCCGAACGCGACCCCCGCTTCGTCGACCTGGTGCGCGAGCGCCGGCTGCCCGTCAGCCTGTTCCTCACGGACAGCGTGGTGGGCCCCGGGTACGCCCACTTCGCCCGGCTGCGCTCGGTCGGCGCGAGCCTGCAGAACCACACCCTCGACCATCCCGCCCTGCGCGGTCTGCCGTACGCCGGCCAGCGCGCCGAGATCTGCGGCCAGCAGCGCAAGCTCGCGTCCCGCTTCGGCGTCCGCCCCCGCCTCTTCCGCCCGCCCTACGGTGCGTACGACACCACCACCCTGCGGGCCGCCGCGGACTGCGGCATCGCGGCGGTGGTGCTGTGGCGGGTCACCCTGGAGCCCGACGGCCACCTCACCTACGCCGACGGCCCCCGCCACCTGAGCCCCGGCGACATCATCGCCGTACCGTCGGGCGAGGCCCCGGCCCTGTCGTTGGCGGAACGGACGACACGGGTGCTGGACGAACTGGCGGAGCGGGGGCTGAGGGTGGGCAGGCTGGAGGACCACGTCGGGCAGACCGGTCCGTCGGCGGTTCCTGGCGAGCACCGCTCACCTCTCAGCCCGTCCGGCGTTTGAGGACGAGGCCCGTTCAGGGCCGAAGCGGGGCCTGGGGGCGGCAGCCCCCGGTGACGGTCACCGCAACGCCGTCGGCTGCACACCCCGGTGCGAACGACGCCCCCACCCCGCGACGCGCCGCAGGCAATTGGCACTCCGCTTGACCGAGTGCTAATCGCAGTCATAGTCTCAGGTCTGGCACTCCCCCCTGGAGAGTGCCAAACACGCGACGGGCAGGTCCGGCACCCGCGACGACGGATCCACCTGGTCGCCACCTCAGACAGTTAACCCCGTGAGATCTCCGAAGGGGGAGGTCGGATCGTGACGACCGCCAGCTCCAAGGTTGCCATCAAGCCGCTCGAGGACCGCATCGTGGTCCAGCCGCTCGACGCCGAGCAGACCACGGCTTCGGGCCTGGTCATTCCGGACACCGCCAAGGAGAAGCCCCAGGAGGGCGTCGTCCTGGCCATCGGTCCGGGCCGCTTCGAGGACGGCAAGCGCGTCGAACTCGACGTGAAGGTCGGCGACGTCGTTCTGTACAGCAAGTACGGCGGCACCGAGGTCAAGTACAACGGCGAGGAGTACCTCGTCCTCTCGGCCCGCGACGTCCTCGCGATCGTCGAGAAGTAAGGGGGGATCCGGGGGCCACCCCGGACAACCCGACCTCGTAGCAAGCACTTTTGCTCGAACCACTGCGCCCCTGGCCCCAGCATCCGACAAGGACCGGGCGCCCGGGGCGCAGTGATTTCACCCAGAATTCCGAGAGGGCTCCCGCTGCCATGGCGAAGATCCTGAAGTTCGACGAGGACGCCCGTCGCGCCCTCGAGCGCGGCGTCAACAAGCTTGCCGACACGGTGAAGGTGACGATCGGCCCGAAGGGCCGCAACGTCGTCATCGACAAGAAGTTCGGCGCCCCCACCATCACCAACGACGGTGTCACGATCGCCCGCGAGGTCGAGATCGAGGACCCGTACGAGAACCTCGGCGCGCAGCTGGTGAAGGAGGTGGCGACCAAGACCAACGACATCGCGGGTGACGGCACCACCACCGCCACCGTGCTGGCCCAGGCGCTGGTCCGCGAGGGCCTGAAGAACGTCGCCGCCGGCGCCTCCCCGGCGCTGCTGAAGAAGGGCATCGACGCCGCCGTCGCCGCGGTCTCCGAGGACCTGCTCGCCTCGGCCCGTCCGATCGACGAGAAGTCCGACATCGCCGCCGTCGCCGCGCTGTCCGCCCAGGACCAGCAGGTCGGCGAGCTCATCGCCGAGGCGATGGACAAGGTCGGCAAGGACGGTGTCATCACCGTCGAGGAGTCCAACACCTTCGGTCTGGAGCTGGACTTCACCGAGGGCATGGCCTTCGACAAGGGCTACCTGTCGCCGTACTTCGTGACGGACCAGGAGCGCATGGAGGCCGTCCTCGACGAGCCCCAGATCCTCATCACCCAGGGCAAGATCTCCTCCATCGCGGAGCTGCTGCCGCTGCTGGAGAAGGTCATCCAGGCCAACGCCTCCAAGCCGCTGCTGATCATCGCCGAGGACGTCGAGGGCGAGGCCCTGTCGACCCTGGTCGTCAACAAGATCCGCGGCACCTTCAACGCGGTCGCCGTGAAGGCCCCCGGCTTCGGTGACCGCCGCAAGGCGATGCTGCAGGACATGGCCGTCCTCACCGGCGCCACGGTCGTCTCCGAGGAGGTCGGCCTCAAGCTCGACCAGGTCGGCCTGGACGTGCTCGGCTCCGCCCGCCGCGTCACCGTCACCAAGGACGACACCACGATCGTCGACGGTGCCGGGAACAAGGAGGACGTGCAGGGTCGCGTCGGCCAGATCAAGGCCGAGATCGAGACCACCGACTCCGACTGGGACCGCGAGAAGCTCCAGGAGCGCCTCGCGAAGCTGGCCGGCGGCGTGTGCGTGATCAAGGTCGGCGCCGCCACCGAGGTGGAGCTGAAGGAGAAGAAGCACCGTCTGGAGGACGCCATCTCCGCGACCCGCGCCGCGGTCGAGGAGGGCATCGTCTCCGGTGGTGGCTCCGCGCTGGTCCACGCCGTCAAGGTCCTCGAGGGCAACCTCGACAAGACCGGCGACGAGGCTACCGGTGTCTCCGTGGTCCGCAAGGCCGCCGTCGAGCCGCTGCGCTGGATCGCCGAGAACGCCGGCCTCGAGGGCTACGTCATCGTCTCCAAGGTCGCCGAGCTCGAGAAGGGCAACGGCTACAACGCCGCCACCGGCGAGTACGGCGACCTGGTCAAGGCCGGCGTCATCGACCCGGTCAAGGTGACCCGCTCCGCCCTGGAGAACGCCGCCTCCATCGCCTCCCTGCTGCTGACGACCGAGACCCTGGTCGTCGAGAAGAAGGAAGAGGAAGAGCCGGCCGCCGGCGGTCACGGCCACGGCCACGCCCACTGAGCGACCCGCTCACAGCACGACGAGGGCCCGGCACCGCTGAACAGCAGCGGTGCCGGGCCCTCGCCCCGTGCGGTGCGTCCTACTGGTACGTCACGTCGGAGGTCTTGTAGATGCAGGCCTTGCCGTCGGGACCACCGCCGAGCTCGGTCGGCTCGTCCCCGTTGTCGTTGCCCTTGAAGCGCTCGCAGACGACGATCTTCTTCTTGCTGTCGCCGGCGATCGTCACGTCCGAGAGGGTCGCGGTGTCACCGTAGTTGGCGTTGACCCCGGCGAGGACCTTGCCGGGGCTCGTGACCAGGACGTTGTCGATCACGACGTGGCGCTGGTACTGGGTCCCGCAGTTGCCGCACGAGCGGTAGAGCTTGCCGAAGTCGGACACCTGGAAGTTCCTGATCGTCAGGGTGCCGGCGCCGTTGTGCTGGAAGACCTTGTCGTCGGCCTTGCGGGCACCGCCGCCGTCGACGACGTAGGCCGCCGAGGCGGACTTGCCCTTGAAGCTGGCGGCGTCCTCGCCGACGTCCTCCCACCACACGTTGACCAGGGTGCAGCTGCCCGAGCAGTGCACTCCGTCGGCGGCGGGCGTCCCCAGGATCACGTTCTTCAGCGTCGCGCCGTCGGCGAGCTTGAACAGCGGGTCCTGCCCCTCGTCCTGGCCGCTGCCGCCGAGGTCGCCCGAGCCGTGGAAGCGCTTCAGGGAGCCGTCGTACACGCCCTTCACCTCGATGGTCGAGGAGACGGGCTGCTCGTCGGTGGCGGTGGGCCAGGAGGCGAACGCGGTGTCACCGGCCGGCTCGTCGTCCGCGGGCGCGGTGGGGGAGGCGGAGGCGGGAGCGCTCGCCGTCGGAGCCGCCGTCGGCGTCGACGCGGGGGGCGTCGAGCCGTTCACCTCCTGCAGGGTCCAGGTCTTGCCGGCGGCCTTGTCGCAGGAGTTCTGCTGGAGCAGGCCGCCCTTGGGGTTCAGGCACTTCTCGCTGTGCGCGTTGACCAGGTGGTAGGCGTCACCGACGGGGCTCACCTTCCAGACCTGGGAGGAGCCCTCGCCGCAGTCCTGCTGCTGCACGGCCTTCCCGGCGGAGACCGCGTCGCCCTTGACGCCCGCGCACAGACCGGTGGCGGACGACGTCACGGTGAAACCGTCGCCGGAGTCGGCCAGTTCCCAGCTCTGGTCCGCGCCCCCGTCGCAGTCCGCCAGGGCCAGCCGCACCCCGGCGCCGGCGCTTCCCGACGGAACCTCCAGACAGGTCCCGCCCGCCGCGTTCACCAGGCGGTAGGTGCCCGCGCCCGGTTCCGCCGCGGACGCCGACATCAGCACGCCGCCGACCACGGCGCCGCCCACGAGCGACGTGGTGAGGGCGCCGATCAGGACGGTGCGGCGCCGGCCGTTCTTCCTCCGGTGCCCCGCGGGCGGGGCGGTGTTACCAGTACTGCGCATGTCACGGCTTTCGTTCGATGTGCGATGGCCCTCGTTGTCCACCGCCCTGAAGTCGCCGCCGTACGGCGGGAGGTTGCCGCCCGGCCGCGATATTTTTCGACGAGGGCGCGGCGCGTGAGGACGGAACCGCAGCCGGCCGGGAACAGGAGGGGAATGTGATGAGCCAGGTGCTCTACGGGGAGCGGTCCCGCAACCCGTTGGCGCGGACCGTGGAACTCACCGAGGACGGGTTGCGCAGAGGCGGCCGGACGACACCGGCGGGCGAGCTGAACCTCGGCGCCATGGCCGAGGCGTACCTGCGGGGGTGCTGGCTCGGCGGCGCCGGCGCGGAACGCCCCCTGGCCTCGCTGGCGCAGGGACCCGGCAGGGTCCCGGTCACCCGGGTGACGGGGACGACCACGCCTGTGAAGGCGCATCGGGCAGCCGACTTCGCCCGAGCCCTGGGCGAGTGGGCGGTCCGCGGGTGCGGCGGGGCGGAGCGGGTGGCCGCCCTCGCCGCGCGGGCGCACGCGGAGGGCGTGCCCCTGTGGATCGCGCGGCGCCACGCGCCCGGCCCCGCCGGACCGGTCACCGTCGCCGTGGACCGGCGCCTGGTCCGCGTGGACGTCTGGGGCCCGCACGCCCCCGCCGTACGGCTCAGGGCGCCGTACGGCTTCCGCGGGGACTCCACCGCCCCGGACGGCGACCTGCACCTGACCGTCGGCGACGCCACCGCGCACCTCGAACTCCGCCGCACGTTCCGCAAGTCCAGGAGCAGCGTCGGGATACGCCTGCCCGACCGGCACTGGACGCTGCGGCGCGAGAACGCGGAGAGCTCGTGGCTGCTGCGTGACGACCGGCGGGTCGCGTTGCTGACCCGTCCGTCGCGGTGGCCGGGCCCCCCGCCCGGCACCGTGCTGCTGCCGCTGGCCGCCGTGCACCACGAGAGCCCCGACCCCCTGGACGCCGTGATGGCCCACGCGGTCGCCGTGTCCTTCGGCCTCGGGGACACGACGGGCCTGGCCAGGTTCCGCCCCCGCTCCCGATCGGAGGCGGAAGCCGACACCTGGGACCTCCCCTGGTTCAGCAACCTCGGCACCGGCCGGAACGACAACGAACGCGGCGGCGGCGACGGCTGGGGCAGCGACGGCGGGGAGGGCGGCGACGGCGGCGGAAGCGGCGACGGCGGCGGAAGCGGTGGTGACGGGGGAGGCGGCGGAGGAGGTGACTAGCCGGCGGGGACTCAGCGCATCGCGGCCAGGACGACGCCGCTGAGCACACTCGTGATCACGAAGAACGGCGCGTTGAGGGCCCCGTGGTACGGCGGGCGCGGGAAATTCGGGTTGATGGCGATCTGGAAGGTGATCGCACCGAGATCACCGACGCCGACGAGGAGCCCGAAGACCCCGGCGTCCC
Source organism: Streptomyces pimonensis (assembly GCF_041380215.1). NCBI lineage: Bacteria > Bacillati > Actinomycetota > Actinomycetes > Kitasatosporales > Streptomycetaceae > Streptomyces > Streptomyces pimonensis. Next base: position 335,506 of record NZ_JAHWZY010000001.1, read on the forward strand.
CCCATGCCCGTGATGCCGAGCGCCTCGACGAGCACGGCGCTGGTCAGGACGGTGAGGAGGAGACACACCGGCGGCCCCGCCAGGGTGACCGCCCCTCGCCCACCAGGTACGACGCGCCCCACGGCAGTCGTCCGGCGGGGTGGTGGGGGAGGGTGGCGGGCTTGTCGGGGTGGGTGTCCGCCGGCCCACCCCGCCCCGACGGCCGCCCGCTGTGGCCGTACGTGCGGGCGAGTGGGCTGTGCCGGGCAGCCTCGCGCTGACCTGATCGCGGACTTGGCGGACTTGAAGGGGCACCCGCCGTCCAACGGCCGCTGCCCCTTTCTTCTTTTGTCCCTGTGGAGCCCCCAGCTTCTACGGCCCTGTCAGCGGGTGGCGGTAAGGGGTGATGAGGCCCTCACCCCGGTAGCGGGTGCACCCCGTTGTCGTCCGTGACCTCGTACGCGTCGATCCGCAGCAGCTCGCGGACGCGGGCGGGAAGCCGAGGACCCCGGTCACGGTGGCCGTCAGGGCTGACCACCACAGACCGTGGGGGCTCCCCTTCCTGGTCGCTGTCCACCACGCCAGGCCGCCCATGGCGAGGCCGACGAAGGCGAGGACGGCCAGAAAACCGTAGTGGCCGTCGAATATGGCTGCAAACATGTTCGTCTTTCACGTCGTGGACGCCGGCGCCTCACCGTGTCCGGGGCGCCGGCGTCTCATGGCGATGCTCAGCAGTGGGCGGCCGGCGTCTGATACGGCCCACCACTGTAGGAGAACAGGCCGACGCTGTTCAGGCAGGCCTTGTCACCCCGGGCCTCCTCAGGAACGGGTACGAGCTGGAGGCCCACGACTTCCGGGAGCTGTTCGCGGGGAGCGTGCGTCGGCGGTCGTCTTCCCCCTTCCCTGGCCCCGGTGGGAGCACGGCGTCCACCCGGTGAGCCCGGACGGCACGTTCGAGGTCTTCTCGGGGCAGCGCGCGGTACGGGCCATGGGAACGGACGGGAAGACGCTGTGGGAGTACCGGCACAACTGCTGGGGCCCCGAGCCGGATCACCCGCACACGGGCGACGAGCAGGAGGTGTGCCGTGGTCCGGCGCACGGCTCCTCCCGGAACTCGGACGACGGCCGGCTCATGTGGGCGCATGCAGTGGCAGAGCCGGAGCCGGGCGACCGGCAGGAGCGCCGGGTGGCCCTGGACGCCCGTGACGGACGGGAGCCGGGGTGACTGTCACTGGTCGACAGCGCGGCGGCCGGCTCGTGCGACCTCCCCCACCCGGACGGCGTCCATATGGGACTGTGCATCGGCATGGGCCAGGACGGCACCCTGCTGCACCGGGCGCGTCGGGAGGGCGGGAAGCTGGTCGGCTGGGACGTGAACGAGGGCCTGGACCGCGTCCGAGGGCGGCGACGTCCTGCTCGTCGGCCGGATCGTGGTCGTGGCAGCCCTCCTCGACCAGGCCCGTCGACGAGGACAGGTCGTCCGCGGTGGTGACCACCTCGAGGAAGCGCCGCGCGGACTACGCGTTCAGCCGCTCGTCGCGCACCACGTCCAGGTCCGTGAAGGTCGGCACACCGTCGCACAGGGCCACCATCTCCCGGAATATCCTTCCGGTCTCCGGCAGTTCGGAGTTCCGCATCGCCTCCTCGTACGAGGGGAACTCCACGATCTCGACGACGTGCGACGTGTCCGCGCGGTCCTTGCCGACCACCGCGTGCGTCGCCGTCCGCTTCCCCTTGGTCTGCTCGACCCACTGGTCCATGAGCCGGTCCATCTCCTCGAACCGGCTTGTCCTGCAGTCGATGAGCTGTACGAAGGTCATGACGCTCGCCTCCGGTCCCCCCTGGGTCCGGGTCGCTCCGTAGCACCCATTCTCTCCCGGACAGCGGGTTCCGTCCCGCCGGGACCGCGCGCCCGCCGGGACCGCGCGCCCGCCGGGACCGCGCGCCCGCCGGGACCGCGCGCCCGCCGGGACCGCGTGGGCGCGCGGCGACCGTCACCGGGGCCCGTACTTCCGTCCCGTCCGCGACGAGACCCCGCCCAGCACCCCGCGCGGGACCAGCTTCGCCGCCCCCATCAGCGCCTTGTAGCGCGGGTCCGGGATCGACAGCGTCTTGCCCCGGGCCAGGTCCGTGAGCGCCGCGGCGGCGACCTTGTCCGCGTCCAGCCACATCCAGTTCGGGATGTTGTCCGTGCCCATCCCGGCCCGCGCGTGGAACTCGGTGCGCACGAAACCGGGGCACAGCGCCATCAGCCGTACGCCGTGCCCCGCCAGGTCCTGTGCCGCGCCCTGGGTGAACTGCACGACCCATGCCTTGGAGGCCCCGTAGGTCCCGCGCGGTACGAAGGCGGCGGTCGAGGCGACGTTCACGACACCTCCGCGCCCGCGCCCGCGCATCGCCTCCACCGCCGCAGACGTCAGCCGGAGCACCGCCTCGCAGTGCACCTTGAGCATCCGCAGCTCGTCGGCCATGGGGACCTCGAGGTAACGGCCCCGGTGGCCGAAGCCGGCGTTGTTGACCAGCAGGTCCACGGGGTTCTTCGGGTCGCCGAGGCGGTCGGCCACCGCCTCGATGCCCTTGTCCTGAGCCAGGTCGGCGGTCAGCACCTCCGCCTCGATGCCGTGGCGGTCGTGCAGCTCGGTCGCCTGTTCGCGCAGCCGGACGGTGTCGCGGGCGACCAGCACCAGATCATGTCCGTCGGCCGCCAGCCGCCGCGCGAACGCGGCACCGATCCCAGCCGTCGATCCCGTAATCAGAGCCGTTGTCATGGCGTAAGAGTAGTTACCCGGAGCGGGAGCCTCCGCTTCGTGTCATCCCATGGACACATGTCGTCAGGCCGTCGACCGGGCCCCGTACTTCTCCACGTACGTCCGCGCCGTCGCCAGCACCTCCGGATGCAGCGCCCCGCCCGCCGCCAGCAGCCGGGGCAGCAGCGTCCGCTCGGTCGTCGCCGCACGGAACTGCAGCGCGACCGTCACCTCGTGCTCCGGCCGGTGCACGATCCGTACGGCGTCGCCCGCGCGTATCTCACCGGGCCGGATCACCCGGAAGTACGCCCCCGGCGCGCCCCGCTCCGTGAACCGCTTCACCCAGCCCTTCTCACCCAGATGGCCCTGGAAGGTGCGGCAGGGGATGCGTCCGGAGGTCACCTCCAGCACCACCTCCGGCCCGACGGCCCAGCGCTCGCCGATCAGGGCGCCGGACACGTCGACCCCCTCGGTGGTGAGGTTCTCGCCGAACACGCCGTTCGTCAGTGGACGCCCCAGGGTGCGCTCCCACTCGTCGAGGTCCTCGCGGGCCACGGCGTACACCGCCTGGTCGTCCCCGCCGTGGTGCCGCGTCTCGCATACGGCGTCCCCGGCCAGGCCGCTCGCGCCGGCCCCCTTCGGCCCCGGCGCCGCCACCCGCACCGGCCCGTCCACGGGCCGCTTGTCGATGCCGGTCACGCCGTCGCGCTGGTCCGTGTACGGCACGGCCCGGGGGCGACCCAGATTCACAGACAGAAGCTTCATGGGGCGCACGGTAGGCGATGGGCGTCAAAGCGTCGACGCATTATCCGGTGCCGTGCCAAAGGTCTGCTTATCCTTGAGGAGTGATCGAAGCTCGTCATCTCCGTGTGCTGCGCGCCGTGGCCGCCACCGGTTCCTTCTCCGCGGCGGCCCGTGAACTGGGCTGCACCCAGCCCGCCGTCAGCCAGCAGATGAAGGCCCTGGAGGCCTCCGTCGGCACGCCTTTGCTCATCCGCAGCGGCCGCGAGATGCGCCTGACGCAGGCCGGGGAGGCGCTGGTGCGGCACGCGGCCGGGATCATCGCCGGGCTGACCGCCGCCGAGGAGGAGGTCGCCGCCATCGCCGGGCTCCGCGCGGGCCGGGTCCGGCTCGTCTCCTTCCCCAGCGGCAGCTCCACCCTCGTCCCCACGGCCCTCGCCGCCCTGCGCGCCGCCCACCCCGGCACCCGGGTCTCCCTGGAGGAGGCCGAGCCGCCCCGCTCCGTGGAGATGCTGCGCGAGGGCGACTGCGACGTGACCCTCGCCTTCCGGTACGAGGGGGCGGCGGGCGCCGAGGAGTGGGACGACCTCGTCGTACGGCCGCTGCTGTCGGACCGGCTGGTGGGGCTCGTGCCCGAACGGCACCGGCTCGCCCGCGCGGAGTCGGTCGCCATCGGCGAACTCGCCGACGAGCCCTGGATCGCCGGCTGTCCGCGCTGCCGGGGGCAACTGGTCGAGGTGTGCGAGACGGCCGGTTTCACCCCGCGCATCGATTTCGCGACCGACGACTATCCGGCCGTCGTGGGACTGGTCGGCGCCGGACTCGGGGTGGCGGTGCTGCCCCAGCTGGCCGTCGAGTCCGTACGGCCCAGGGGAGTGCGCGCCGTGGCGCTGGAGCCCGCCGTGCGCCGGGAGATAGTCGCGCTCACCCTCCCGGACCTCGCCCAGGTGCCGGCGGTCACCGCGACGCTGGAGAAGCTGGCCGGGGCGGCCGGCCGGTGAGGGGACCGGGGACGTGATCACCGTGCGTGAAGGACGGTCGATCACCCCCGGTGACGAAGCAGGGGCACGCGTGTGTGCCCCGTGTTCCTGAAGAAACGTTCCCTCAGTCGTCCGAAGCGGCGTGCCCGCCAGTGGCCGACGCCGACACCAGCCGGTTGCGCGCCCGCCCCATCAGCTCTTCGCGCTCGTCCTCGGTCAGACCGCCCCACACGCCGTACGGCTCGCGCACCGCCAGCGCGTGTGCGGCACACTCGGCGCGCACCGGGCACCTCATGCAGACCTCTTTGGCCGAGTTCTCGCGAGCGCTTCGGGCCGCGCCCCGTTCGCCCTCCGGGTGGAAGAAGAGCGAGCTGTCCACCCCGCGGCAGGCGGCCAGGAGCTGCCAGTCCCACAGGTCCGCGTTCGGTCCGGGAAGGCGGGAGAAATCTGCCATTGCGTGACCCCTTGTAGCCGTTCTGGGCGGATCCGGTGTCCACGACCGTATGAATACGATCCAAGGAGATGAAAATATGACTCATTGCGAATCTAGCCCCGGACACCAGCAAAGGGGAAGAAAAGGGTCTGAATGGGGCACGGGTTGTGAGGAAAGTTCGGGGTCCGCCGCGCATATCCCCACCGTGTCCGCCCCCTCACGTAGAGTTCCGAAGATGGCAGACGGCCCCGTAACTCTTTCGAGTGACCGTCGTTGAGAGTGCGAGGCGGTTGAAGGAAGAAGCGCTCGGACGGACGTCCGGGACGGTCGACCGCACAGGTGACGATTTCGTACCAGCCTGGAGGCTCAAGGTGACGCGCATCAGCTGCGGAGGGCGGCCATGACTTCCGTCCTCGTCTGCGACGACTCCCCGCTTGCCCGAGAGGCGCTCCGCCGCGCGGTCGCGACCGTGCCCGGCGTCGAGCGCGTGACGACGGCTGCCAACGGCGAGGAAGTCCTCCGCCGCTGGGGAGCCGACCGCTCGGACCTGATTCTGATGGACGTACGCATGCCCGGTCTGGGCGGCGTAGAGACGGTCCGGCGGCTGCTGTCCGCCGACCCCGGAGCACGCATCATCATGCTCACGGTCGCCGAGGACCTCGACGGCGTGGCGCTCGCGGTGGCGGCCGGCGCGCGTGGCTACCTGCACAAGGACGCCTCCCGCGCGGAGCTGCGGGCCACGGTCACACAGGCGCTGGCCGACCCGACCTGGCGGCTCGCACCGCGCCGGCTTCGCTCCGCCGAGATGGGTGCGGCGCCCACGCTCACCGCGCGGGAGATCCAGGTCCTCGAAGGCATGAGCCACGGCCGTTCCAACGCCGAGATCGGCCGGGAGCTGTTCCTCTCCGAGGACACCGTCAAGACGCACGCGCGGCGGCTCTTCAAGAAGCTCGGCGCGTCGGACCGGGCCCACGCGGTGGCGCTCGGCTTCCGGTGGGGCCTGGTGCGCTAGGGCCTTGCGCGGGAATCGCGCCGGGTGACGGGCGGGCCCCGCGCCCTGGGCCGCGGGACGGCGGGAGCCGGTCCGTGACTCCGGGTGCCCGCATCCGCGCGGGCCGGGACGGAAACGGGGCTCAGGGGCCCGGCACGATCCGTACGAGGGGGGCCCTGGGCCCTCCCCGCCCCGGGGCCGGTCCGTCCCGGTGTGCGGCCCCCACGGCACTCGATGCCGCGGGGGCCGGTGAGCGCCTCCGCCCGGACCCGGCCACGACCCTCGGCGCGACACCCCGCGTGACCGGTCGCACACGCACCGGCCCGGGTGAAGCCCGCCGGTCGGCGACGCGAGGCCCGGCGGCCGCGGGGTTCCGCGGCCCGATGGGCGTGTTTCCGGCGGCCGTGAAGCTCGCGGCTCCGGGGGTCCGCTTCCGGCGGGAGTGCGGGGAGTGACTCCACGTGGTGTGTTCCCGGCGGGCGCGGGGTCCGCGGCTCCGCGCGGTGCGCTTCCGGCGGAATGCGCGGGCGCTGACGCCGTGCGGTGCGTTCCCGCCGGGTGTGCGAGGCGTGTTTCCTGCGGTGCGCTTCCGGCGGGTGCGAGGGCCGCGGCCTCGTGCGGCGTGCTGCCGGCGCGCGGGAAGTCCGTGGCTCCGGTCGGCGTGCTGTCGGAGGGTGCGAGAACCATGGTTCCGTGCGGCCTGCCACCGGCCCCACGGACCCGGACCGAACCACACGGCACGCCGCGGAGCGGACCGGGCCGGCCCCGGAGCACAGCAAGCCGCCGCAGTCGGCCGGATACGCCGCAGTCGGCCGGAGCCGTCGTGCCCGGGGTGCGGGCAAGCCGCCGCGGGGTGCGAGAACCCCGCTCCACCAGCGCGCCGACGGCAGCCGCCGGACGCTCGCTGCTCGTTTCGCCGGGGATGCCGCATCCTTGAGGTGTGGAGTTCCTCGGGGACGAGTCGGTCGAGCGGAAGAGGAGGGCGCAGGGGATGAGTTCCGGCGCACCTGCTCATAACGCTTCGGTGCACAACCAGGGACACGGTGCCGCGGACCAGGCGTCCGCAGGGCACCATGGACCGATGCGCGACGACGAGGCGGGCGCTGCCCGAGGGGCGATCGGTGCGCTCGTCCACCGCGCGGTCGACGGGGACGAGCAGGCCACGCACGATCTGCTCGCCCACGTCCACCCCCTGGCACTGCGCTACTGCCGCACCCGCCTGTCGCGGCTGCCCGGCGACGCCCGGCACTTCGTCGAGGACCTCGCCCAGGAAGTCTGCGTCGCGGTGCTCCTCGCGCTGCCCCGCTACAAGGACACCGGCCGGCCCTTCGAGGCGTTCATCTTCGCCATCGCCTCCCACAAGGTCGCCGACCTGCAGCGCGCGGCGATGCGCCACCCCGGCTCGACGGCCGTGCCCTCCGACGAGATGCCCGAACGCCCCGACGACTCCCTCGGCCCGGAGGAGCGTGCCCTGCTCAGCAGCGACGCCGAGTGGGCCAAGAAACTGCTGGCCAACCTGCCCGAGAACCAGCGCGAGCTGCTCCTGCTGCGGATCGCCGTGGGCCTCACGGCGGAGGAGACCGGACAGATGTTGGGAATGTCACCCGGCGCCGTCCGGGTGGCCCAGCACCGCGCGCTGAGCCGGCTGCGCGCCCTGGCGGAGCAGTAACGGCCGCCGTCGCGTGCCCCTTCGGCACATGAACGGACGGTCGGCCGTTCCCGTACGAACATACGAAGCCCGGAGCCGTACGAGATCGTGGAATGAGACGCCCACGCTTCCCGTTAGCATGGACATCCGCACCGATCAAGGCCATTTGAGGAAGGTGTCATGACTGCCAACGTCGACGGAGTGCCCGGTAAATTCGCGACACTCGGGCTGACCTACGACGACGTGCTGCTGCTGCCGGGCGCGTCGGACATGGCGCCCGACCAGATCGACACCGCCTCGTACGTCTCCAAGAACGTGCGGGTCAACATCCCGCTGCTGTCCGCCGCCATGGACAAGGTCACCGAGGCGCGCATGGCGATCGCGATGGCCCGCCAGGGCGGCGTCGGTGTCCTGCACCGCAACCTGTCCATCGAGGACCAGGCCAACCAGGTCGACCTGGTGAAGCGCTCCGAGTCCGGCATGGTCACCGACCCGATCACCATCCACCCGGACGCCACGCTCGCCGAGGCCGACGCCCTGTGCGCGAAGTTCCGCATCAGCGGCGTCCCGGTCACCGACGGCAACAAGAAGCTGCTCGGCATCGTCACCAACCGCGACATGGCCTTCGAGACCGACCGCTCCCGTCGGGTGCGCGAGGTCATGACGCCGATGCCGCTGGTCACCGGCAAGGTCGGCATCTCCGGCCCGGACGCCGTGCAGCTGCTGCGCCGCCACAAGATCGAGAAGCTTCCGCTGGTCGACGACCACGGCGTCCTCAAGGGCCTCATCACGGTCAAGGACTTCGTGAAGGCCGAGAAGTACCCCAACGCCGCCAAGGACGCCGAGGGGCGCCTGCTGGTCGGCGCCGCGGTCGGTGTCGCCGGCGACGCGTTCGAGCGCGCCCAGGCGCTGGTCGAGGCGGGTGCCGACTTCATCGTCGTCGACACCGCGCACGGCCACTCCCGCCTGGTCGGCGACATGGTCGCCAAGATCAAGTCGAACTCCTCCGGCGTCGACGTCATCGGCGGCAACGTCGCCACGCGCGACGGCGCCAAGGCCCTCGTCGACGCGGGCTGCGACGGCATCAAGGTCGGTGTCGGCCCCGGCTCCATCTGCACCACGCGTGTCGTCGCCGGCGTCGGCGTCCCGCAGGTCACCGCGATCTACGAGGCCGCCCTCGCCGCCAAGGAGGCCGGTGTCCCGGTCATCGGCGACGGCGGTCTGCAGTACTCCGGCGACATCGCCAAGGCGCTGGTCGCCGGTGCCGACACGGTGATGCTGGGCTCGTTGCTCGCGGGCTGCGAGGAGTCCCCGGGCGAGCTGATGTTCATCAACGGCAAGCAGTTCAAGTCGTACCGCGGCATGGGCTCGCTCGGCGCCATGCAGACCCGCGGCGACCGCAAGTCGTTCTCCAAGGACCGCTACTTCCAGGAGGGTGTCGCCTCCGACGAGCAGCTGGTGCCCGAGGGCATCGAGGGCCAGGTGCCCTACCGCGGCCCGCTCTCCTCGGTCGTCCACCAGCTGGTCGGCGGCCTGCGCCAGTCGATGTTCTACGTCGGCGGACGCACCGTGCCCGAGCTCCAGGACAACGGGCGGTTCGTGCGGATCACCTCCGCGGGCCTCAAGGAGAGCCACCCGCACGACATCCAGATGACGGTCGAGGCGCCGAACTACAGCCGCAAGTAGACGGCGGACCTCGGCGGGGGCGGCTCCGGGGCGTCCGGGCCGCCCTCGCCGTATGTCCGGGCGGTGGGCGCCGCGGCCGTCGGGGATACTGGAAGGCGCTGCAACGCATCAGGGAAAGGCCACAGACGTGACTGAGATCGAGATCGGGCGCGGCAAGCGCGGCCGCCGGGCGTACGCCTTCGACGACATCGCCGTCGTCCCCAGCCGCCGTACGCGGGACCCGAAGGAGGTCTCGATCGCCTGGCAGATCGACGCCTACCGCTTCGAGCTGCCGTTCCTGGCCGCTCCCATGGACTCGGTCGTCTCCCCGGCCACCGCGATCCGCATCGGTGAGCTCGGCGGCCTCGGCGTGCTGAACCTCGAGGGCCTGTGGACGCGTTACGAGGACCCGCAGCCGCTGCTGGACGAGATCGTCGGCCTGCCCGTCGAGTCGGCCACCCGCCGCCTGCAGGAGATCTACGCCGCTCCCGTCAGGGAGGAGCTGATCGGGCAGCGCATCAAGGAGGTGCGCGACTCGGGCGTGGTCACCGCCGCCGCTCTCTCCCCGCAGCGCACCGCCGAGTTCTCCAAGGCCGTCGTCGACGCGGGCGTGGACATCTTCGTCATCCGCGGTACGACGGTCTCGGCGGAGCACGTCTCCGGCGCGCACGAGCCGCTGAACCTGAAGCAGTTCATCTACGAGCTCGACGTCCCGGTGATCGTCGGCGGCTGCGCCACCTACACGGCCGCCCTGCACCTCATGCGCACCGGTGCCGCGGGCGTCCTGGTCGGCTTCGGCGGCGGCGCCGCGCACACCACGCGCAACGTGCTGGGCATCCAGGTCCCGATGGCCACCGCGGTCGCCGACGTGGCCGCCGCCCGCCGCGACTACATGGACGAGTCCGGCGGCCGGTACGTGCACGTCATCGCGGACGGCGGCGTCGGCTGGTCCGGCGACCTGGCCAAGGCGATCGCCTGCGGCGCGGACTCCGTGATGATGGGCTCCCCGCTGGCCCGCGCGACGGACGGTCCGGGCCGGGGCAACCACTGGGGCATGGAGGCCGTCAACCAGGAGCTGCCACGCGGTCAGAAGGTCGACCTCGGCACGGTCGGCACCATGGAGGAGATCCTCACCGGCCCGTCCCGCACCCCCGACGGCTCGATGAACCTCTTCGGCGCCCTGCGCCGCGCGATGGCCACGACCGGCTACAGCGAGCTGAAGGAGTTCCAGCGCGTCGAGGTGACGGTGGCGGACTCGCAGCACCGGCGGTAGGGCCTGCGCGGGCTTCGACACGGCACGGAGGGCCGGCCACCTGATCACGGGGTGACCGGCCCTTCTGCGTGTCGGGCGGGGCGCGTGGCGCTCAGGGGGCGCGCGGTTGCCTTCGGGGCGGATCCGTGGGGAGGGGCAGCGCCGAGTCGGCAATGGCCGCGTCCGGCGCCCCGGCTCTCCGGGGCGCCCCCTTCCAGGGAGACCGTCCCGGACTCCGGCCCTCGGGGCCCGGCCCGCATTCCGGACGGACCGCCCACCGGGCTGACGGCGGCATCGTGGAAGGGGAGCGCGCCGCGGGGTGTCACCGCGAGTCCACCGCCCGGGGCCGTGTCCGTCTGCGGACGGTGACGTTCCGGAGGAGGCGCATCCTGTGGATCCACGGGAAGTGAGCAGCCACCCCTGCGTGAGCCGGGGCGGACACTCCGTTCACTTCTCAGGAGCCTGCCGCAGCGCCCGCCGCGGCGGGCACCACCTGTTTGCCACCGCACCCGCGCGGCGCCTCGCCCGCCACCGGACCCTGTGGCGCGGACGGCGTTCGCGCGCCCCCTCACAACCGGTGCGCCGCCCCCGTGGGAGTGGCCCCCCGCGTGTCCAGCATCAGCTGGGCCTTCACGGACAGGCCCTGGAGGTCGTACGTGCGGTGCTGCTGGAGCAGGATCGTCAGGTCGGCGTCGGCGGCGGCCTCGTAGAGGGAGTCCGCGCGGGGGACGGGGCGGTCGAGGACGCTCCAGGACGGCACGTACGGGTCGTGGTAGCTGATGGAGGCGCCCAGCTCCATCAGCCGGACCGCGATCTCCTCGGCCGGGGAGCCCTGCAGATCGGCGAGGTCGGGCTTGTAGGTGACGCCGAGGAGGAGCACGTGCGCGCCGCGCGCGGACTTGCCGTGCTCGTTGAGGAGCGCGGCGGCGCGTTGCACGACGTAGCGCGGCATGCGGCCGTTGACCTCCCGGGCGAGTTCCGTCATGCGCAGGGTGCGGCCCGCGTGGGCGGTCAGGTCCTGCGGCACGGCGTGGCCGCCGACGCCGGGGCCGGGGCGGAACGCCTGGAAGCCGAAGGGTTTGGTCTCCGCGCAGCGCAGGACGTCCCACAGATCGATGCCCAGGTCGTGGCAGAGGGCGGCCATCTCGTTGACGAGGGCGATGTTGACGTGCCGGAAGTTGGTCTCCAGGAGCTGCACGGTCTCCGCCTCGCGCAGACCGCGTGCGCGTACGACCTTGTCGGTGATGCGTCCGTAGAAGGCGGCTGCCGACTCGGTGCAGACGGGGGTGAGACCGCCGATGACCTTGGGGGTGTTGGCGGGGGTGTGGTCGCGGTTGCCCGGGTCGACCCGGCTGGGGGAGTAGGCGAGGTGGAAGTCGTGCCCCGCGCGCAGGCCCGACACCGACTCGAGCAGGCGCAGCAGGGGCCCCTCGGTCGTCCCCGGGGGCACGGGGGACTCGAGGATCACCGTGGTGTGCGGGCGCAGCCGCGCGGCGAGGGTGCGGGCGGCCGTCTCCACCTGGCCCAGGTCCAGTCCGCCGTTCGCACCGCGCGGCGTCGGGGCGCAGATGACCGCGGTGCGCACCCGGCCGAGCTCGGCGGCGTTGGCGGTCGTCCGGAAACCCCGTGCGAGCATGCGGCGCTGTTCGGCGGCGCTGAGGGAGCCCGTCTCGGGGCCGGTCCGGTAACCGATGGTGGGGATGCCGGCGGCGACGGCGGCCTGGGCCAGGGGCAGGCCGTACGGGCCGAGTCCGACGACGGCGAGATCTGCGGGCATGGCGTGGGCCGTCCTTCCCAGTAACCGGAGTGCGACAGGTGCGCAAGCCCGGTGGACCGGGCAGGCGAGCGCAATGTCAGACTAGGAGTAAATATGACCGATATGTGGGATTGATCGGCCAAGTTTCGGTGAGTCGTCCTGCGGGGCTGCCCACGGGCTGGGGTCCGTGGTGGCTGAAGTAGGGCGAGCCGGTCGGGATTTGGGCATGGGGGCGGGGGGCCGGACTCCGCCCGACGGTGCGGCCGATGCGACCGATGAGCGGGAGGCGGCGGTGAGGACAGCGACACCGGGGCCGGCGCAGCGCGCCGGATCGCTCGCGTCCGCCGGCCGCCCGCGGGCCGAGCCGGGCGACGTCGGTGCCGTCGGCCGCGTGGGAGCGGCCGTGCGGCGAGGGCGGAGAGGCCCGGGAAGCCGGGAAGGCGGTGCCCGTCCGGCGCAGCGGGGCGATGACGCGGTGTTCGGCCTCGGCGGGGTCCGCACGGCCGGTGACCTGTTCGACGACCGGGCCGAGCGGGACGCGGTCGGTGTTCGAGCAGGGAAACGGCCAGGAGTGCGTCCGCAGGCGGGACGGCCGGGGCCGAGGAGGCGGTCGGGGCGAGCAGGGCCGGGGACACGGGAACGGCCAGGAGTGCCCGAAGCGGCGGCATCCCGGCTCCTCCCAGGTCGGAGGCCCGTCACGCAGGCCGGGAGAGCGCGTCCGTCACCCGGGTGCCGCGCGATCCGGTACCGATGCGCGGCCAGAGGCACCCTGGGCGTCGGGCACTTGTCGAGTGAGGGACAATGAAGGCTCTGTCAGGGCGGGTTGCATGAGGGGACGCATGTCGGAGGCGGAGCGGGCGGGGACATCCCGTCAGGACAAGAGCGCACGTCTCCTCGCCGGGCGGTACCGGCTGGGAGATGTGCTCGGCCGCGGCGGCATGGGCACGGTGTGGCGGGCCCAGGACGAGACCCTGGGGCGGACCGTCGCCGTCAAGGAACTCCGCTTCCCGTCGAACATCGACGAGGAGGAGAAGCGGCGGCTGATCACGCGGACGCTGCGTGAGGCCAAGGCGATCGCGCGGATCCGCAACAACAGCGCCGTGACCGTCTTCGACGTGGTCGAGGAGGACGACCGGCCCTGGATCGTGATGGAACTCGTCGAGGGCAAGTCGCTCGCCGAGGCCATCCGGGAGGACGGCCTGCTGGAGCCGAAGCGCGCGGCGGAGGTCGGCCTCGCCATCCTGGACGTCCTGCGCTCCGCGCACCGCGAGGGCATCCTGCACCGCGACGTGAAGCCGTCCAACGTGCTGATCGCCGAGGACGGCCGGGTCGTGCTCACGGACTTCGGCATCGCCCAGGTCGAGGGCGATCCGTCCATCACCTCGACCGGCATGCTGGTCGGTGCGCCCTCCTACATCTCCCCGGAGCGGGCCCGCGGGCACAAGCCGGGGCCGGCGGCCGACCTGTGGTCGCTCGGCGGACTGCTGTACGCGGCGGTGGAGGGCACACCGCCGTACGACAAGGGGTCCGCGATCGCGACGCTCACGGCGGTGATGACCGAGCCGCTCGAGGAGCCGAAGAACGCGGGACCGCTCAGGGACGTCATCTACGGGCTGCTCACCAAGGACCCCGCCCAGCGGCTCGACGACAGCGGCGCCCGGGCCATGCTGAACGCGGTCCTCAACGCGCCCGCGCCCAAGGAGGCCGGGGAGCCGGCGGACGCGACGAAGGTCGTGCCGCTGCCCGAGCAGCCGGACGAGCGCGCGGGCGCCGGGGGCAGGCGCGGCGAGGAGGCCGGGGAGAAGCTGCGGGGCGCGTTGCGTTCCGTGCGGAAGGCGGCGGCCGGTCCGGCCGGGGCCGCCGCGGCGACCCGTGCCAGGTCCGGCAGCGGCAGCGCCGCTTCGGCCGCGGGTACCAGGGGCACGCCGACGGGCGCCTCCGGGACACGGCCCGGCGCCACGTCGCCCTCCGCCCCGGCCGTGCAGCCGGTCCAGGCCTCCGGGCCGGGTGCGCGGGGGGCCGCGCGGCAGAAGCTGCCGGCCGGCGGACGCAGTTCGGGCTGGCCGGTGATGACACCGCCGGACCTGCCGGCCAGGCCCGTGCCGCGGGCGCCGCTCACCGATGTGGTGCCGCGGCGGACGCTGCTCGTCATCGCGGTGGTCGTGGTGCTCGCCGTGCTCGGCACCGTGCTGGCCCTCACGCTCGGCAACGACGAGAGCGGCAAGGGAGCCGACGGCAGCGGCGGCGCGACCGTCGCCGGCGGGACCCCGAGCGCCGACACCGGGGGCGACGAAGGCGACGGCACCCGGACCGACGGCACGGCGACCGAGTCGACGGGCACCGAGCCGGGAGCGGGCGCGGCGACCGCCACCGCGGGCACCGGCGGCCCGGCCGGGGACGAGGCCGATGAGGAGGAGGACGGCGGTACGTCGGCGGCGAAGACGTACAACGGCAGCCAGGGGTACTCGATCGGGCTGCCCGAGGGATGGAAGTTCCGGTCGACGGGGGCCGCCGGGGACCGGTTCACCGGCCCCGACGGGCAGAAGCTGCTCATCGGCTGGACGACCACGCCGAAGGACGACCCGGTCGCGGACTGGAAGAACCAGGAACGCGCCATGGTGCGCGCCCAGTACCAGCGCATCCGTATCGAGGCGGTGGAGTACCGCGGCTGGGACACGGCCGACTGGGAGTTCACCTATGTGGAGAGCGGGACCAAGTACCGGTCCATCGACCGGGGGACCGTCGTGGGCGACCGGCTCGGGTACGGGCTGATGTACACGGCCAGGGCCGCCGACTGGGACAGCGACCGGCGCAAGGACACCTGGCGGACGCTGACGAAGACGTTCCGGCCGAAGTCCTGAGCATGACCGGTCCGCGAAATGGGGAGTCAGATGTGGCATCCCCTCTCTGCGGGTTGCCTCCGGCACGTATCGTGAGTGCCTGCGGACCGTACGAAGCCGGGGCGGCCCGCCGGGCGAACGGAACCGGCCGACCGTAGTGCCGGGGGAGGCAACGTGGACGACTACGCGGGACGGGTGCTCGCCGACCGTTACCGCCTGCCGCTGCCGCCCTCCGACGAGTACGAATTGACCGAGACCCGCGCCTTCGACACCTACAGCGGGCAGGAAGTCCTGGTCAGGCAGGTCCCGTTGCCGGAGGTCGTCGAGGCCGAGGTGCTGGACGCGGAGGGGCTGCCCGACGGTTTCACCGCCCGTGACGGGGGCGCGCGGCGGGGCGGTCCCGGACCCGCGCGCGGGGGCCCGCGGCGGCCCGCCGACCCGGTCGTGCGGCGCGCGATCGAGGCCGCGCAGGCGGCGGCCGCCATCCCCGACCACCCGCGCCTGGACCAGGTCTTCGACGTGTTCGCGGAGGGCGGTTCACTGTGGATAGTCAGCGAACTCGTGCCCGCGCGTCCGCTTGCCGCCCTGCTCGCCGAGAAGCCGCTGTCCCCGTACCGGGCGGCCGAGGTCGCCTCCGACGTCCTGACCGCGCTGCGGGTACTGCACGCCCACGGCTGGGTGCACCGCAACATCACCGCGCGCACGGTGCTCGTCTGCGACGACGGCCGGGTGATGCTCACCGGTCTCGCGGTCGGCGCGGCCGAGGAGGCACTGTGCGGGTACGACCCGGTGCCCCCTTCGGACGAGGAGCCGGTGCGGACGGCGGGAGCGCTCGAGGCCCCGGAGCCGGGGACGCCCGTGGGAGCGCCGGATGCCGGGCGCGGTCCGTCCTGGCCGCCCGGGTTCACCGCCGGCCCCGGCCCCGACGCCACGCGCCGGGCCGCCATCGAGGCGCGGGCCGGCCGGATGTCCGACGGGGCGGACACGGCGGGCGGCCCCTCACCCGTGGTGGCGCCCAAGGCCCTCGACAGCGCGGGAGACGTGAGGGCGGCCCGTGCGGGGGCGATCGCCGCGTACCGGGCGGGCACCCGCGCCGCCGCCCGGGTGCAGGAGGCCCAGCAGAACGGCCGTGCCACCCTGCCCGCGCCCTCGTCCGCCGCCCCCGAGGACGGCGGTCCGTCCGCCGCCCCGCAGCACGGTGACGGCTCCGCACGGTCGCCGTACGTCTCCCGGCCGGGGGGCGAGGGCGCGGACACGGCAGCCGCCGCGATCCCGCCGGGACAGATAGCCGACCCCTACGGTGTGGGAGCCGCCGGCCGGCACGGGGCCGCACCCCGTACGGGCGGCGGCACCGGACGCACCGCCCCCGGAGCGCCCGAAGTCCCCGCCCTCGAACCGGCGGCCGCCGCCCCGTCCGCACGCTGGGACGACCCGGCGGCGCACGCCCCCGCCCGCCGCGGCCCGACCACCGCGCTGGCCGCCGAGCGGGCGCGGCAGACGCGTATGGCCGTCGTCGGACCCGTGACCGAGCGGTGGGCGCCGGAGCAGGCCGGCCCCGTGCACGAGAACTGGCAGCTGGCCGCCCCGATCGGCCCCGCCACCGACCTCTGGGCGCTGGGCTCCCTGCTGTTCCGGGCCGTGCAGGGACACGCGCCCTACCCGGAGGAGTCGACGGCCGAGCTGGTGCAGATGGTGTGCGCCGAGCCGCCCGCGTTCGCCGAGGAGTGCGGGCCGCTGCGTCCGGTCGTGGAGTCGCTGCTGCGTCAGGATCCCACCGAGCGGCTCGACTTCGAGGAGCTGAGCGGCTGGCTGCGTTCGCTGGTGCGGTCGGCGCCCGAGCCCGAGGCGGGTGTGCACGTCATAGCGGCGCCGCCCGTGGACGCCGGCCGGCTGCCCGTCATACGGCGCCGGGGCGAGCTGGTGCGCAGGCGCCGGGCCGGGCTCCCCGCGCACCACGGACGGCACAAGCGGGCCAGGCAGGACACCGGTTCACCGCGTCGGCTCGGTCGTACCCTGCTCCTGCTGGTGCTGCTCGCCATGGCGGCGGTGATCGCGTACGCCATGCTGTTCATGCCGAAGTCCGGTGAGGACAACTCGGGTTCGGCCGACCGCACCGGAGCCACCGGTGGGGTGAGCCCCGCGCCGGGCCCGTCGGACGCCGGCGGGGAACCGACGGACGGGAAGAACTCGGCCGAGCCGGAGGGCGGTTCCCAGGACGGCCCCGAGGAGTCGTCCGCCTCCGCCGAGACGCAGACCACCGGCCCCGCGGTCGCCGACGGCTTCACCCTGGCCAAGGACCCGGAGGGTTTCCGGATCGCCGTCGCCGAGGGCTGGCAGCGCACCGCGAAGAACGGCAGCGGCCAGGTCGTCTACGCGAGCGGTGACTTCGAGCTCATCGTCGTACCGGGCCGGGACAGCGCGCGGACGTACGGCAGCGATCCCATGGCCTACCAGCGGGACGACGAGCGCGAGCTCCAGCCCTACCGCGACTCCAGCTGGGCCACCTCCACCGGTCTGAAGACCATCGAGGTGGGCGGACGGACCATGGCCGAGGGCCAGTTCACCTGGACCGGCGACGGCGGCGAGCTGTACGTCCGCAACCTCGCGGCGCTGATCGACGGCCGTTACCACGTGGTGCAGGTGCGCGGTCCGGAGGCCGAACGGGACGAGGTGACACGGCTCTACGAACAGGCCGCGGCGACCTACCGGTTCACCGGCTGAACCACGAACTCCACGCCGTCGCGGACGTTCTGGTTGCCTGACGCCCCGTACAGCGACAACTGTCACAGTGCGGTCTCCAAGCCACCCCCTCGGTTCCCAGGACGCGCCGGGATACTTACGCTGGTCCTGTCAATATTATTGCGGGGCAACGTGAATCAGATGCAGGGCTCGCTCGTCGCGGGCCGCTACCGGCTCGGTGAGTCGATCGGGAGCGGTGGCATGGGCCGGGTATGGCGCGCCCATGACGAGGTGCTGCACCGGGCCGTCGCCATCAAGGAACTGACCGCGGCGCTCTACGTCTCCGACAGCGAACAGGCCATGCTGCTGGCCCGTACCCGCGCGGAGGCGCGGGCGGCCGCGCGGATCAACCACTCCGCCGTCGTCACGGTGCACGACGTGCTGGAGCACGACAGCCGGCCGTGGATCGTGATGGAGCTGGTCGAGGGGCATTCGCTGGCCGACGCGGTGAAGGAACGGGAACGCGTCGAGCCCCGCGAGGCCGCGCGCATCGGCCTGTGGGTGCTGCGCGCGCTGCGCGCCGCGCACACCGCCGGCGTGCTGCACCGCGACGTCAAGCCCGGCAACGTCCTCCTCGGCCGGGACGGCCGGGTGCTGCTCACCGACTTCGGCATCGCGCAGATCGACGGCGACACGGCCATCACCCGCACCGGTGAGGTCGTCGGCTCGGTCGACTACCTCGCGCCCGAGCGGATCCGCGGCCACGACCCCGGCCCCTCCTCCGACCTGTGGGCGCTCGGCGCGACGCTGTACACGGCGGTGGAGGGCAGGTCGCCGTTCCGCCGCACCTCACCGCTGACCACCATGCAGGCGGTCGTCGAGGAGGAAGCCGAGGAGCCGCGGCACGCCGGCCCGCTCGCGCCCGTCATCAGCGCACTCCTGCACAAGGATCCGGCCGGCCGCCCCGATGTGGACCGGGCCGAGCAGATGCTCGCCGAGGCCGCCGAGGGACGCCGGCCGCCCGCCGCGCAGGAGTACGTGCCGACCCGGGCCGACGACGCCCACGTGCCGCTGCCGTACGAGATCCGGCCGGAGACGGCCTCGCAGCACCCGCCGGTCCTGCAGCACCCGCGCGGCGGCCCCACGGCCGTTCAGCAGATGTACGCGCCCCCTGCCGCCGCGCCCCGTCGGCGGGTGCGCGGGCGGCTGGTCGCCCTGGTCGTCGTCCTGGCGGCGGTCGTCGGCGGGGGGACCGCGGTGATGCTCCGGCAGGGGGACCGGGACGGCGCCGCGGCCGTCCCGTCCTCGACGGCCACCGCCGCCTCCACGCCCGGCCCCGCCGGGACGGAGCGGACCGGGTCGCGGGACGGCCTCCCGGAGGGGTGGGTCCGCCGCAGCGATCCCTACGGCTTCAGCATCGTCCTGCCCGGCGACCACTGGAAGCGCGAGGTCTTCGACGAGGGGACCCGGCAGGTCGACTACACGCCCGACGGCGGCGACCACTTCATCCGCATCGCCATCGACGACTCGCCCGACTTCGACGACCCGTACGAGCACCTGAGCGACCTGGACCAGCAGATAGGGGGGCGCCTGGTCGACTACCGGCGGATCGTCCTGGACCGCCGCGTCTACCGGGACCGCGAGAGCGCCCGGCTGGAGTACGGCTGGACCGCGCTGGCCAAGGACACCGACTTCCCGGGGCCGCGCCGGGCGGTCGACCAGATGTACTTCTCGCGGGACGGGGTCGAGTACGCGATCTACATGTCCGGGCCGGCCGAGGACTGGGCCACGACCGGCGAGCAGTTCGAGACGGTGCTGAAGGGATGGCGCGAGCCCTGACGCCCGGGGCGGGCACGGATGCACGCCGCTTGGCCGAATCGCCGTACCGGAGGCGACACATCCGGTGGTGCATGATGGGCCCATGGGGACCGACGGGGACGCCGAGAACGCGACCGCCAGTACCAACGGCCGTCTCATAGCCGGCCGTTACCGCCTGGAGGCGAGGCTCGGGCGCGGTGGCATGGGTGTGGTCTGGCGGGCCACCGACCAACTGCTCGGGCGGGGGGTCGCCGTCAAGGAACTCCCCCTCGACGAGACGCTCTCCGCGGCGGACGCCCGGCGGCAGCGGGACCGCACCCTGCGCGAGGCGCGTGCCCTGGCCCAGTTGAGCCACCCGCACATCATCGTCGTCCACGACGTCGTCGAGGACGACGAACACCCGTACATCGTCCTGGAGCTGATCGACGGGCCGTCCCTCGCCGACCGGGTCGCCGAGCAGGGCCCGGTCGACGCCGCGGAGGCCGCGCGGATCGGGATCGACCTGCTCGGCGCGCTGCGCGCCGCCCACACGGCCGGTGTGCTGCACCGTGACCTCAAACCCGCCAACGTCCTGCTGGAGAACGGCACCGGCAGGGTCGTCCTCACCGACTTCGGCATCGCCCGGGTGTCGGGCTCCACCACGCTCACCGAGACCGGCTCCTTCGTCGGCTCGCCCGAGTACACCGCCCCCGAGCGGATGTCCGGCGCCAGGACGGGACCGGAGTCCGACCTGTGGTCGTTGGGCGCACTGCTGTGCACGGCGCTCAGCGGCGAGTCGCCGTTCCGGCGGGACTCCCTCGGCGGGGTCCTGCACGCCGTCGTGGTCGACGAGATACGGCCGCCCGCCGAAGCGGGACCGATCCTTCCCGTGGTGCGCGGCCTGCTGGAGCGCGATCCCGACCGCCGGCTGGACGCGGACCGGGCCGAGCGGATGCTGCGGGCGTTCCGGGAGACGGGCCGTACGCCGGAGTCGGCGCCCCCCGTGCTGCCGCCCCCGGGCCGGGACGCGCCCCGGCGGCGGTCCCCGGCGCGGCAGGAGGAGGAGGCGGGCGGGGGGCCCGAGGTGCGTCCGGCCCGGCGGCAGCCCACCAGGGGTGCGCTCGTCGCGGCACTGGCGGTCGCCGCCATGGTGGGAGCGGGCGTGTCCGCGGCGGTGCTGCTCCTGCAGGACCGGGGCGAGGACGGAGGAGGCACACCGACGAGCACGGCGCCGGAGACGCCCGCGAGCGCCTCGCCCTCCGGGTCCCTCGCCCCCTCGCCCCCTCCCACGCCCGCCGACTCCTCGATCCGGCCGCATACCACCGTGAACGGGAGATAGGCCCCCGCGAGGGTCACGGGTCTGTGACCGGTCGGCGTCCGCAGTGTCGGGGACCGGCCGGGTGTGTCCCTCGTGGTTCCGGAAGGGTTCGTGAGGGACAGGCCCTCCGATGACTCGGACGGGACCCTCGTCTCCTTCACCGACCCCAGCGGAATGGTGCGGATCGAGACCGACCGCGACCTCAGGTCCGAGGACGAGGACATCGAGGCATCGGCGTCGGAGGAGGCGTTCTCGCACTGGAACGAGCTCAAGGACGGCGAGTACGGCTGGGGCATCGCCTCCGCGCCGGCGCTCGGGGGACAGCCGCGCGAGACCACGTACAAGGACCGCGAGGCGGCCACGAACACCATCGTCTGCACGACGACCGCCACGCCGCCCGTGGTGCACGAGGCGCAGGTCACGTACTACCGGAACGAGGACGGCGACATGTACCGGCTCCGGGTCGTCTATCCGGGCAAGGGCCACTTCGCCGAGGACGGCCGGGAGATCGCCCGTACGGTCCTCGGGTCGTGGGACGTCCACGAGCTCTGAACCGGCCGCGCCGGGGAGGACGGTGTTCCAGGGCGCCCGGGACCGGCCCGGGACCGGAACGCGGCCGGTTCGGGTCGCTCTCGCCGTCGACGCACTGATCAGGGGCTTTCCGCCGGCGCTCACCGGCGCGCCGTGCGGGAATCTGTTACCGACGGGTACACAAGGTGTTCCCCCCGGCATACCCTGCGGCTCATGACGGACGCGCAGCCCCGGGAAACGACCGGCGCCAACCCCCTCGCCCCCGCGCCTGCGGGCGCCCGCACCGCCGCCGACGTGGTCACGCCGGAGCTGGTCGCCCGGCTCACCAGAGGCGTGACCGGTTCCGGCCGGACCGCCAACCACACGCCGTTCACCGGCGAGAAGCTGGCCGATCTGCCCGAGTCGACGCCCGGGGACGTCGCGAAGGCCTTCGAGGCGGCCCGCGCCGCCCAGGCCGTCTGGGCGCGGATCCCGGTACGGGAGCGCGCCGCCGTGCTGCTGCGCCTCCACGACCTGGTGCTGAGCCGCCAGGCCGAGGTGCTCGACCTGATCCAGCTGGAGACCGGCAAGGCCCGGCTGCACGCCCACGAGGAGGTGCAGGCCGTCGCCGTCGCCGCCCGCCACTACGGCCGCCGGGCCGCCGCCTATCTGCGGCCCAGGCGGCACGCGGGCGCCGTGCCCGCCCTGACGAAGGTCACCGAACTGCGCCACCCGCGCGGTGTCGTCGGCCAGATCGCGCCCTGGAACTACCCCCTCGAACTCTCCGTCGGCGACGCGCTCCCGGCGTTCGTCGCGGGCAACGCGGTCGTGATGAAGCCCGACACGGAGACCTGCCTCACCGCGCTGTGGGCCCGTGATCTGCTGATCGAGGCCGGGCTGCCCGCCGACGTCTTCCAGGTGGTCCTGGGCGAGGGCCCGGTCGTGGGCCCCGAGGTGGTCCGGCACGCCGACTACGTCTCCTTCACCGGCTCCACCCGTACCGGCCGCGAGGTGGCCCAGGGGGCCGCCGCCCGGCTGGTCGGCGTCTGCCTCGAACTCGGCGGCAAGAACGCCATGCTGGTCCTGGAGGACGCCGACCTCGACAAGGCCGCCGCGGGCGCCGTCCGCGCCTGCTTCTCCAGCGCGGGCCAGCTGTGCATCTCCATCGAGCGGCTGTACGTCCACGAGTCGGTCGCGGACGCCTTCCTGGAGCGCTTCGTCACCCGCACCAAGGCGATCCGTCTCGGCGCGTCCCTCGCCTACGGCGCCGACATGGGCTCGCTGGTCGGACAGCGCCAGCTGGACGCCGTCACCCGGCACGTCGACGACGCCGTCGCCAAGGGCGCCGAGGTGCTCGCGGGCGGCACGGCCCGCCCCGACATCGGCCCCTACTTCTACGAGCCGACCACCCTCGACGGCGTCGAGGCCCCGATGAGCGTCTGCTCCGAGGAGACCTTCGGCCCGGTCGTCTCCGTCCACCGCTTCTCCTCCGACGCCGAGGCGGTCGAGCGCGCCAACTCCACGCCGTACGGTCTGAACTCCTCCGTGTGGACCAGGGACGCCCGGCGCGGCCGCGGGATCGCCGTCCGGCTGCGCACCGGCACGGTCAACATCAACGAGGGCTACGCGTCCGCGTACGGCAGCGTCCAGTCGCCGATGGGCGGCATGAAGGACTCCGGTCTCGGCCGCCGGCACGGGGCCGAGGGCATCCTCAAGTACACCGAGGTCCAGACCGTCGCCCACCAGCGCCTGCTCCCACTGGCCCCGTCACTGGGCATGGACGACGAGAAGTACGCGGCCTTCATGAGCCGCGGCCTGAGCCTCATGAAGACACTCCGGTTCAGGTGACCGGCCCGAAGGGGCGCGGGACCGCATCGACGTGCGGCTCCGCCGCGCGAGCGCGGCCGGCCGCAGACAACCCGCACGCGAAACCCGACGAGGAGACACCCGTGCCCAAGGACGCCCACGACTACGACGTCATCGTCGTCGGTTCAGGTTTCGGCGGTTCCGTGACCGCCCTCCGTCTGACGGAGAAGGGATACACCGTCGGCGTCCTGGAGGCCGGCCGCCGCTTCACCCGCGACACCCTGCCGAAGAACTCCTGGGACCTGAGGAACTACCTCTGGGCGCCGAGGTTCGGCATGTACGGCATCCAGCGCATCCACCTGCTCGGCAACGTCATGGTGCTGGCCGGCGCGGGCGTGGGCGGCGGCTCGCTCAACTACGCCAACACCCTCTACGTACCGCCGAAGCCGTTCTTCGAGGACCCGCAGTGGGGGCACGTCACCGACTGGCAGGAGGAGCTGGGCCCGTACTACGACCAGGCGAAGCGCATGCTCGGCGTACGGCTCAACCCGACGACGACCCCGTCGGACGTGCACCTGAAGGCGGTGGCCGAGCGGATGGGGGTGGGCGACACCTTCCACATGGCCCCGGTCGGCGTCTTCTTCGGCGACGGCGAGGACGCCGACGGGAGGACGAAGGCGAAGCCGGGACAGGAGGTGCCCGACCCGTACTTCGGCGGGGCGGGGCCGTCGCGCCGGGCCTGTGCCGAGTGCGGCGAGTGCATGACCGGCTGCCGGCACGGCGCGAAGAACACCCTCAACGAGAACTACCTCCACCTGGCCGAGAAGGCGGGCGCGGTCGTGCACCCCATGACGACGGCCGTATCGGTCACGGAGGACTCGCGGGGCGGGTTCGCCGTCGCCACGCTCCCGACCGACGACCGCCGCAAGGGAGGGGGCCGCACCTTCCGCGCCCGCCGGGTCGTCCTGGCGGCCGGCACCTACGGCACCCAGACGCTGCTGCACCGGATGAAGGCGGGCGGTCAGCTGCCGCACCTCTCGGACAGGCTGGGCGAACTGACCCGCACCAACTCCGAGGCCCTCGTCGGCGCGCAGACCGACGACCGCCGCTACCGCAGGGCCACCGGCGCGCCGAAGGCCGACTTCACCCGCGGCGTGGCCATCACGTCGTCGATCCACCCCGACGAGAACACCCACATCGAGCCGGTCCGCTACGGCCGGGGCTCCAACTCGATGGGCGGGCTGTCGATCCTCCAGGTGCCGTACGCGGGCGGCGGCCCGGGCGCCGCCCGGGTGCTGGGCTGGCTGGGCAACGCGGCGCGGCACCCCTGGCTGCTGCTCCGTTCGCTGTCCAACCGGCGCTGGTCGGAGCGGACCATCATCGGACTGGTGATGCAGTCGCTGGACAACTCCCTGACGACGTACCTCAAGCCGTCCGGAGCCGGCCGCGGGCTGCTCACCGCCCGGCAGGGCCACGGCGCCCCCAACCCCAAGCAGATCAAGGCGGCCACCGACGGCGCGTCGGCGCTGGCGGCCGAGATCAACGGCTTCGCCGGATCCAACGTCGGCGAGCTGACGGGGATGCCGCTGACCGCCCACTTCCTGGGCGGCTGCCCGATCGGCGGCTCCCGCGAGACCGGTGTGATCGACCCGTACCACCGCCTCTACGGCCACCCCGGCATCTCGGTCGTGGACGGGGCGGCGGTCTCGGCGAACCTGGGCGTCAACCCCTCCCTGACCATCACGGCACAGGCCGAGCGGGCGATGTCGTACTGGCCCAACAAGGGAGAGGCCGATCCGCGCCCCGCGCAGGGGGAGGCCTACCGGCGCCTGGAGCCGGTCGAGCCGAAGTCCCCGGCGGTCCCGGCGGAGGCGTTCGGCGCGCTGCGGCTGCCGTTCCTGGGGATGCCGGCGGTGCCGCCGAGGAAGTAAAGGGAAAAGGACCTGTGCCCCCCTCCGAGCTCAGGTCCTTCGCCCTGGTCCTGGGTGATGCCGCACGCGGTGCGGCCGGGCGGCGTTACGCCCCCGAGCCGGCCCTGCGCCGGCGCGCCACCAACACCGCGCGGGCGCCGGCCGCGACGGCGCCGCCGCCGGCCAGGCCGGTCACCGGCGGAGCGGGGCTCGAACCGGTCCCGGCGAGGCTGCCGGCGACCTCGACGTCCTTCGCCTCGGCGAGCGCGACCTCGCCGCCGGTCCGCGGCTCGGCGCCGTTCGGTCTCCCGGGGGCGGAGCCGGCGGCGAGGATCTCGTCGTCCGCCGGGAGGTTCCCGCCCCCGGCCGGAGTGCTCGTCGAGGTGCTCGGCTTCTCCTCGCCGCCGGTCGCGAAGGCCGCCGGAGCCGGGAGCAGGGCCGGCGGCGCTGTGACGGCCGTCGTGGCCGCCACAGCCATGGCGCGGCGAAGCTTCATGAAGACCTCGGTGACTCCGGTGTACCGCTCGGGTGCGGCACGAGGTGGGAGGCGCCTTCGCAGAGGGCGCTACGGGTGTGGTCCGTGAGGATCCGGAGAGTTCGATCAACAAGACCGGTGGATGGTTGTCCCGACCTTCATGGAATTCTCATGTGAGGTGCATCACAGGTGGGATGTGATCGCCGCGGACACACGCTCGGCGGCCTGCGACCGCCGGCGGGAGAAGGCCCGCGACCCGTGGCCGGACAGCCGTCCGGGAGGTCCGGACCGGAGTCCCCGTCCCTTCCCTGCGCCGTCCGGGAGAGGTTCGTCCAGGACGGTGAGCGCGACCTCCGCGCCTCCGCCCCCAAGGAGCCGTCCGCACGGGCGCGCACGGTGACGGAGCGGCTGCGGGCCATGGACGAGACGCAGGCCGGGGCGGCCGGGACGGGAAGCGGACGCCCGGCCCGGCCCGAAGGACGGCGCCACGGGACCGGTCCGGCAGGAGAGGGGCGGCCGCGGCCCGCGCCGGCGCCGGGTCCGGAGCGCGGTCGGCGTGGTGGTGGCCGCGGGGCCGGCCGTGGCCGCCGTCGCCCCGTCCGCCGCGCTGTCCTGAAGGGCCGGTTCCGGCGGCCGGTCCCGGGCGGTCCCGGGACCGGCCGTTCTCCGGGGTGACCGGGCCGCTGTCCCCTGCCGTCCGGTCACCCGTCCGGAGCGAGGTCCCACGGCGTACGGCGGAGCCGCACGCCTCGTCGCTCCGGCGAGCCACGCGTGGTCCCCTCCGGCCCGTCCCCGGCCGGCACGGACACCGGTACCAACGAGGCGGCCCCGGTGCCGGTCACGCGCCGTACGGGTGAGGGGCGGTGCGTGCGTCCGTACCGCGAACGCGGGTTCAGATCCTGCCGCGGCACAGCTCCAGCAGGGTCATCGCGAGCGCGGTGCCCGGCTTGCCCAGGGCGTCCCTGTAGGTGGCGAGGACCTCCATCTCGCGGGACAGGTTCACCCGCCGCCCGCCGGAGGCGATCCGTTCCTTCTGGATGACGGCCGACACGGCCATCCGTTCCTGCACCAGACCGATGATCCGGTCGTCGAGCGCGTCGATCCGCTCGCGGGCGCCGGTGATCAGCTCGGCGGCCTCTGCGGTGCGGGCGCCGGTCCTCTCGGTCGGCTGCGTCGTGGTGGCGGTCATGTCGGGGCTCCTCGATGGACGGGTGCGGTGCCCCGGAGCGACGGGGTCCGGAGGAGAACGCCAGGCGCCCCGGACCTTGTCGGCCCGGGGCGCCTGGGAAGTCGCTTGTCAGTTGCTCAAGCAGCACGACCATGGCAGCCGGCGGGCCGGTCGCCATAGGTAAAGAGGAAGGTCGGGTGCGTGAGCATGGGGCAAGTATGCCCGGCCGGCCGCGGCCGGCCAACACGGGTCGCATGGTGAGACGGGGCCCGTTCCCGGCGGCGGGACGTGTCCTTCCGTCGTCTCGGTAGAATTGGGAGGCACAAGACCCCCGCCCCACCGCCGGAAGGCACCTCGTGTCATCAGCGTTTCCCGCTGCCAACGCGCCCGACACCGTCCTGGTCGTCGACTTCGGCGCGCAGTACGCCCAGCTCATCGCCCGTCGCGTCCGCGAGGCGCGGGTCTACAGCGAGATCGTGCCGAGCACCATGCCGGTCGAGGAGATCCTCGCCAGGAACCCGGCGGCGATCATCCTGTCCGGCGGTCCCTCGTCCGTGTACGAGGAGGGCGCCCCCAGCCTCGACCGTGAGATCTTCGAGGCCGGCGTCCCCGTCTTCGGCATGTGCTACGGCTTCCAGCTCATGGCCCAGAGCCTGGGCGGCCAGGTGGACAACACCGGCGCCCGCGAGTACGGCCGCACGGACCTGCGTGTCTCCAGGAACTCCTCCACCCTCTTCGAGGGCACCCCGGAGGAGCAGGCCGTCTGGATGTCGCACGGCGACGCCTGCTCCGCCGCCCCCGAGGGCTTCACCGTCACCGCCTCGACGGACATCGTCCCGGTCGCCGCGTTCGAGAACGACGACAAGAAGCTCTACGGCGTCCAGTACCACCCCGAGGTGATGCACTCCACGCACGGACAGCAGGTGCTGGAGCACTTCCTGTACCGGGGTGCGGGCCTGACCCCGGACTGGACCACCGGCAACGTCATCGACGAGCAGGTCGACGCCATCCGCGAGCTGGTCGGCGACAAGCGCGCCGTCTGCGGCCTGTCCGGCGGCGTGGACTCCGCCGTCGCCGCCGCGCTCGTCCAGAAGGCCATCGGCTCCCAGCTGACCTGCGTGTACGTCGACCACGGCCTGATGCGCAAGGGCGAGACCGAGCAGGTCGAGAAGGACTTCGTGGCCGCGACCGGCGTGCAGCTCAAGGTCGTGGACGCCCAGGAGCGGTTCCTCGCGGCCCTCAAGGGCGTCTCCGACCCCGAGGAGAAGCGGAAGATCATCGGCCGGGAGTTCATCCGGGTCTTCGAGCAGGCCCAGGCCGAGATCGTCGCGGACGAGGGCCCGGCGGTGGAGTTCCTGGTCCAGGGCACTCTCTACCCGGACGTCGTGGAGTCCGGCGGCGGCACCGGCACCGCCAACATCAAGTCCCACCACAACGTGGGCGGCCTCCCCGAGGACCTCGAGTTCAAGCTGATCGAGCCGCTGCGCAAGCTGTTCAAGGACGAGGTCCGGATGGTCGGCCAGGAGCTCGGCCTGCCCGAGGAGATCGTCCAGCGTCAGCCGTTCCCCGGGCCGGGCCTGGGCATCCGCATCGTCGGCGAGGTCACCAAGGAGCGGCTCGACCTGCTCCGCGAGGCCGACGCCATCGCCCGCGAGGAGCTGACCGCGGCCGGTCTCGACCGGGACATCTGGCAGTGCCCGGTGGTCCTGCTCGCGGACGTGCGCTCGGTGGGCGTCCAGGGTGACGGCCGCACCTACGGCCACCCGATCGTGCTGCGCCCGGTCTCCAGCGAGGACGCCATGACCGCCGACTGGTCGCGGCTGCCGTACGACGTCCTCGCGAAGATCTCGACCCGGATCACCAACGAGGTGCGGGACGTCAACCGCGTCGTCCTCGACGTGACCTCCAAGCCGCCGGGCACCATCGAGTGGGAGTAGCCCCCACCGTCACGTCCGTCTGAGAGCGCGCACCGGCTCTCCGGGCTTCCAGACCTGGACGACCAGGTGCTTGTCGTCCTCGACGCGGGTCCGTACGACCTCCGTCAGCTCGGTGCGGAAGAGGTGGAACGGCTCCGGCGGTTCCACCTCTTCGACGTACCTGCGCCGGGTCCCCGTGTCGTCGTCGGGGACCTCGACCGCCCGGCCGCTGATCCGGACGTCGCCGCCGCCCATGCCCGTACCGTCGCCGGGGTTCGCCTGGAGCGCGAAGCGCGGGTCGCGGCGCAGGTCGAGCGCCTTGAGCGAGCCCGGCATCATGCCGAGCCACAGCTCCCCGTCCAGGAAGCGGACCTCCAAGCCGGTGGTACGCGGTGAGCCGTCCTTGCGCAGGGTCGCGAGAACGTGGTGGGTGTACGCGGCGAAGCGCTCCTCCACGGTCTTCGCGAGATCCGGTTCGGCGGCGACGAGGGCCGCCCAATTCGTGTGCATGGGACGAGTGTTGCGTGGAAACCGGACATCCTGTGTCGGGTATCGGCGGGGTCCTCCGGACGGAGCAGCGGGCCCCGTACCGCATCCTTACGGAAGAGAGCTGTCGTACGGGGCGGCTCGCCGGTGACTTCCGCCCCGTACGCGCACCCCCGCGGGAGGACTCATGCACGGGCCCATGCCGCCCCTGCCGCTGCCCACCGGCAAACTGCGCTTCGCCATGCCGCCGATGCACGAGTCGGTCGACGACGAGCGCCGGCACCGCAAGCAGCGGCTCGCGGGCGCGCTGCGGCTCTTCGGGCGGCTCGGCTACGAGGACGGCGTCTCGGGGCACATCACCGCACGCGACCCGGAGTTCAGCGACTGCTTCTGGGGCAATCCGTTCGGGATGCCCTTCCGGCAGGTCACCGTGAGCGATCTGCTGCTCGCCGACCGGGACGGCCAGGTGGTCGAGGGCGGCCACCACGTCGACCAGGCCGCGTTCACCGTGCACGCCCAGGTGCGCGCGGCCCGGCCCGACGTCGTCGCCGTCGCCCACTGCCACTCGGTGCACGGCCGCGCCCCCGCGGCCCTCGGCGGCCTGCTCGACCCGATCACCCAGGAGAGCTGCGCCTTCTACGAGGACCACGCCCTCTACGACGCCTACAGCGGCGTCACCGCCGACGCCGGGGAGGGACGGCGGATCGCGGGTGTGCTCGGCTCCCGCGAGGCGCCGGTGCTGCGCACCCACGGGCTGCTCACCGTGGGCGACTCGGTGGACGCGGCAGCCTGGTGGTTCGTGACGATGGAGCGGTCCTGCCAGGTGCAGCTCACCGCGAAGGCGGCGGGCCGGCCCGTCCCGATCGACCACCGGCAGGCGGTGGCGACGCGGGAGCAGCTGGGCGGGGACCTGGTGGCGTGGATCAACTACCAGCCGATGTGGCAGGACATCAGCCGGAGCGAGCCGGACCTGCCGAGTTAGGCGACGGGTCAACCCGACTCCGCGAAATTCACTCGGCCGGGCCGGGTCTGCCGGACGGGGAGGCGGCGAGGTAGGGCACAATTCGCTTTCGTCGCGGGGGACTTGTGTCGTGTTTTTGATGGCGGGGAAGGCGGGCTTCGGGCGTGGCGGTGCAGGAGGCGAGACAGGGCGGCCCCGACGTGGGCGCCCACGAGGGCGGCTGCACCTGCGGGGACTGCCCGCACGGAGTGCGTGAGGGGCATCGGCGCGCGGTCGCCGCGTTCCTGGTGAAACGGGACGAGTTCGCGGCCGGACAGGGGGTGCCGGCCGCGGTGGCCCACTCCGCCTCCGCCTCCCGGCAGTGGGTGTCGGAGGAGCTGACGCAGGCCGCGGAGGTCGTCGCCGAACGGGGACGGGCCGAGGGCACGGCGTGGCTGGCGCGGCTGTGGCGGCGGACCGCGGGCGCGGTGTGGGCGGGCGTCGTGCTGCTGCTCCTGGGGCAGGCGCTCACGGCGATCGGCGCGGGGTGGACCGCCGCGCGTACCGCCGGGTTGCTGGCCGCGCTGGTGGTGGCCTGCGCGCTGACCGCCGCGTCGTGGTTCCACCGGGCGCGCGGGGGTGCGCTGGCGCCGGTGATCGGGGAGGACAACCGGCTCTCCACGTCCCGTGCGGTGGCCGCGTGCTGGGTGCTGTTCCTGGCGTTCGCGGTGCTCGTTCTGGTGGGGCAGCTCGCGGCCGCCTCCGGGAACCGGGAGCGGGACGCCCTGATCGACGGGCTGGAACTCGCCCGCGGCGCCGGTGTGGTGACCGTGCTGGCCGTGGTGTGCGGGATCGCCGTGCTGGTGCGGCGGGTGGTCGGGCTGCGGGTGCTGGGGCAGCGGCTGCAGAAGGTGCGCGCGTACCGCCCCAGGGCGGCGGACCTGTTGACCGACGACTCGGGGCGGGGCAGCTTCGCCGACATCCAGTACGTCGTGATCAGCGGGGTCGCCCTGGTGTTCGCGGCGGTGCGGCTGGCCCGGCGGCCGGACCAGCTGCCGGACCTGCCGTGGGGACTCGCGGTGGTGGCGCTGGTGTCGGCGGCGACCTACCTCGCGGGGAAGTACGCGGAGGGCGGGCGTCCGGTCATTCTGTCGGTGGTGCGGGCGCGGGAGGCCGGCGCCCTGGACGCGCCGATCCGGACCGGCGACGACATCGAGATCCGCGGGGCCGGGTTCGTGCCGGCGGGGGCCCAGGGCGCGGACCGGCTGTCACGGATGGTGGTGCGGGTGGGACCGGTGCATGTGCATGTGCCCCTGGTCCCGGTGAAGGGCGGCTTCGACAACCCGACGGACGCGCTGCTGACCGTCCCGGTCCCGGCGGAGGTGGAACCGGGCCGAGTGGAGGTCCAGGTCGTCACGGCAGCAGGCGCGGAAACGAACCGCTACACGATCGACGTGACGGACTAGTGTCCCGCGCCGGGAATCCGGTTCGGATCACGCGGCGGACTCCCGCCCCAGGACACTGGTCGAGAGCGCGACCAGCCGGGCGACCAGGTCTTCGAACGGTCCGCCGGCCGGCTCGTCCCCCAGTACCCGCCGGATGGCGGCGGTCGTCTCCTCGCAGGAGGCGGCGCCGACCGCCGGCAGCGCCGCCCAGTCATGTACGGGCTGCGCCTGGAGTCCCCCGCGGCACCCGCTGCCCGCCCGGCCGCAGCAGGGCCGTCGACCCGGCCGGGGAGATCAAGCGGCGGACGGCCACCCCGGGCGGGCGGGGGCTCCGGGACGCGCAGATGCGCGATGATCCGCTCGTACGCGGCCTGTCGTACCGGGGCGACGAGGGCGTCGGTGGGGGAGCCGGCGGCGGGGCCGCCGCGCGGCAGAGCGGGGAAGCCGGGGTCGTGTTCCTCCTCGAAGTCGAAGAAGCGGGCCGTCCGCCCGCAGCAGCCGGGAGCCCGGCGGTCCCGGGCGGTTTCCCGAAGCGGCCCGCCAGGCCGCCGGCAGTACGCCGCGACGCGGCCTCGTACCGGCCCGGTCCGCCGGGACACGGTGAGGGACGAGAGAGCGTGAGACGCCCGGGGCCGACACCGTCTCGTCGATCGGGACCTCGTCGGGCGAGCGGCGGCTGAGGAGTTCGAGGGCGGCCTCGATCAACTGCTGCCACCGCTTTTCGGCGCCCGTCCTGCGGCGTACCCCGTAGCCGTGCGAACGCCGTGCGAACGCCGTGCAAACGCTTTGACGATCGAATTCGGCCTTCGGGCGGACCGGCACGAGACCGGGTGATCAGCTGTCCGGCCCACCGACCGCTCCTCACGTGATCTTCACTGTCTGGTAATCGATTAACACCGCAAAGCGACTGACGTCGTGATCACCTGTGGGCGTGACGGCTTCGCCCAGGAGGTTTCGATGGATCTGATACGTCAGTCGGCCCAGGCCGGCCGAGTGGTGCTCTGGGAGGAATCCGCCCGCGACGGCGCCCAGGCCAAGACCCTGATGACCCCTGAGTTCCGGGTGCGGCTGGCCCAGGAGACGGGGCGCGTGTTCGGGGCGGACGGGCCACGGCACGTGGTGTTCGCCGCGGGCTTCCCCGCCGTGTGCGACGAGGAGTTCGAGGCCGTGCGCAAGGTCGCGGCCGAGGCAGAGGGGACGGTCAGCGTGGCCGCGGTGTGCCGGGGCGCGCTCCGGGACGTCGAGCAGGCCGTGTCGTCGGTGCGCGGCAGCCGGCACTCCCGCGTGATGGTGGTGGTCCCGGCCTCCGAGGCGATGGCGCAGGTGATGGTCCACAGGACGGCCGAACAGGCCCTGCGGGGAGGGATCGACCTGGTCGAGGCGGCCCGTGGCCTGGACGAGACGGTCGCGGTGGACATCTGCCTGGCGGACGCCTCCCGCGCCGACACCTCCCTCATGAGCCACTACGCACAGGCCATGACCGGGGCCGGCGCGGGCCTGGTAGTGCTGGCCGACACAGTCGGCGCCCAACTGCCGGGCGCGTGCCGGGACATGTTCGCCGCGGTGGGGACGGGAACCGACGACGACGTGGTGCTCGCCTCCCACCTGCACAACGACCTCGGACTCGGGCTGGCCAACACGCTGCAGGCGCTGGGCGCCGGGGTGCGGGTGGTGTCCGGTTCCTGGCTGGGCATCGCCGAGCGGGCCGGGATGGTCGCCACCGAGCAGTTGCTGTTCCTCCTCGCCCGGCACGGCCAGGAGTTCCTGGGCGCCGACGCCGCCCCCTGGTGGACCGCTCCCGACCTGACCCGGCTCCCCACGATCGCACGGCTGGTGGCCGAGGAGACCGGGGTCCCGCTGAGTGTCACGACCCCGATCGTCGGCACCGGAGTGGGCACCATCTCCACCGGTACGCCGTTCGTCCACCCGCAGCTCTTCCAGCCGTACGACCCGACCCAGGTCCTGGGCATCCAGCCGAAGGTCCTGCTGACCCAGCTGGCCAGCGCCCGCGTCATCACCGCCGCCGCCGACCGCCTCGGCCACCGGCTCGACAGGGAGCAGACGCGGGCGGCGATGACCTGGGTCAAGACCCGCGCCTTCCGCACCGGCCGGGCCGTCGTGGACGACGACGCCTTCGCCGACTACCTCGACGGCCTCGTCCACCCGCACCGGGTCGGCGCATGACCGGCTCGCCGGTGGTGAGCGCGGACCGCGTACCGGTGTCGCTCGCCCGGGCCGGACAGATGCTGGACGCCGGGGCGGCGGTCGTCCTGCCCAACCCGGCGCCGCTCACCCACGTCGTCACCGCCCGCCGGGCCCGGACCGTGAACGAGGCCAAGGGCCGCCCCGGCGACCAGCCGGTCGCCCTGTGGGCCCACCACCCCGACACGCTGAACGCCCTCGACCAGGTCTGGGAGCTGGGCCCCGACCAGAGCGCGAGGGCCCGGTGGCTGCTGACGCGGGAACACCTCACCGTCCTGGTGCCGGTGCGGAACGGTCCGGAGCTGCCGTCCTGGGCGGCCCCGGCGGTCAAGGACGGCTGGATGCTGCTGTTCGGCGCCCGCTGGCAGCCTCTGCGTCCCTTGCTCGACGAACTGCCGCTGCTGTACGTCAGCAGCGCCAACCGCACCGGCCGGCAGCCCGTCGCCACCACGGCCGGCGCCCTGGCCATGTTCCCCGCCGCCGTCGCCGTCCTGGCCGTGCCGGACACGGACGATCCGCCGGCGGCGGAAAGCCTGGAGCGGCGCGCCACGACCACGGTCCGCCTGCACCGCGACGGTCGCCTGGAGCTGCACCGGCACGGTGCCCAGGACCGGCACCACGCCGATCCCGCCGACTATCTGAGAGATCTCGAGAAGCGCCGCGGTGACGTCGTCCCCCCACCACGCACGCCACGCACGCCACGGCGGTGAAGGGCCGCGCCGGACCGACAGCCTCCGGCCCGGAGATCTCCGGGCCGGAAGCCCCCTGGGCGGTTTCGCTGGATCAG
The DNA here is from genome assembly GCF_041380215.1 of Streptomyces pimonensis. Lineage (NCBI taxonomy): Bacteria > Bacillati > Actinomycetota > Actinomycetes > Kitasatosporales > Streptomycetaceae > Streptomyces > Streptomyces pimonensis. Next base: position 369,977 of record NZ_JAHWZY010000001.1, read on the forward strand.
CGTGCGGACCAGAGGCGGACGCCTGCGACGCGGAGTCCGGCCAGGTGGATGGTGGCGGTCTTCTCGCAGCGGGTGGCGATGTCGCGCCACTGCTTCGAGCGGTCGACGCACCGCTCGACGGTGTCGCGCTGCGTGTGGGTCTCGCGGCCGAAGGCCGGTGTCCGCGGCCTCGGCCACCCCGATGGAACCGGTGGCTCCGCCGGAAGCGGGCGTCGTGTACGCCGAACCCGGCCCCATCGGCGCGTTCACCGGGGAGGAGAAGCGCGTGCGCGGCCACGTCCCCGGCAGCCCCGACTCCGGGGCGGGCGGCACCTGCGGACTCTCCGTCCGGAGCGCGCGTCCGGCCGGCGACGACGGCTTCCGGCCGAGGGCGGCCACCTGACCGGCGGCCGCTGACGGCTGGTCAGCCGGCCCGTACGGGAACGACGACCGTCGGCAGCGGCCCCGCCACTTCCCGCGGGTCCACCGCCAGGCCGAACTCGCTCTCCACCGCCTCCAGCACGGCAGCCGGGTCGGAGGAAGTCCTCATCCGGGCCGCGCAGACGCCCCGGCCCGTGCCGGCGCAGACGCCCCGGCCCGTGCCGGCGCGGGCGCCCCCACCGGCACCCACGAGCACCGTACTCCGAAGAAAAACCCCGCCCTCGGGGTTGAGCCGCCCTCATGTGTCGTACGTATGGTCTGTCGAGGAGTGCCGGCACGGTAGTGAGAGGCGGCGGACAGCGATGACTCACGGTATGCGCACGGAAGCACACCCCCCGCACCTGGACGGCGACGGAGACCGGCGGGACACCGCCACCCGCTACGCCCTCGTCCCCCTGCGCATCTTCCTGGGCATCACCTTCGTCTACGCGGGCCTCGACAAACTCACGGAGAGCGCGTTCATGAAGGACGCCGGCGCCGGATCGATCGGCGACATGATGCGCGGGGTCCGCGATTCCTCCGCCGTCCCCGCGCTGGTCGACATGGCGTTGGAGAGCCCCGTGGCGTTCGGATACGCCATCGCCCTCGGGGAGCTGGCCGTCGGCATCGGCGCCCTGCTCGGCCTGCTCACCCGCATCGCGGCCCTGGGCGGCGCGCTGATCTCCCTCGGTCTGTGGCTGACCGTGAGCTGGGCCGCCGATCCGTACTACTACGGCAATGACCTCCCGTATCTGATGGCCTGGACTCCGCTGGTGCTGGCGGGCGCTCCGCTGCTGTCCGTGGACGCCGCTCTGCGCACGCGGCGGCGGCAGCGGACGGGGGAACACCGGTAGCGCCCGCTCAGGGTGTTGTCCCCGCGTCGGTCCTCCGGGGGCCCGGTCTGTCCCGGCGGCGGCGTACGAGGCCGGTCAGGGAGCCCACCGCACCGGCCAGGCAGAGCCCGCCGGTGACCACGGGGATCGCCACGAACCACGGAGCCTCCCAGGCACCGCTCGCGTCACCGGCGTAGATCACCGCGGCGAGGGTGAGGAAGGCGCCGGCCACCAGCCTGCCGGGCTGGAACTCATGACGCAGCACGGCTCACCTCCGCCTGTCCCGCGCCGACCTGGAGATCGAGGTCGAGCGTGCCCGCCCCCTCGGCGCCGGCCGGCGGCTCCAGGGTCACCTCCTTGTGTTTGCCCGGTGCCACGTCCACGTCCTTCTGCCTGTCGCCCGGCAACTGGATGTCGCCCACTCCCACATCGACACTCAGCCTCACGGTCACGTCCCTGGGCACGATCACGTGGATCCGGCCCAGGCCGACATCGGCCCGCGTCGAGACGGTGCGGTCCTCGGGGATACGTATTGCGGACAGGTCCAGTTCGCCCTCGCCGGCTCCCAGGTCGTAGGCCGGGCGTATCTGCGCGACCGAAGTGGGCTCCCAGGTCGTGCGCGTCCAGTCGGTGCCGATGTCCTTGGGCAGGGCGGCCGTGCCGGCGAGCAGGCCCGCCGTGACGACCGCCAGGACGATCGATCCCGCCCCGGTACGGCCGAGGAACGCGCTGACGGCCACGCCGACGCCGAAGACGGCGAGCGCGCAGGCGAGACCGGTCTGCAGGCTGGTGCCGAGGGGGTGCGCCTCCCACGTCAGTCCGGTGCCGAGACCACCGGCGAGCAGGGCGAGCAGGAGGATCCAGCTGCCGGTCCCGCGGGGGCCGCGTGGCTTGGGCGGCCGGTGGAGCGGCGCGTACGCGATGTCGCGGATGCCGGTGCGGGGGGCGAGGCCGACGTCGACGGCGGAGGCGATGTCCATGTCGCGGGAGTCCCGGGGACCCCACAGATAGCCCGTCCCACCGACGTGTGTGCCGTCCTTGACGATCGGATCACGCCACCACGACGGGAAGGCGGAGGGGACCGGTGGCGCCTGGGGCTCCGGTGGGGCGTCGGCCACGGCCTGGGCGGCGATGTGGTCGGGGCTGGGCGCGCCGCGCCGCCGCGACCAGTACCCGGCGCCGGCGAGCAGCAGGGACAGTATGACGGCGAAGCTCAGCACTCCGTCGTTGCTCAGCATGGTGAGGAAGACGCCGCAACCCACCAGCGCGAACAGCACGGCCGTCAGGGTGTGGCCGTCGACCCGGCCGGTCAGCAGCCGGCGGATCTCGTTCTCGTCCTCGTCCTCGTACGGGGCGAAGAGCCAGGCGAAGCCGTAGAAGATGAGGCCGACGCCGCCGGTGGCGGACAGGACCGCGAGCGTGATCCGGAAGATCACCGGGTCCATGTCGCACTGCCGGCCGAGCCCCGCGCACACCCCGCCGAGCAGCTGGTGCCGACGGTCGCGCCGGAAGCGTCCGCTCTCGCCGGCCGGCTCCGGCGGCGGGGCGGTCGCTCCCTCCGGGGCGGAGACGGGTCCCGGACCCGTCGCGGCGTGCTGGTGATCGGTCATGGGTCCATGGTGACGGGCGAGCCGCCGCGGCGGCAGTCGGTACGACCCTGGCCGGACCCTGATATCGGTCCCCGAGGGGTGCCGGGGGAGCGTTCGACGGTCCCGGTCCGTGGAGATCAGGGGAGTCTCCGGGGCCGACCCTGATGTTCCGGTACTTCGGCCGTGTGACCATCGTTGGCATGTCGGAAGCCGCAGCAGCGCCAGTGGCCGAGCCGCGGCCGCCGCGCAAGCTCTACCGCAGCAGTGACGGACGCTGGCTGGGTGGTGCGGCGCGGGGGCTCGCCGGGCACCTCGGGCTGCCCGTGTTCTGGGTACGTCTCGTCTTCGTCGGCCTGTTCATGGCCGACGGTCTCGGCGCGCTGCTGTACGCCGCGTTCTGGTTCTTCGTGCCCCTGGGCGTCGGCGGTGTGGACGTACAGAGGCCGCCCTCGCTGGTGGCGACGGAGACCTCGCCGGACGGCCGGCGCAGACTCGTCACCCGCAGACCGGACAAGGGGCAGATCGTCGCCCTGCTCCTCATGGTCGTCGTGGCCATGATCTTCGTGGGCAAGGTGGACCTGAGCAACGGCACCAGGGCCTACCTCTGGCCGACCGTGCTGGTCGGCGCGGGCGTCGCCCTGGTCTGGCGGCAGGCGGACAACGCCCGCCGGGCCCGCTGGATGGAAGTCGGCCGCCGACGGCGCACGGTCACGCTGCTGCGGGCCGTGGCCGGTGTGCTCCTGGTGACGGCGGGTGCCTCGGGCATCTTCGTCCTGCGGGGTTCTGGCAGCCACCTGGGCTCGGTGCTCCAGGCGGCCCTCGCGGTCCTCGTGGGCATCGCCCTCCTCGCCGGCCCTTATCTCGTGCGCATGACGCAGGACCTCTCCGAGGAGCGCCTGATGCGCATCAGGGCCCAGGAACGCGCGGAGGTCGCCGCCCACGTCCACGACTCGGTGCTGCACACCCTCACCCTGATCCAGCGCAACGCGGACGACGCGGGCGAGGTGCGACGTCTGGCCCGGGCCCAGGAGCGCGACCTGCGTGCCTGGCTCTACAAGCCGGAGGGCAACGGAAAGGACGAGGACGACGAACCCACCACGCTCGCCGAGGCGGTGAAGCGCAATGCCGCCGAGGTGGAGGACAAGCACGGCGTCCCCCTCGAGGTGGTGGTCGTCGGCGACTGCCCGCTCGACGACAGAATCAGCGCACAGATGCAGGCCGCGCGTGAAGCGATGGTCAATGCCGCCAAGTACGGTGGCGAGGGAGGTGCGGTGCAGGTCTACGCCGAGGTCGAGGGGAGGACGGTCTTCGTGTCCGTCCGGGACCGCGGCCCCGGCTTCGACCTGGACTCGATACCCGCCGACCGCATGGGCGTCAGGGAATCGATCATCGGCCGCATGGAGCGCAACGGCGGCACGGCGCGGCTGCGCGCGGTGCCGGACGGCGGCACGGAGGTCGAGCTGGAGATGGAGAGGGCGGAGAAGACGTCATGAGCGAGCCGACCGAGGCGAACGGAACGACGGGAGCGGCGGAGGGTGCCGGGCGTCATGTGCGTGTTGTCCTCGTCGACGACCACCGCATGTTCCGCACGGGTGTCCAGGCGGAGATAGGACAGACCGCGCAGACGGGCGTCGAGGTGGTCGGCGAGGCCGCCGACGTCGACCAGGCGGTCACGGTCATCACCGCGACCCGGCCCGAGGTGGTCCTGCTCGACGTGCACCTGCCCGGTGGCGGCGGCGTCGAAGTGCTGCGCCGTTGCGCCCCGTTGATGGGCGACGCCGAGCAGCCGGTCCGTTTCCTCGCCCTGTCCGTGTCGGACGCGGCGGAGGACGTGATCGGGGTGATCCGGGGCGGTGCGCGGGGATACGTGACCAAGACGATCACCGGGACCGACCTGGTCGACTCGATCTTCCGGGTCCAGGAGGGGGACGCGGTCTTCTCGCCGCGGCTGGCCGGCTTCGTCCTGGACGCCTTCGCCTCGACCGACGCCCCGCCGGCCGACGAGGACCTCGACCGCCTCACCCAGCGCGAGCGGGAGGTCCTGCGGCTGATCGCCCGCGGTTACGCCTACAAGGAGATCGCCAAGCAGCTGTTCATCTCGGTGAAGACGGTCGAGTCCCATGTCTCGGCGGTCCTGCGCAAGCTCCAGCTGTCCAACCGCCACGAACTGACCCGCTGGGCGACGGCTCGGCGCCTGGTCTGAGCAGGTCCTCGGACCATGCGCGTGGCGCCCGCGAAGGACGTCTCGTCGATGGGGCCACGCGGACCGGGGCCGAGGGGTTCAGGGAGTGGATCATGCGGCCGTCGCCGGCGTGGACGCCGACGTGGCTGATGCCGGAGCAGAAGAAGGCCAGGTCACCGGGGCGGAGTTCGGAGCGGGGGATGCGGCGGCCGGTGTCGATGCGCGCTGTCGGGTCCTGCGGTGCGCTGCCACCCGGACGCCCGTCCTTCCCGGCGACCGCGCGGAGCGGGCCGCCGTCCCGCGGCCCGGCGGCGGAGGCACGGGGGGAAGCCGTCCGCCGCCGGACCTTCTCGGCGGTGGTGCCCGGATGTCGTCCCTGTACCGGACGGCGGTGGAGAGCCGGTCACCCGGGAAGGACCCTAGGCCCGGCCGCGCGGGCCCGGTAACGGGTTGTGCGGAAGTGGCGTGAGCGGACCGTCGGGTGACCGCAAGTGACAGGAACCCCGTCCTGGCTTCACCGTCTTCACTCAGGGTGGTGACCGATGCGGCGAAGGGGGGACGGACGAGGGTGCCGGAGTGCTACGAAGTGGCTGTGGCTAGGCTCCGGCCCCATGGACGTACTCATCCACCTCTTCGTCGGTCTGCACATCATCGGTATCGCGTCGCTCCTCGGCGGCTTCCTCACCCAGATGAAGGCGATGGGCCAGGGCACCGCCCGCTTCGTCCCCGCGATGCTGCACGGTGCGCTGACGATGCTGGTCACCGGTGTGGTCCTGGTCGGCCTCAACCAGGCCCAGGACTACTCCGTCGACAACATCAAGATCGGCGTGAAGCTGGCCCTGCTGATCGTGATCCTCGGCCTGGTCTACGTGAAGCGGGACGACGGGAAGGTGGACAAGGGCCTGTTCGGCCTGGTCGGCCTGCTGACCGTGGCGAACGTCTTCATCGCGGTGCTGTGGACCTGACCCCTTCCTCCACGGGGCCGGACGTGACCGTGGCCCGCGCGGCGGCGACCGCCGCCCACAACAGCCGCAGAGCGAACTCCGCCGCCGGCCCCGGCCGGGCGGCGCAGGCCGGCACGAGGCCGACCCGGGAGAGGATCCCGCGCCCCGCCGGGTGCAGGGCGACCGGCACGGTGCCGGTCGCCCTCACGGCGGCGCCGGCCGCCGGCGAACGCCGCGCCCACCAGGCGCGGAAAGGAGACGGGGGGACGGGGCCGGACATGCTCCGATGCCGGGAGAGCCCGCCGGGCTCCGTGCCCCCGGACAGGTCAGGCGGGGCGGACCACGCTGTGGACCGAGGACTCGCCGTCGTAGTAGACGGACTCCTCGCGGACGTACGTGCCGGGCTTCGGCGCGTGGATCATCATCCCGTTGCCGATGTAGAGGCCCACGTGGGTGATGTCGTCGTAGAAGAAGACCAGGTCACCGGGCCGGGCCTGGGAGACGGGGACCGTCGTGCCCGCGTCGACCTGGTCGTAGGTGGTGCGCGGGAGGGTGATGCCGGCGGCCTTCCAGGCGGCCTGGATGAGGCCGGAGCAGTCGTAGGAGCCGGGGCCGGTGGCGCCCCAGACGTACGGCTTGCCGATCTGCGCGCGGGCGAAGGCGAGGGCCCTCTCGGCCTTGGTGGCGTACGAGGAGTCCGTCGGCGTCGACGGTGAGGCGGCCGGGGCCGGGGCCGGGGCGCCCGACGTGCCGCCGTCCTGCCGGGCGGCGGTCCTCTCCTCGGCCTTCCGCTGCTCCGCCTGCTGCCGGGCGAGCTCGGCGGCCTTGCGGGCGGCCTCCTCCTGCTTCTCCTTCTCGATCGCCGCGAGCCGCGCCTTCTCCTCGGCGGTCAGCTTCGCCATCAGTTCACGCGCGTCGGTGAGCTTCTTCTGGACGGTGGCCTTGGCCGTCTTCAGATCGCCCTGGGCCTCGGTGAGCGTTCGGAGGCTCTCGGTGGCCTCCCGGCGCTTCTTCATCGTCTCGGACTGCTGGGCGACGTAGTCGTCGACCGCTTTCTTCTGGCGGCCGGTGATCCGGTCCAGCACCTGACGCTGGTCGAAGACGTCCTGCGGCGTGTGTGCGAGCAGGAAGGTCGCGGTGTCGGGAATACCGGAGCCGGTCCGGTACTGGGCGGCGGCGAAGGAGCCCAGCTCCTCCCGCGCGTCGTTGAGCTTCTGGGTGCGCTTGGCCACGTCGTCGAGGAGCGTGTCGACCTGCTTGCGCTGCTTCGCGGTCCGCTCCTTGGCCGCGTTGTACTTCTCGGTCGCCGACTCCGCCTGGCGGTAGAGGTCGTCGACCTTCTTCTCGACCTCCTCCAGGCTGGGCCTGCCGTCGTCGGAGGGGGCGGCGGTGGCCGTCTGGGAGAGCAGGGCCACGGAGGCCAGGGCGGCCGTGGCGAGGGCCGGGGGCCGGATGCCTGCCACGCGGATGCCGGGGGTGCGCGACTTGCGGTGCGACGCCAAGGGAGGCGACTCCTTCCCACGCTCCGCCTACCGGGTTAGCTGTCGGGTTCGGGCGGGTGCTTGGAAGGGTTGCCCTACGGCCGCTCCGCGAGGGAGTGGGCCGATTCACCCCGTGATCTCGGTGGGTCCCCGGCTCCGGCTGCCGCGCGAGGGGCAGGGACGGACTCGGCGGAGGCCGCGCGGCCCGGCGAGGTTCGCCGGTGGGGGTCGTGCGGCCCGCCCGCACCGTAGCCAACCGGTGTGGCCCCTGTGAAGGTTGATGGGTGATATGCCCGATACATTTTCGTGACCTCGCGCGCGGGGTGACTCAGGGTGAGACGGTGTTCCTGGAGGGTGAGGGACCCGTTCAGGCCGCCGGAAGCCGGGGATGTTCCCGGGGTGGCCCCGGGTTGTCGGTGGAGCGCCCTAGACTCGGAGAGCGATGAGCAGCCTCTTTGACGACAGTTTCCTGGCGGACCTCCAGGCCCAGCGGGGCCCCGAGGGCGAGCCCCCGCCACCGCCCGAGGACGAGCACGTACCGGAGCCGATCCCGGACGACCTGTTCGGCGGGAAGTTCGACCTGCCGCCGGAACGGGACACCCACTACCGTGACGGCGCCCCGCGCCCAGTGATCGACGCCGCCGCGCTCCTCGAGGGGCTGAACGACAACCAGCGCGCCGCCGTCGTGCACTCCGGCTCCCCGCTGCTCATCGTGGCCGGCGCCGGTTCCGGCAAGACCCGCGTGCTCACCCACCGCATCGCCCACCTGCTGGCCGAGCGGCACGTCCATCCGGGCCAGATCCTCGCGATCACCTTCACCAACAAGGCCGCGGGCGAGATGAAGGAGCGCGTCGAGCAGCTCGTCGGCCCACGCGCGGGCGCCATGTGGGTCATGACGTTCCACAGCGCGTGCGTGCGCATCCTGCGTCGCGAGAGCAAGAAGCTCGGCTTCACGTCGTCGTTCTCGATCTACGACGCCGCCGACTCCAAGCGGCTGATGGCCCTGGTCTGCCGCGACCTGGACCTCGACCCCAAGCGCTTTCCGCCGAAGTCCTTCAGCGCCAGGATCAGCAACCTGAAGAACGAGCTGATCGACGAGGAGGACTTCGCCGCCCGGGCGGCCGACGGCTTCGAGAAGACCCTCGCCCAGGCCTACGCGCTCTACCAGTCCCGGCTGCGCGAGGCGAACGCGCTGGACTTCGACGACCTGATCATGACGACGGTCAATCTGCTCCGCGCCTTCCCGGACGTCGCCGAGCACTACCGCCGCCGGTTCCGGCACGTCATGGTCGACGAGTACCAGGACACCAACCATGCCCAGTACGCCCTGGTGCGCGAACTCGTCGGCACCTTTGAGCACCCCGCCGGCGTACCGTCCGAGGCCGAGGTCCCGCCCGCCGAACTGTGCGTGGTGGGTGACGCCGACCAGTCGATCTACGCCTTCCGCGGCGCGACGATCCGCAACATCCTCCAGTTCGAGGAGGACTACCCGGACGCGACCACGATCCTGCTGGAGCAGAACTACCGTTCCACCCAGACCATTCTGAGCGCGGCCAACGCCGTCATCGAGCGCAACGAGTCGCGGCGCCCCAAGAACCTGTGGACCAACGCCGGCACGGGCGCGCGGATCACCGGGTACGTCGCGGACACCGAGCACGACGAGGCCCAGTTCGTCGCCGACGAGATAGACCGCCTCACCGACGCGGGCGAGGCGAAGGCGGGCGACGTCGCCGTCTTCTACCGCACCAACGCCCAGTCCCGTGTCTTCGAGGAGGTCTTCATCCGCGTCGGCCTGCCCTACAAGGTCGTCGGCGGCGTCCGCTTCTACGAGCGCAAGGAGGTCCGGGACGTCCTGGCCTACCTGCGGGTGCTCGCCAACCCCGAGGACTCGGTGCCGCTGCGCCGCATCCTCAACGTACCCAAGCGGGGCATCGGCGACCGCGCGGAGGCGATGATCGACGCCCTCGCCCAGCGCGAGAAGATCAGTTTCCCGCAGGCGCTGAAGCGCGTCGACGAGGCGTACGGCATGGCCGCGCGGTCGTCGAACGCCGTGAAGCGGTTCAACACGCTCATGGAGGACCTTCGTACGGTCGTCGAGTCCGGCGCGGGCCCGGCCACGGTCCTGGAGGCGATCTTCGAACGCACCGGCTATCTGGCCGAGCTGCAGGCCTCCACCGACCCGCAGGACGAGACCCGGATCGAGAACCTCCAGGAGCTCGCCGCCGTCGCCCTGGAGTTCGAGCAGGAGCGCGGTGAGGGCGAGGCGGTCACGCTGTCCGACTTCCTGGAGCAGGTCGCCCTGGTCGCCGACTCCGACCAGATCCCCGACGAGGAGGACGGCTCCGGCGTCATCACCCTGATGACCCTGCACACCGCCAAGGGCCTGGAGTTCCCGGTCGTCTTCCTCACCGGCATGGAGGACGGCGTCTTCCCGCACATGCGCGCCCTCGGCCAGACCAAGGAGCTGGAGGAGGAGCGGCGCCTGGCGTACGTCGGCATCACGCGCGCGCGTGAGCGGCTGTACCTGACCCGGTCGACGCTGCGCAGCGCGTGGGGTCAGCCGTCCTACAACCCGCCCTCGCGGTTCCTGGAGGAGATCCCGGCCGCCCATCTGGAGTGGAAGCGGACGGGGGCGAGCGCGCCCGTGTCCTCCGGTCCGGCGTCGGGAGTGGCGGCGTCGCTGTCGTCGTCCCGTTCCCGTTCGTCGGCGTCGGGCGCCTCCGGTTTCGCCACCCGGCGGACCGCGGAGAAGCCCGTGGTGGCGCTGGCGGTCGGGGACCGGGTCACCCACGACCAGTTCGGCCTCGGCACCGTGGTCGCGGTGAAGGGCACGGGCGCGAACACGGAGGCGACGATCGACTTCGGGGACACCAAGCCCAAGCGGCTGCTGCTGCGGTACGCGCCGGTGGAGAAGCTGTAGCCGTCCGCCGGGACCCGTCGGGGGACGAACCCTACGACGGGTCCAGGCCGTGGCTGCGGAACCAGGCGAGCGGGTCGATCGCCGAGCCGCCGCCCGGGCGCACCTCGAAGTGCAGGTGCGGACCGGTCGAGTTGCCGGAGTTCCCGGAGAACGCGATCGGGTCGCCGGCCTTCACGGTCGTACCGGAGGCGACCTGGTAGCTGGAGAGGTGGCAGTACCACGTCTCCGTGCCGTCCTTCGCCGTCACGATCATCATGTTGCCGTAGGCGGAGTTGTACTGGGTGCGCACCGTGCCGTCGGTCGCGGCCATCACCGTCGCGCCGTACGAGACGGGGAAGTCGATACCGGAGTGGACGGACATCCAGTTGATGCCGGACTGGCCGTAGTAGGCGCTGAGACCGTGCTGTACGACCGGGAGCGCGAACTTCGGCCGCAGCCGCTCCTTGCGGGCCGCCTCCTCGGCGGCCTCCCTGCGCTCGGCCGCCTGCTGCGCCTCGAGGTCGATGCGCTCCTGGGTGCGGCTGGCCCGGTCGGCGAAGTCGTCGGCGCCGGCGGCGACGCTCTCCACCTGGGTGTCCAGCTTGTTGTTGGCGGTGGAGGGTTTCACCGGCCGGGCGTCCGCCGCGGTCGTCGCCGTCTCCTGGCCGCCGCCGTCGGTCAGGCTGCCGACCGAGGCCGCGGCGATGCCGGCGACGCCCATCACGCACGCCGAGGGCACGGCCACCGTCAGCAGCGCGGAGCGCCTGGCGGGCGTACGGCGGCGGGAGCGGGACCCGGCGCGCGGGGCCGCGCGCGGCGTCGGGGCGGGAACGGTCTCCTCCTGCCCGTCGAGCAGGTGCACCGCGGGCAGCTCACCGGTGTCGGCCGGCTCGGCGGCGGCGGGGGCCCCGTAGGGTTCCTGGTCGAACGACTCGGTCCGGTGCTCGTAGGACTCGGCCTGCGGCTCGTAGGCGTCGGACGCGGGCGCCGGGGCGGCGTCACCGCCGTCGGAGTTCCACTGCGTGGCGTCGTAGGTGCCGCTGTCGAAGGTCTGCGTGCCCCAGTCCCACTGCTGGGTCCGGTCGGCGGGGTTCCCGGCCTGATCGGGCTGGAGCCACTCGCCGGAGTCCCACTGGCCGCTGGTCTCCGGCGAGCCGGCCTGCGGCGGGATCACCGCCAGCGGGTGATGGTCGGTGGTCCAGGCGGTCATGTCGTAGCCGCCGGTGTCGTACGCGGCCGGGTACAAAGCCGCGTAGCCGTCGTACTGCCCGGTGTCGTAACCGCCCGCGGGCCAGTGCACGGTCTCGTGCGCGCCCGTGTCGTGGCCGCCGGGGAGGTCGCCGAAGAGGGGGTCGGCGGCCAGGGCTCCGGTGGTGTGGTCACCGGTCCCGAAGTGAGTGGCGGTAAAACCGGTGGAGTCGTGCTCGCCGTACGTGGTGAGATCGCCGTACGGGGCTTCCTGCGTGCCGTACGACGCATGGGGCGCCGAGACGGCATCGGAAGCCGGAGCCGGGTCCATGGTCCCCGACGGGTGACGGTCGTTCACCAACTTCTCTTTCGCCTCGACAACAGGGGCTGCCAGAGCAGTGCGGCGACTGTACCCGGCGGTATGCGGGCACGACAATCTTCCACAGGTTTCGTGCGCGCAGGAAACGGGCAATCGGTTGTGTTTTGGCGGACGGCAGGCGCGGTCTTGGCTTTTTGTTCGAGACCTGTTCGAGGAATTGGGGAGGGTGGCGGCGGTAAGTGAGCCGTCGCTGACCGTTGTTGTTCGGGTCGCCGTCGATGGGGCGCGCGGTTCCGGTTGTCCCGGGGCGCGGGTGCCGGGCGTGTCGCGCCACCGCCGCGCGCCTCCCCGCGCGGCGGCGGGGCCCGGGGCGACCGGCCGTCAGGCCACTGTCAAGCCACCGTCAGGCCTTCCGGGCGGCCGGTGGACGGCTCTCCGGGATGCGCCGTGTCCAGGGCCTGCCGTATGCGGGTCGCCACGGTCGGGTGCACGGGCAGGGCGAGATGGCCCACGCCGCTCACCCGCACGTTCACCGACGTCAGGTCGGGGTGCTCGACGCACGCCGACTCCAGCGGGTCCATGATGTGGTCGAGGTCGCTCCAGAAGGCGACGAAGTGCGTACGGCAGCCCGGCGCGGGCCGGGCGAGCTCCTCGAGGACCGGTGAGCCGGGGCGCATCTGGCGCACGATGGGGTGCGCGTTGGCCAGCGGTGCGACGCGGGTTCCGGAGTGCGGGGTGCCGAGTGTGACGAGCGTCCGCACGCGGGCGTCACCGCCCAGTCGCTGCACGTAGTACCGCGCGATGAGCCCGCCGAGGCTGTGCCCGACCACATCGACCCGGTGACTGCCCGTGCGTTCGCACACCTGCTCTATGTGTCGGCCGAGCAGTTCGGCCGCGATGCGGATGTCGCAGGTCAGCGGCGAGTAGTTGAGCGACTCGACCTGCTGCCTGCCGTGCTGGGCGAGACTGCGGCGCAGCAGGACGAAGACCGACCGGTTGTCGATGAAGCCGTGGAGCAGCACCACCGGGGGCTTGGCCTCCGTCGGCAGCTGCGGGGTGCCGTCCTGGGCGGGCAGTGCGGGGGGCGTGCCCCGGCGCTCCTGGGCGATGCCGGCGGGATAGAGCAGGAGGTGGCCCGCCAGGATCGCCAGCTCCAGGGCGGTCGCCTTCAGCAGGGTCAGGGAGAGATCCGCCAGCCGGGTCGGCAGAAGACGCCGGCAGAGCGGCAGGAAGGGGAGAGCTGCCTCGGTGACCTTCATGGCCGACCTCCTGTCGGCACGCGGGAGGACAGCACTGTCCCCCGTATGCCCTCATGGGAGACCGCTACGAGAGCGGTCGACGGCCCGCGCGTGCGGTGCGTGGCGGGGGTGCGGTGACGCGGCGACCTCGGTGCGAATCCCTTGTACGCATGGTCCCACCGTTGTCCGAGTGGTGCACGGGTACGTGGTGCGTGGGTCCGGGAGGCCGGGAACGCTGCGCGGTGAACATGTTCCTCTGTGTGATTTGCCCCTCCCCGCGCACCGTGAAACTGCCGGTTGCGGGATGCTGGGGATAACGTTCGTTCACTTCCCCGGCCGGTTCGGGCCGGGGTGCCCGAGCGGTGTGCGGGGCATGACGGATGTGTGCGGTACTTGTCGGTACGGATGGATGTAGTCGCTTCATGGAGGCAGTGATGGGTGTGGCAGCCGGTCCGATCCGCGTGGTGGTGGCCAAGCCGGGGCTCGACGGTCACGATCGCGGGGCCAAGGTGATCGCGCGGGCGCTGCGCGACGCCGGTATGGAGGTGATCTACACCGGGCTTCACCAGACCCCCGAGCAGATCGTCGACACCGCGATCCAGGAGGACGCCGACGCGATCGGTCTGTCCATCCTCTCCGGGGCGCACAACACGCTCTTCGCGGCCGTCATCGAGCTGCTCCGGCAGCGGGACGCGGCGGACATCCTGGTCTTCGGCGGCGGGATCATCCCCGAGGCGGACATCGCTCCGCTGAAGGAGCAGGGTGTCGCGGAGATCTTCACCCCGGGTGCGACCACGGCGTCCATCGTGGACTGGGTGCGGGCGAACGTGCGGCAGCCGGCGGAGGCGTAGGCCCCGTTCGGGGTGCCTCGCGGGCGAGGGCCGGGCCCGCACCGCCGCTCCCGCGGGCAGCCGTGCCGCCGGGGCGACGGAGGTCGTCCCCCCGCTCGAGCGAAGTCGGGAGCGGGCGGACACGGCGGCACCTCGCAAGCGCCGGGCCGCGCGCCGGGCCCCCGTGCCGTACCGGTCCCGGGTCGGCAGGGCCGAGGTGCCGGCCGGAGCGCCGAGTCCGGTCCGGCGGCCTCGTACGACCGGTGCGGCATCGGTTCCGTTCGTCCGAAGGCGCCCGGTCAGGTGGCGGCCGGGGTCAGTTCGGTCAGCATGGCAGCGCGCAGGCGCAGCGTGGTGACCAGGCGCTGGAAGGCCTCCGACCAGTAGCCGCCGGCTCCGGGCGACGCGTCCTCCGGCTCGTCCGGCACCGCCAGGAGCGCGTCGAGACGGCCGGCCTCGGACGGGTCGAGGCAGCGTTCGGCCAGGCCCATGACTCCGCTGAAACTCCATGGATAACTCCCCGCGTCACGCGCGATGTCGAGCGCGTCGACCACCGCCCGTCCGACCGGTGCCGCCCAGGGCACGGCGCACACCCCGAGCAGTTGGAACGCCTCGGACAGGCCGTGCGTCTCGATGAACCCGGCCACCCACTCGGCCCGCTCGGCGGCGTCCAGCGTGCCGAGCAGCTTGGTGCGTTCGGCCAGGGACACCGCCCCCGGGCCGCCCGCCTCCGGCGCCGAGGGCTCCCCGAGCAGCGCCCGGGACCACGCCGCGTCGCGCTGCCGTACCGCCGCCCGGCACCAGGCCGCGTGCAGTTCGTCCTGCCAGTCGTCCGCCACCGGCAGTGCCACGATCTCCCGGGGCGTACGCCCGCCGAGCCGCCGCGACCAGCTGCCCAGGGGCGCCGCCTCCACGAGCTGACCGAGCCACCAGGACCGTTCGCCCCGGCCCGCCGGGGCCCTGGCCACCACGCCGTCGCGTTCCATGCCCGCGTCGCATGCGTGCGGCGCCTCGACGGTGAGCGTCGGCGTGTCCCGTGTGTGGTCGACGGCCACGCACGCCCCGGCCCGGACCGCCATGCGTTCCGCCAGCGCGGAGCCCGGCAGCGCCGACAACAGCTCCGCCGCCGTCGCCCGTACGTTGCGGCTGCGGTCGGCCAGGGCCTGCTCGAGGAAGGGCTCGTCGTCGGGGCCGAGTCCGGTGCGCAGCGAGTCCAGGAACATCAGGCGGTCCTCCGCCCGTTCCGTCGCCCAGCTCGCCGCGAGGAGCTCCCGCCCGGTGGCCGGCCTGCGGGAGCGCAGGGCGCCGAGGAGGGCGACCCGCTCGGCGAAGAGGCCCTCCTCCCAGAGCCGCCGTATGCCCTCGGTGTCGTGGAGGCCGGGCGTGGAGGTCCCGCCGCCCGGTGCGGAACGCAGGGCGAACCGCCATACGGGGTTGAACCGGGCCAGCCACAGGGCGCGCGGCCCCGCGAACCGCAGTGCCGCCGGACGCAGGTCGGTCCGTCCCCGTGCGGCGTCGAGCAGGGCGGGCAGCGCGGCGGGGGGCGCCGCGAACCCGCGGGCGTTCGCCGCCGCCAGCCACTGGGGCAGCAGCTCCATGAGGTCCGGGGCCGTGCTCCGGCGCCCACCGCCGGAGGCGCCGGGACGGTCCGCGAGCAGCATCGCGAGCCGGCGCGCGGCGGCGGGCGGCAGCGGGGGGCGCGGGTCCTCGGGGGCGGGCCGCGGACGCTCCGCGGCCCGCGTCGGCCGCAGTCCGGCGCGTCGCCTTACGGTCGCCACGGCCGCCGCGTCCAGCAGGGCCGACGGCGCGTCCGGTCCGGGTGCGGAGCCCGCCGGTGTGCGCCGGTCCGTGCCCAGCAGGGCGGTGGTCACCAGCTCCTCCCAGGAGTCCGGGAGGGGCGTGCCCACGGGGGTGGTCGTGCTGCTCATGAGCTTCCTTCCCGACGGGCGCCCCGGCACGGTCGCATACGCACACGCACCGGGTGTCCCGTGATGTCCGAAAGATTCCCGGGGCGGGCGGGGACCGGGGTGGGCGCGTCGTTCAGCACAGCGGCACCATCTCGCCGGCGCCCTCCGGCCATGCCGCCAATGGAGTGAATCCCTGGTGGCCGCACTCGCCGAAGACCCTGACCGGGGCGCCGCCCGACAGGGCGACCAGACGCCACAGCCCGGGGCGGGACCGCGCGGCCGGCGTGAGCGGCAGGGCCGCGTCCTCGTCGGCGTCGGCCAGCTGCCAGCCGTCCCCGTCCGGAGCCGGTGTCACCCGGTCCAGCGTCACCGGGACCGAGTCCAGCCAGGGGTCTTCGCACAGCGCCTCGCCGTAGCGGGCGACCGCCCGGGCCGTCGTCGTCCCCGGTGGCCGTACGTCCGCAGGTACGGGCGGCGCGAACCGCTCGCCCAGGGCCATCCGCGGCTGCCCCGTACCCGGATGTGCGGACAGCTCCGCGTCGAGGGCCAGCCCGACCGGCAGCGCGAGCTCCGGGGCGCGGCCCGCCGCACCGTAGGAGAGGAGCAGCGCCGTGCGCCCCGAGTCCGTGCCGTACAACCAGACGTGGCGGGTCGTCAGAAGGCTCTCCGCCGTGTCGTACCGGGCGAGGACCAACCAGCGGTCCCGTACCGCCGGGCCTTCCGCCGACACGGGCAGGCCGACACGGGAGCGGACGGTCGCGGCCAGGCCCTCCGGCAGCCGCTCCCGGCGCAGCCAGCCCCGGCCGAGGAGGTGGAGCAGCGCGCACTCCTCCAGCAGCCGCACCGGCCCGCCCGGCCCGGTGCCCGCGAACGCCCCCAGCCCCCGCACCCGGGCGGCCAGTCCCGGAGCCTGGGCGTCGACCATGCGGGCCGCGGTCTCCTCCCACAGCCCGTACCCCGGTTGCTCGGCCGCCGCCAGGCCGCCGCGGAGCAGATCCGCCAGGCGCTGCTCCAGCTCCACCGCGCCCGCCGTCACCCGCTCGGCCCGGCGTTCCGCCCTGCGCCGCGCCGCCTCCGGGCCGGCG
This sequence comes from Streptomyces pimonensis, assembly GCF_041380215.1. Taxonomy (NCBI): domain Bacteria; kingdom Bacillati; phylum Actinomycetota; class Actinomycetes; order Kitasatosporales; family Streptomycetaceae; genus Streptomyces; species Streptomyces pimonensis. The sequence goes on from NZ_JAHWZY010000001.1 coordinate 386,871, forward strand.
GAACCCGAGGAACCCGAGGACCCCGCGGTCGGCTTCTGTTCGGCGTGCGCGCGCCGGCCCGCGATCCACTGCTCGGCCCACTCCGGTACCTCCCTCCGCGGCACCTTCCCGCCCCCGCCCGCCCAGAGCAGCAGCAGTCCGAGCGCGTGCTCGCACGGGGACTCACCGCTCGGGCAACTGCAGTGGTACGCGGGCCCGGAGGCGTCCGCGACGTCGACGACCGTCCGGTACGGAGTGCTCCCGCCGCCCTCGCACAGACCCCACACCGTCCCCTCGCCCGAACTGCCGGCCCCGGACCACGGACCGGCCGTACCGAGTCTGCTTCCCGCCGTGCGTGACGTGGAGCCGGGTGCCAGTGCCAGCACCTGGTCCGCGGTCCAGCGCACCCCTTGCTGAGTCATGCCGTCGAAACTAGATCCCGCCACTGACAATCGCCCCGACGGCTGCGTCCGTGCAGGTCGGAGCGATTGTCAGTGGCGTGGTGCACGGTTGGTGGCAGATCCGGACCGGCCGAGCTGGAGGGGGACTCAACCATGCCTGTCCCTGTTGAACCGATGTCCGTCGACCCGAGCCGGGACGGCTCCGCGCCCGCGGGCGCGCCTCCCGCGCAGACCCTGCGGCCACACGCCGAGGACGCCTTCGCCGACGAACTCGCCGCGCTGGCGGCGCAGGACGACCGCCCCCGCCCCGCCCGCTGGCGGCTGTCGCCGTGGGCCGTCGCCACCTACCTGCTCGGCGGCACGCTGCCGGACGGCACGGTCGTCACACCGAAGTACGTCGGTCCCCGCCGCATCGTCGAGGTCGCGGTGACCACCCTCGCCACCGACCGCGCCCTGCTCCTGCTCGGTGTGCCCGGCACCGCGAAGACCTGGGTCTCCGAGCACCTGGCCGCCGCGGTCAGCGGCGACTCCACCCTGCTCGTGCAGGGCACGGCCGGCACCCCGGAGGAAGCCATCCGCTACGGCTGGAACTACGCCCGGCTGCTCGCCCACGGCCCCAGCCGCGACGCCCTCGTGCCCAGCCCGGTGATGCGGGCCATGGCGGAGGGCATGACGGTCCGCGTCGAGGAGCTGACCCGCATCCCGGCCGACGTCCAGGACACGCTGATCACCATCCTGTCGGAGAAGACCCTGCCGGTACCGGAGCTGGGCCAGGAGGTGCAGGCGGTCCGCGGCTTCAACCTGATCGCCACCGCCAACGACCGCGACCGCGGGGTCAACGACCTGTCCAGCGCCCTGCGCCGCCGCTTCAGCACCGTGGTGCTGCCGCTGCCGGAGACCCCGGAGGCGGAGGTCGACATCGTCTCGCGCCGGGTCGACCAGATCGGCCGATCCCTCGACCTGCCGGCCGTGCCCGACGGCATCGACGAGATCCGCCGGGTCGTCACCGTCTTCCGCGAGCTGCGCGACGGGGTCACCACCGACGGCAGGACGAAGCTCAAGTCGCCCAGCGGCACGCTGTCGACCGCCGAGGCGATCTCCGTGGTCACGGGCGGGCTGGCACTGGCCGCCCACTTCGGCGACGGCGTGCTGCGGGCCGGGGACGTCGCCGCGGGCGTCCTCGGCGCGGTCGTCCGCGACCCGGCGGCGGACCGCGTCGTCTGGCGGGAGTACCTGGAGACCGTGGTCCGCGAGCGCGACGGCTGGAAGGACTTCTACCGGGCCTGCCGGGAGGTCGGTGGATGAGCGGCGGGCAGCCGGACACCACGGGGCCGCTGCTGCTCGGCGTGCGGCATCACGGGCCGGGGTCCGCGCGGGCCGTGCGGGCGGCGCTGGAGGCGGCCCGGCCGTCCGCCGTGCTGGTCGAGGGCCCGCCGGAGGCGGACGCGCTGGTCCCGCTCGCCGCCGAGGAGGACATGCGGCCGCCGGTCGCGCTGCTCGCCCACGCGGTGGACGAGCCCGGCCGCTCGGTCTTCTGGCCGCTGGCCGGGTTCTCCCCGGAGTGGGTCGCGCTCCGCTGGGCGCTGGAGCACGAGGTCCCGGTCCGTTTCATCGACCTGCCGGCCGCGCACACACTGGCCCGGGGGAGCGACGAGAGCCGTGAGCCCGACGAGGGCGACGGCGTGCGGGTCGATCCCCTGGGGGTGCTCGCCGAAGCCGCCGGGTACGACGACGCCGAGCGGTGGTGGGAGGACGTCGTCGAGCACCGGGGCGTGGGCGCGGGGGACCCGGTCGCGCCGTTCACCGCGCTCGAGGAGGCCATGACCGCGCTGCGGGAGGAGTGCGGGAGCGGGGGACGCCGGCGGGACCTCGTGCGCGAGGCGCACATGCGGCTGCGGATCCGGGCGGCACAGCGGGAGTTCGAGGACGGCGTGGCCGTGGTCTGCGGGGCCTGGCACGTGCCGGCGCTGCGGCGGAAGGTCACCGTCGCCGCCGACCGCGCCCTGCTGAAGGGGCTGCCCAAGGTGAAGACGGACATGACCTGGGTGCCCTGGACCCACCGCAGGCTCTCCCGGACGAGCGGCTACGGCGCGGGTATCGACTCCCCGGGTTGGTACGAGCACCTGTTCGACGTCCCGGACCGGCCGGTCGAGCGGTGGCTGACCAAAGTGGCCGGGCTGCTGCGGGCCGAGGACCGGATCGTCTCCTCCGCGCACGTCATCGAGGCCGTGCGGCTGGCGGAGACCCTCGCTGCGCTGCGCGGACGTCCGCTGCCCGGCCTGAGCGAGACGACCGACGCCGTACGGGCGGTGATGTGCGAGGGCTCCGACGTGCCGCTGGCACTGGTGCACGACCGGCTGGTCGTCGGCGACGTGCTCGGGGAGGTGCCGGCGACCGCGCCCGCCGCGCCGTTGCAACGGGACCTCGCGCGGATCCAGCGCCGGCTGCGGATGAAACCCGAGGCCGGGGAGCGGGAGCTGGAGCTCGACCTGCGCAAGGAGACCGACGCGGAGCGCGGCAGACTGCTGCACCGGCTGCGGCTGCTCGGCGTCGGCTGGGGAGAACCCGCCGTCGCACGCGGCGGTACGGGAACCTTCCGGGAGACCTGGCGACTGCGCTGGGAGCCGGAACTGTCCGTGCGGGTCGCCGAGGCCGGGGTCTGGGGGACGACCGTGCTCGCCGCCGCCACCGCCAAGGCGGAGGCGGACGCCGTCGGCGCGCGGGGCCTCGCCGAGATCACCGGGCTCGCCGAGCACTGCCTGCTGGCCGCGCTGCCCGAGGCGCTGCCCACGGTGATGGGGATCCTCACCGACCGCGCGGCCCTCGACACGGACGTCGGCCATCTCGCCCGTGCGCTGCCCGCCCTGGTCCGCTCGCTGCGCTACGGCGACGTGCGCGGCACCGACACGGCGGCGCTGGCCGAGGTCGCCGCGGGTCTCGCCGAGCGGGTCTTCGTCGGACTGCCCCCGGCCTGCGCCGCCCTGGACGCGGACGCCGCCGACGAGATGCGGCGCCACATCGACGCGGTGCACGGCGCGGTGGGTCTGCTCGGCGACGACCCCGCACCGGGCCACGGGAGGCTGCGCGCCCGCTGGCGGTCGGTGCTGCGGACCCTGTCCGCACGGGACACCGTGCCCGGCGCCATACGGGGGAGGTCCGTGCGGCTGCTGCTGGACGACGGGGAGCTGGCGCAGGACGAGGCGGGGCGGCTCATGGGGCTCGTGCTGTCGCCGGGCACGCCGCCGGCGGACGCGGCCGCGTGGATCGAGGGCTTCGTCGGCGGCCCCGGCGGCGGACTGCTCCTGGTCCACGACGAGCGGTTGCTCGGACTGGTCGACGCGTGGCTGACGGGCGTACCGGCGGAGGCGTTCACGGACATGCTGCCGCTGCTGCGGCGGACGTTCTCGGCGTACGGGACCGGGGTGCGGCGCACCCTCGGCGAACTGGTCCGGCGCGGACCGGGGGCACCCGGCGGCACGGCGGCCGCGGTCCGCGGCGTCCCCGGCTTCGCCCCCGACCCCGACAGCGCCCGCGCGGACGCCGTGCTGCCGGTCCTGCGGCTGCTGCTCGGGCCGGACGGGGAGGACGGGGGAGCGCGCGGGGGGCTCGTGGGGGCGTCGGGATGACGGACACGCGGGGGCGGCGGAGATGACGGACAGGCGGAAGGAGGCGGAGATGACGGACACGACGACGGATCCGGCGCGGGAGCGGCTGCGGCGCTGGCGGCTCGTGCTCGGCGGGGACACGGCGGACGGGACCGGGTGCGCGCTGTCCGGACAGGACGCGGCGATGGACGGGACGCTGGCCGCGCTCTACGGCAAGGAGGACGGACCGCGGGCGGACCACGACCGCCAGGCGGGGCTCGGCGCGTCGGCGCCCTCGGTGGCCCGCTGGCTCGGGGACATCCGGACCTACTTCCCCTCCTCCGTCGTCCAGGTCATGCAGCGCGACGCCATCGACCGGCTCGGCCTCGCCACGCTCCTGCTGGAACCGGAGGTGCTGGAGGCCGTCGAGGCCGACGTCCACCTCGTCGGCACGCTGCTGTCGCTCGACAAGGCCATGCCGGAGACGACGAAGCGGACGGCACGGGCGGTCGTGCGCAGGGTCGTCGAGAACCTGGAGAAACGGCTCGCCACCCGCACCCGGGCCACCCTCGCCGGCGCCCTCGACCGCAGTGCCCGCGGCAACCGGCCGCGCCACCACGACATCGACTGGAACCGCACCATCGCGGCCAACCTCAAGCACTACCTCCCGGAGCACCGGACGGTCGTGCCCGAGCGGCTCATCGGCTACGGGCGTGCCTCGCGGTCGGTGAAGAAGGAGGTCGTCCTCTGCGTCGACCAGTCCGGGTCGATGGCGGCGTCCGTCGTGTACGCGTCGGTGTTCGGGGCGGTGCTCGCCTCCGTGCGGTCGATCGACACCCGGTTCGTCGTCTTCGACACGGCGGTCGTCGACCTCACCGATCAGCTCGACGACCCCGTCGACGTGCTCTTCGGCACCCGGCTCGGCGGCGGCACGGACATCAACCGGGCGCTGGCGTACTGCCAGGCGCGGATCACCCGGCCGGCGGAGACGGTGGTCGTGCTGATCAGCGACCTCTACGAAGGGGGGATACGCGACGAGATGCTCAAGCGGGTGGCGGCGATGAAGGCGTCGGGGGTGCAGTTCGTGACGCTGCTCGCGCTGTCCGACGAGGGAGCGCCCGCGTACGACGGGGAGCACGCGGCAGCGCTCGCCGCGCTGGGCGTACCGGCGTTCGCCTGCACACCCGATCTGTTCCCGGAGGTGATGGCGGCGGCGATCGAGAAGCGGCCGCTGCCGGTACCGGACGCGACGTGAGGAGCGGACCCGGGCCGGCGAGAACGGACAGGAGCCGCGCCGAGGCGGCCGGTGCGCGGGACCCGTACCGGAGGGCCCGGTCCCGCCCGCCTGGGGACCGGCCCTCCCGCGCTGCGGACACGCGCGCGAGGGCGCGGCCGGCCGGTCCGTCCGGGCGCCGTCGTGTCCTGGCGGAAGCCGCGGCGGACCCCGCCACGGAGCCCGGCCGGGCGCCTCCGCGTCCCACCCGTATCCGACTCACGGATGACGAAGGACTCCGCGGGGGCATCAGGCCCGGACGGCCGGGAGCCGTCGGTCCGTCCGGTCGGAACCTCGTGGAGGGCGGCCGGTCCCATGGGGGTGGGACCCGGTCCCCCGCATCCCGAAGGACCGGGCGTTCACCGCTCCTTCGGACTGTTCACCAGGGACTCACCGGGCCGGCCCCGGCGCGGTGAGTCCCCTCACGTCCGGCACGCCGTGCCAGAGAAGGCGTCATCATGTGACGGGTATCACCGCTCACGTGTGACCCGCGATTTAGAGAGGCCACCCAAGCGGCGATAACCTGCGAGACGGACATGCCGCGCGCTCGGACACCGTGTGCGCCTCCCTTGTGACACAGCGGACGTCACGTTGCCCTTCGCGGCACGCCCACGCATCCAACGAACCGCGAGATCACTGATAGGGACGGAAGCGCGTGGACCTGTTCGAGTACCAGGCGAGGGACCTCTTCGCCAAGCACGATGTACCGGTGCTGGCCGGTGAAGTCATCGACACGCCTGAGGCGGCCCGCGCAGCCACCGAGCGGCTCGGTGGCAAGTCCGTCGTCAAGGCCCAGGTGAAGGTCGGTGGCCGCGGCAAGGCCGGCGGCGTCAAGCTCGCCGCCACCCCCGACGAGGCGGTCGAGCACGCGACCAACATCCTCGGCATGGACATCAAGGGCCACACGGTCCACAAGGTGATGATCGCCGAGACCGCCCCGGAGATCGTCGAGGAGTACTACGTCTCCTTCCTCCTCGACCGTGCCAACCGCACCTTCCTCTCCATCGCCTCCGTCGAGGGCGGCGTGGAGATCGAGGAGGTGGCGGCCACCCGCCCCGAGGCCGTCGCCAAGACCCCGATCGACGCCAACGAGGGTGTGACCCCCGCCAAGGCCCGCGAGATCGTCGAGGCGGCGAACTTCCCGGCCGAGGTCGCCGACAAGGTCGCCGACGTCCTGGTCACCCTGTGGAAGACCTTCGTCGCCGAGGACGCGCTCCTCGTCGAGGTCAACCCGCTGGCCAAGGTCGCCTCCGGCGACGTCATCGCGCTGGACGGCAAGGTCTCCCTGGACGAGAACGCCGAGTTCCGTCAGCCGGAGCACGAGGCGCTGCAGGACAAGGCCTCCGCCAACCCGCTCGAGGCCGCGGCCAAGGAGAAGAACCTCAACTACGTCAAGCTCGACGGCGAGGTCGGCATCATCGGCAACGGCGCGGGGCTCGTCATGAGCACCCTGGACGTCGTCGCCTACGCCGGTGAGGCCCACGGCGGCGTCAAGCCCGCCAACTTCCTCGACATCGGCGGCGGCGCCTCCGCCGCCGTCATGGCGAACGGCCTGGAAATCATCCTCGGCGACCCGGACGTCAAGTCCGTCTTCGTCAACGTCTTCGGCGGCATCACCGCCTGCGACGAGGTCGCCAACGGCATCGTGCAGGCGCTGCAGCTGCTCGCGGACAGGGGCGAGGAAGTCACCAAGCCCCTCGTCGTCCGCCTCGACGGCAACAACGCCGAGCTGGGTCGCAAGATCCTCTCCGACGCCAACCACCCGCTGGTGCAGCGCGTGGACACCATGGACGGCGCGGCCGACAAGGCCGCCGAGCTCGCGGCTGCGAAGTAAGGAAGAGGGACTCAGACAGCCATGGCTATCTTCCTCAACAAGGACTCCAAGGTCATCGTCCAGGGCATGACCGGCGCCACGGGCATGAAGCACACCAAGCTCATGCTGGCCGACGGCACGAACGTCGTCGGCGGCGTGAACCCCCGCAAGGCGGGCACGTCCGTCGACATCGACGGCAACGAGATCCCGGTCTTCGGCACGGTCGCCGAGGCGATGGAGAAGACGGGCGCGAACGTGTCCGTCCTCTTCGTACCGCCGGCCTTCGCCAAGGCCGCCGTCGTCGAGGCCATCGACGCCGGGATCCCGCTCGCGGTCGTCATCACCGAGGGCATCGCGGTGCACGACTCCGCCGCCTTCTACGCGTACGCCGTGGAGAAGGGCAACAAGACCCGGATCATCGGCCCGAACTGCCCGGGTCTGATCACCCCCGGTCAGTCGAACGCCGGCATCATCCCGGGCGACATCACCAAGCCGGGCCGCATCGGCCTGGTCTCGAAGTCCGGCACGCTGACGTACCAGATGATGTACGAGCTGCGTGACATCGGCTTCTCCTCGGCCGTGGGCATCGGCGGCGACCCGGTCATCGGCACCACGCACATCGACGCGCTCGCCGCGTTCGAGGCCGACCCCGACACCGACCTGATCGTGATGATCGGTGAGATCGGCGGCGACGCCGAGGAGCGGGCCGCGGCCTTCATCAAGGAGAACGTGAAGAAGCCGGTCGTCGGCTACGTCGCGGGCTTCACCGCGCCCGAGGGCAAGACCATGGGCCACGCCGGCGCCATCGTCTCCGGTTCCTCCGGCACGGCCGCCGCGAAGAAGGAGGCCCTCGAGGCCGCCGGCGTCAAGGTCGGCAAGACCCCGACCGAGACGGCGAAGCTGGCGCGCGCGATCCTCGCAGGCTGAGTCGCCCGCGCAGGGCACGGCACGGGTGGGCCCGTTCCCCGCGGTGGGGACGGGCCCACCGTCGTCCCCGCCGGCCGCTACCGCAGCTGCGGCACCAGCCGTTCCGGTCCCCGCGGCAGTTCCTCCCGCAGCCGGGTGCGCAGCTCGCGCTGCTCCTCCGACAAGGGGCCGGGCGCCACTCGCGGCGGGACACCCCGCACCGTCTCGCCCGGCGGCACCGGTGGCTCGTAGCGGGTCGGGGCGGTGTGCAGGGTGAGCGCCGTGGTGCCGATCAGCACGACCGTGAACGCGACGACGGCCCGGGTCCGGAACCGGGCCCGGCGCTCGCCGCCGCCGCGCACCGCCGGCGGCTCGGCCGCCCGCAGTCGCCCGGTGCAGGCCAGGTCGGCCAGCCGCCGGCGGAGCTCCCGCGGGTCCGACAGGTCCGGGAGCCGGGCGGCGACGGTCTCCCGCGCGTGCGCCAGCCGGCCGGCCGTCGCCCGGGTGCTGGCCTCCGTCTCCGCCGCCGTCTCGGGCAGACCGAGGCCGAGCCCGTCGTACAGCAGGAGCGCGCGGCGGTACGGCGGCGGCAGGTGCAGCAGGACCGCCAACAGCGCGCGGTCGTCCTCGTTCGCCGGCGGCGGTTCGGGCTGCCGGTGGCGGCGGCGGAACCGGTGCCACGGGGAGAGCGCCCACTCGTACGCCGCCGCGCGCACCCAGCCGGCCGGGTCCGGGTCCCGGGCCACCTCGGGCCAGCGGTCCCAGGCCAGCTGGAAGGCCCGCTCCACGGACTCGCGGGCGAGTGCACGGCGGCCGGTGAGCAGGTAGGTCTGCCGGACGAGGGCGGGGGCGCAGAAGGAGTACAGGGCGTCGAAGGCCTGAGCGGGCGTCAGATGTGTCTCCCGGAAGGCGGACGACGACGGGGGTGCCTGCGCGAACGCGGAGGGTTCCGGCGCGACCGCTCCGAGACGGCCGTCGCCGTCCGGTTCGTCCGGACACACCGTCACCACCGCGGTGGCCTCCTTCCGGAGAACGGACACGGACTCCCGCGTTCCCGCACCGGCGGTCCCTTCCGCCAGACCGGCCAGCAGCTCCGCGTACGCCTCCCGGTTCCGGCCCCGGGGCGAGCTGCGGCCGGACTCCCACGCGCGCACCGTCTCCGGCCGGACGCCCACGCGTTCCGCGAGCTGAGGCCGCGTCAGCGAGGCCGCCTCGCGCAGACGTCGGCGTTCTTCGGGCGAGGGGAGCGGGGTGGCGGGGCTCCGTGTCACTGGTCGCCCCTCCGTCCATAAAAGTACATAAACATATATTGAGCGACACAGCCACGGTTCGCCCGTTACGCCGGGAAGGCGCGTGTCGTTGGGAGCATGGCGGACGTGACCCAGATGACCGCTCGCCGTACCACGTCGGCCGCCCTGCTCACCCGGCTGCGCGACCGCTCGCCCGGGCTCGCCTCCGGCCTCCTCGGCGGCGCCCTCGCGGCCGGGCTGGGGCTCGCCGCGCTCACCGTGCTCGTGATCCTGCTGTGGATCAGCTCGCCCTACCCGGACAGCGGGCCCGGCGGCGCCCTGCGTATCGCGGCGGCGCTGTGGCTGCTGGCCCACGGCTCCGAACTGGTCCGCGCCGACACGCTCTCCGGAGTCCCCGCACCCGTGGGTGTCCCGCCGCTGCTGCTGCTCGCGCTGCCGGCGTGGCTGCTGCACCGGGCGGCCCGAGACGCGGCGGAGGGCGGTGCGGGCAGCGAGGCCCCGCTCGTCCCCGGCCGTACGGCGTGGGCGGGAGTCCTCCTCGGCTACCTCGCCGTCGGCGCTCCCGCCGCACTCTCCTGTGCGGGCGGCGCGCTGCGGCCGGCGTGGCAGTGGACCGCGGTGTGCGTGCCGCTGGTCGCCGCACTGGCCGCCGGGGCGGGGGTGTGGACGGCGTACGGCCGTCCGAGCGGACCGCTGGAGCGGGTGCTGGGGGCGGTGCTGCCGAGGGGGGTGCGCCATCTGGTCCTCGGACCGGACGGCCGTCCCGGGGTCGCGGCGCGGGCGGCGACGGCCGGGGCGACGGTGCTGGTCGGCGGCGGGGCGCTGCTCCTCGCGGTGTCGCTGGGGTGGCACGCGGGGGAGACCCGGCAGGCGTTCCTGCGGCTGACGGAGGACTGGTCGGGATGGCTGGCGGTGCTGCTGCTCTGCGTCACCCTGGTGCCGAACGCCGCTGTGTGGGCGGCGGCGTACGCCCTCGGCCCCGGCTTCCTCCTCGGGACCGGCACCCGGGTGACCCCGCTGCTCTCCCCGCCCGCCCCGCCGCTGCCGCCGTTCCCGCTGCTCGCGGCGGTACCGGACGCGGGGGCGGGAACCGCCCCGAACTGGGCGGCGGCGGCACTGCCGGTGGCGGCCGGACTGGTGGCGGGGTGGTTCGTGGGGCGGGGCGCAGCGCGGAGCGGACCGGTGCCGGCCCCGGCCTGGACCCATGGCCGGACCGCCGGGGCGGCGGGACTGGCGGCCGTGCTCTGCGCGGCCCTGCTGTCCGTGCTCGCCGCGCTCGCGGGCGGGCCGCTGGGGGCGGCCGCGCTCTCCCGGTTCGGCCCGGTGTGGTGGCAGGTGGGAGCCGCGACACTGGTGTGGCTCACGCTGGTGGCGGTCCCCACGTCGCTGGTGGTGCGCGCCTGGCGCCGCCGCCCGCCCCGGGGCGGGCCGGAGGGCCGGCTTCCGGCGCCCGCGTCACCACGGAACCGCCGAGGGACGGGGGACCGGCTCCCGGCGCCCGCGTCACCACGGAACCGTCGGGAACCGGGGGACCGGCTCCCGGGACCCGGCGCACCCCGGAGCCCCCGTGCCTCCGAGGAGGCGAAGCCCGCGCCCTCCGCACGCCGCCGGCCGACCCCGCCGCACCCGCGCGACGACCCGTACGCGTCCCCCCGCACCCGGGGCTCCGCCCCCGCCCCCCGGGGCTCCGCGTCCGGCCGGTGGGACTGGGACATGCCGTTCGGTGTGCGGGACGCGATCGCCGACCCCCGCGGGGAGACCCCCGCCCCCGGCGCCCGGGAGTGAGCGCGGACGTCAGTCGCCGGTGCCCAGGAGGTCGCGCAACTGCTCCGGGAGGAGATCGCCGCAGGACTGGCGGGCCTCCTGGGTGAGGGCGTCCTCGGTGCAGGTGTAGTAGTCGCTGTAGACCAGCTGGGCCGTGAAGGACGCGGCGACCAGGGCGAGCGCCAGCGCCCCCGTGACCACTCCGCTCACCGCGGCCGTGGTCTGCGGGCGGCCCCTCGGTTCGGGCGCCGGGGTGTCCGGGTCCTGCGGCCGGGGCCTGGCGCGCAGGGTGCTCACGCCCCAGTACAGGGCCAGCGCGCCCAGCAGCAGTGCGACGTACGGCCAGCCGAAGAGGCCGAAGAAGAAGGCCCACATGCCGGACAGCAGGGCGTAGCGCGCACGGCGCTGGGCCGGGTCCGTGGGATCCCAGCGCATACCGGGCCCCTGGGGGCCGCCGCCCTGCCCCTCGGGGCCGCGCGGGCGCTCGCCGAAACCGCCGGAGGAGCGGCCGGGCTGCCGGTCGCTCCAGTTCCGGCCCCAGGAGGAGCGGCCGCCGCCCTCTCCGCCGGACGGGTGCCTCGGCTGCCAGGGCCGGTCGGGAGCCCCCTCCGGCGGTGGCGCGAACGGATTGTCGTCCTGCGGCTCCCGGGGGCCCTGCGCGCCCTCGGAGCCCTGGGGCCCGCGGCGCCCGTCGTCGCCCTCGCCCCGGGAGGCGCCGGGCGGCGAGGCGGGGCGCTCCCGCAGCAGCACGGTGCCCCGCTCCCCTCCCTGGGCGGACTGCTGGGGGAACGTGAGAAGTCGCAGGCTGCGGTCCGGCATCAAGTGAGCGTCTTCCCCTTTAATGAAGCACGGCGTGGTCCGGCGCGACCGCCTCGCACGACGTATCGACTACGACTGGGCTGGTGAGCCGGCGCGTTCCCGGCGGCTCTTCGCGGCCCGGGTCCGTCATCCTGTGAACGCCCGGTGCACGGTTCGCGTTCCCACGCGCCCCGGCGTTCCAGGACCGGCTCCTCCCAGACGCTACCCTCCGGCCACGCCCCCGTCCCGTGGGGGCCGCCCGGTGTGCCGGTATCGTTGCTGACGGTCGGCCGCTTCGTAGGCTTCCCCGTATCCGGGGACGCGAAGCATTCGTGGGAATGTACAAAGCGCTGTGCCGCCGGCCGTACAGACGCTCCCCGAGAAAGGGCCCCACCGTGGCCGCCAAGCCCGTGGCCGAGCGCGCCAGGCGTCTCGTCGTGCTGGTCTCCGGATCCGGCACCAACCTCCAGGCGCTCCTCGACGAGATCGCCGCCACCGGCGCCGAGGCGTACGGGGCCGAGATCGTGGCCGTCGGCGCCGACCGTGAGGGCGTCGAAGGGCTGGCCCGCGCCGAGCGTGCCGGGCTGCCGACCTTCGTGTGCAAGGTCAAGGACCACGCGACCCGGGAGGAGTGGGACGTGGCGCTCGCCGAGGCCGTCGCCGCCCACGAGCCCGACCTCGTGGTGTCCGCCGGGTTCATGAGGATCGTGGGGAAGGAGTTCCTCGCGCGCTTCGGCGGGCGGTTCGTCAACACCCACCCCGCCCTGCTGCCCAGTTTCCCCGGAGCCCACGGCGTACGGGACGCGCTCGCGTACGGCGCCAAGGTCACCGGCTGCACCGTCCACTTCGTCGACGACGGCGTCGACACCGGGCCGATCATCGCGCAGGGCGTGGTGGAGGTCCGGGACGAGGACGACGAGAGCGCTCTGCACGAGCGCATCAAGGAAGTCGAGCGAAGGCTGCTCGTCGAGGTCGTGGGGCTCCTCGCCCGCAACGGCTATCGCATTGAGGGACGAAAGGTAGTTATCCAGTGACCGCCGAGAGCAACAAGCGGGCCATCCGACGGGCGCTCGTCTCCGTCTACGACAAGACCGGCCTCGAGGACCTCGCACGCGGCCTGCACGAGGCCGGCGTGGAGCTCGTCTCCACCGGGTCCACCGCCGCGAGGATCGCCGCCTCGGGCGTGCCCGTCACCAAGGTCGAGGAGCTCACCGGCTTTCCCGAGTGCCTGGACGGCCGCGTCAAGACCCTGCACCCGAAGGTCCATGCCGGCATCCTCGCCGACCTGCGCCTGGAGGACCACCGGAGGCAGCTCGCCGAGCTGGGCGTGGAGCCGTTCGACCTCGTCGTCGTCAACCTCTACCCGTTCCGCGAGACCGTCGCCTCGGGCGCCACGCCCGACGAGTGCGTGGAGCAGATCGACATCGGCGGCCCGTCCATGGTGCGCGCCGCCGCCAAGAACCACCCGTCGGTCGCCGTCGTCACCAGTCCGGCGCGGTACGCGGACGTCCTCGCCGCGGTCAAGGACGGCGGCTTCGACCTCGCCGCCCGCAAGCGGCTGGCCGCGGAGGCCTTCCGGCACACGGCCGAGTACGACATCGCCGTCTCCACCTGGTTCGCCTCCGACTACGCGCCCGCCGGGGACGCGCAGTTCCCCGAGTTCCTCGCCACCAGCCTGGAGCGCACCCGCACCCTGCGCTACGGCGAGAACCCGCACCAGCCCGCCGCCCTCTACACCGCGGGCACGGGCGGCCTGGCCGAGGCCGAGCAGCTGCACGGCAAGGAGATGTCGTACAACAACTACACGGACACGGACGCCGCGCGCCGTGCCGCGTACGACCACGACGAGCCGTGCGTGGCGATCATCAAGCACGCCAACCCCTGCGGCATCGCGATCGGTGCGGACGTCGCCGAGGCGCACCGCAAGGCGCACGCCTGCGACCCGCTGTCGGCGTTCGGCGGTGTGATCGCGGTCAACCGCCCGGTGTCGAAGGAGATGGCCGAGCAGGTCGCCGAGATCTTCACCGAGGTCATCGTCGCGCCCGACTACGAGGACGGCGCGCTGGAGGCTCTCGCCAAGAAGAAGAACATCCGCGTGCTGCGCGCCCCGGGCCGTCCCGACCAGCCGGTCGAGGTCAAGCCTATCGACGGCGGCGCGCTCCTCCAGGTCGCCGACCGCCTCCAGGCCGAGGGCGACGCCCCGGTCACCTGGACGCTGGCCACCGGCGAGGCCCTCTCCGAGGCGGAGCTGGCCGAGCTGGCCTTCGCCTGGAAGGCGTGCCGCGCGGTGAAGTCCAACGCGATCCTGCTCGCCAAGGACGGCGCCTCCGTCGGCGTCGGCATGGGCCAGGTCAACCGCGTCGACTCCGCGAAGCTGGCGGTGGAGCGGGCGGGCGCCGAGCGCGCGGCCGGTTCCTACGCCGCCTCCGACGCGTTCTTCCCCTTCCCCGACGGCCTGGAGATCCTCGCCGAAGCCGGCGTGAAGGCCGTGGTCCAGCCCGGCGGTTCGGTCCGCGACGAGCTGGTCGTCGAAGCCGCGAAGAAGGCGGGCGTGACGATGTACTTCACGGGCACGCGCCACTTCTTCCACTGACCGCCCGCCCGACCGCCCGCACGGGCGGCCGGGCGGCCGGAACCCCTACTTGTCCACCTCGTACCGGCCGACCTCGAGGAAGTGCCGCAGCTCCTCGGGCGTACCGTCAATGACCTCCTGCGCGGCCGCGCGGAGGGCGTCGCTGATGCCGGGGTCGGCCAGGATGCGGAAGACGGCGACCCGGTCGTCCTCGGCCTGGGCGAGGCGGTAGCCGGTTTCGAGGAAGGCGCGGGCGGCTTCCGGGGTGCCCGCTTCGAGGGCTTCGGTGGCTTCGCGCTCGACGCCCCTGCCGGAGTCGGGGTCGGCCAGGATGCGGAAGATGGCGACCCGGTCGTCCTCGAACTGCGCGAGGCGGTAGCCGGTCCTCAGGAACTCGCGCATGTCCTCCACGGTGCCGTCGAGGGCTTCGCTCGCTTCGCGCTCGACGCCCTCGCCGGAGTCGGGGTCGGCCAGGATGCGGAAGATGGCGATGCGCAGCTCCTCTTCCGACATCTCGTCCACCGGTGTGCCGGGGGCGTCCGTGTCCGCCGCCGTCACGGCGACGGACGACGGCGCCGCCTCCGAGGCGAAGGCCGGAGCGGTGAGGAGGAGGGCCGGCGTGAGAGTCGCGGCGGCCGCCAGCAGAACACCGCGGGTCAGTCCCATACGTGAACCTGCCTTGTGGATAGGGGTCCTCACGGAGGGCGGCGATCGCCGCCCCGTGCACCTTCTCACCACCCCGCCCTGAGGATCACTGCCGGGAACAAGCAGTCCTGACGCCCTGTCATTGCCGGGTGGTGATACCGGCGGACACGCCTCCGCGCCGCGTGACGCGGGACCCGTGTCCCCGGCGGCCACGACCCGGCCGTGCCCGCACGCCCTCCTTCCCACAGGCGCGGGCCCGGGACGGAGACGGGGACGCCCCGTGCGGCTTCCGCCGCCCCCGGACGTACCAGGGCCGTGTCCTCCTGTCCGGGGAGGACACGGCCCTGGTGGTGGTGTGCCCGGGGCGGGCGCCCTCAGTAGCGCGGGCGGTTGAACCAGGCGCTGCCCGCGGCGTTGCCGACGAACACGGCGATCAGGATCGCCAGCACCGTGTGGATCAGACCCACGATGATGAAGGGGTAGAGGCCGAGGACGGCGGTGATGATGCCGAAGACCAGCGCGGTGATGCGGACGCCGTTGCCGCCCTTGCCGAACTTGAGGGCCAGCACGAGCGCGAACACGCCCCACGCCAGCGCGAACAGGGTCAGACCCCAGAGCAGGCCGGACGAGTAGTCGGCGAGCTGCTCGAACGCGGGCTCCTCGCTCAGCGTCGGGTCGTCCTTCGCGGCCTCCACGCTCACGGCGGTGATCGCGAACAGCGCCACGCCGATGAGCTGCAGGGCCACGATGACCCACAGCAGCACGCGTGCCGTGCTCACCGTGCCCGGCATGGACGTCGGCGCCGGGGCACCGGGGTAGGCGCCCATCGGCGGCGCCGCCGGATAGCCGTACCCCTGCTGGGGCTGCTGGGGCTGCTGGGGATAGCCGTAACCGGGCGGCTGACCCTGCGGGGCACCATAGGGATTGTTCGGGTCGCCGAAACTCATGGCGGTTCTTCCTCCGTTGTGCTTCAGGTGCGGGGACGACGCGAGACTCGGCGCGGAGGAAGTTCTACAGATGCGGTCCGTCCCCCCGGTTCTGCCCGCGGCACTGTGCCCTCATCGTTCTCGACCGTTCCTTTCCTTGTCCAGGCGTAAGCCGTATGTGTTGTGCAAGTGCAACCTCACGATCTTGGCCGGAAACGGGGGGACGGGGGACACGTGATCCGGGGGCGTCGTGGCCGCCCGGAATGCGGGCGGATTGGAACCAGGGCCCGGTCATCCGCGAGGATGGGGCCATGACCGCCCAGATTCTCGATGGCAAGGCCACCGCAGCCGAGATCAAGTCCGATCTGACCGCCCGTGTGGCGGCGCTGAAGGAGAAGGGCGTCACGCCCGGCCTCGGCACGATCCTCGTCGGGGAGGACCCCGGAAGCCAGAAGTACGTCGCCGGAAAGCACCGTGACTGCGCCCAGGTGGGCATCGCCTCCATCCAGCGCGAGCTGCCGGGCACGGCCACGCAGGAGGAGATCGAGGCGGTCGTCCGCGAGCTGAACGAGGACCCCGCCTGCACCGGGTACATCGTCCAACTGCCGCTTCCCAAGGGCATCGACGAGAACCGCATCCTCGAACTGATGGACCCGGACAAGGACGCCGACGGCCTCCACCCGATGAACCTCGGCCGTCTGGTCCTGGGTGAGCCGGCCCCCCTGCCCTGCACCCCCAACGGCATCATCACCCTGCTGCGCCGCCACGGCGTGGAGATCAAGGGCGCCGAGGTCGTGGTCGTCGGCCGCGGCGTGACCATCGGGCGCCCGATGCCCCTGCTGCTGACCCGGCGCAGCGAGAACGCCACGGTGACCCAGTGCCACACCGGCACCCGCGACCTGGCGGCCCATCTCCGGCGCGCGGACATCATCGTGGCCGCCGCGGGCAGCGCCCACCTGATCCGTCCCGAGGACGTCAAGCCGGGCGCGGCCGTCCTCGACGTCGGCGTCTCCCGCAACGCCGAGGGCAAGATCATGGGCGACGTCCACCCGGGCGTGGCCGAGGTGGCCGGCTGGGTCGCCCCGAACCCCGGTGGCGTCGGCCCGATGACCCGGGCCCAGCTGCTGGTCAACGTGGTCGAGGCGGCGGAGCGCAGTGTCGGCTGAGCGCGGCACCCCGGACGCCTCCGAGGAGCGGGCCGAGGACATCACGGTCCGCGACCCCGTCAGCGCGCCCGACGCCGAGGGCAGGCCGCGCCGCACCACCCGGCGGTTCCCGCTGTTCACCAGGGACACCGCGCGCCCCGAGGGCGGGGGCAGGGCCGCCCCGGGCGACGCCCCCGCGCCCGCCCGTCAGTGGCCGATCCTCGCCGTGCTGCTCGTGGTCGGACTGGGGCTGCTGCTGACCGCGCTGGACCAGTTCCGGCTCGGCACGCTGCTGGTCGGCGGGGCTCTGCTGGCCGGGGCCCTGCTGCGCTGGCTGGTGCCGGACGTCGGCATGCTCGCGGTGCGCTCCCGCTTCACGGACATCGTCACGTACGCGGGGCTGGGCCTGGTGATCGCGCTGCTGGCGCTGATGGTGCAGCCGCATCCGCTGCTGGAGATCCCGTTCCTGGAGGACGCGCTGCACTTCACGGTCGACAGTTAGCCGGAGGCGGAGCGACGTGAACGGCGGCCCGTCCGCACCCCCGTGAGAGGACGGGCCGCCACCGGGACCACACTCCTGCACCGTGAAGGGCCTGTTCAACAGCTGTCCGGCCGCTGTGGCACGGAAGTGACCATTCCGCTACGCTCCCCGGAATCCCCGTACGGCTTCGCGACGTGTCCGTATGTGACCGACAGTGTCGATGTATTGACAAACGTGCGGTCGCGCGACGAAGTAGTGGGACAGTGGACCGGTGTGAGCGGACGGGACGGTCCGGAGGCCCCGCGCGCGGCTGCCCGGTTCCGTTCGGTCGAGGGGGCGACCGGTGGGACACTGGACCGCGAATGAGTAGGCGTGCGACGGTGCCTGCCCGCGGCTCCGACGCTCCCGTGCGCCCCCATCCCGGGAACTGGGACCCTGCCTGGCGGCATCCTCGTGGGTAGTCACGACGGGGACTCGGCGAGGGGCACCGTGCGCGAGGGAACAACCAGCACCAACCGGGGGGAAGAGGGGGGAAGCAATGCCTCGTTGGAAGGCCTTGCCGGATGAGCTCGATCCGCAGATCAGGGAGTTCACGAGTCAGCTCCGGAGGGTCGTGGACCGCAGCGGCCTGAGCGTCGCGTCGGTCTCCGACCGCACGGGCTACAGCAAGACGTCCTGGGAGCGGTACCTGAACGGCCGGCTGCTCGCGCCCAAGGGCGCGATCGTGGCCCTGGCCGAGGTCACCGGAACCAACCCGGTGCACCTCACCACCATGTGGGAGCTCGCCGAGCGTGCCTGGAGCCGCTCGGAGATGCGTCACGACATGACGATGGAGGCGATCCGGATCTCGCAGGCGCGCGCCGCGCTCGGCGAGCTCGCCGGCCCGTCCTCCGGCTCCGGCGGCAGATCCGCCCGCAAGGGCGCGGCCGCGGTCCGTCCGGGCGTCGCGGGGCCGGCCGGGGTCGTATCGGGCGTGCCGCCGCAGCCGACCGCCGCGGACGTGCGCGACGCCACCGGTGTACGGGAGGGCGGCGTGTCCGGGACGAACTCCTGGGGGGTCGCCGCCCCGGCGAACTCGCCGCGCACGGGCCGGCACGCCTCCGGCGCCGCGGGGGGCGGACGCGTGCCCGGGCCCTCCGGCACGTACGGCGCACCGCCCCCGGTCGTGCCCGGTCACGGCCGCCAGGGCGCCGGCCGTTCCGACGGCAGGCGGCGGACGTGGACGTTCGTAGCCGGAGCCGTGGGAGCGCTGGTGGTGGTCGTCGCCGCGTTCTACGTCACCGGCACCGAGGGCGACAAGGGCGAGGCCCGGACGTCCCCCTCGCCCACCGCCACCGCCGGCGTCGACCTGCCCCCCGGCGTGAAGTGCAGCGGCGACAGTTGCGCGGGCAAGGACGCCGAGGCCATGGGGTGCAGCGGCGACCTGGTGGCCACGGCCCGGACCGCGACCGTCGGCGCCACCACGGTGGAGGTCCGCTACAGCGAGGCCTGCGCCGCGGCCTGGGGGCGCATCACGCAGGGCGCGCAGGGGGACGAGGTCGAGATCGGCACGGGCGCGGGGAGGAAGCAGAGCGACAGCATCACCGCCGCCGGCGACACGGTCGCGTACACCCCGATGGTGCCGGTGAAGAGCGCGACGGAGGCGAGGGCCTGCGCGGTACTGGCCGCCACCGGTGAGAAGGGCTGTACCGGGTAGCGTCCCCGTACGTGGCCCCGCGCCCCACATGTACGGGTCCGCACGGACCCGTACATGTGGGGGAAATGTGGCGACATGCATGGAGCGGCGAAAGGCGGGCAGCCGGAAGGTACCCCCACGGGAACCCGGCGCGGTCGGTCCCGGCGGCGGCCGCCCCGTCCCCACCTCTCCCGGACGGAGCGGCCGCCTTTCGCGCGGCACTCGGCTACCCGCCCACCCGGGCCGTCACTCTGTGGGGCGGGCCACAGGGAGCCCGGCCGTCCGTGCCCGCGGATGCGCGATAGCCTGACCGCTGGATCTCTCTTGACGCCAAGAGATCGATCATTCGAACCGATGATCGATCATCGTGGCGGACGCCGGTCACGAGCCGGAGCGGGATCCCGCACCCGGGGCAGGGACCGCCCCACCGCCAGCTGTCATACGGAGAACGCCATGACTCGCACTCCCGTGAACGTCACCGTCACCGGCGCGGCCGGCCAGATCGGTTACGCCCTGCTCTTCCGCATCGCCTCCGGCCAGCTGCTCGGCGCGGACGTGCCGGTCAGGCTGCGCCTGCTGGAGATCACCCCGGCGCTCAAGGCCGCCGAGGGCACCGCGATGGAGCTGGACGACTGCGCGTTCCCGCTCCTGCAGGGCATCGACATCACGGACGACCCGAACGTGGCCTTCGACGGCGCCAACGTCGGCCTTCTCGTGGGCGCCCGCCCGCGCACCAAGGGCATGGAGCGCGGTGACCTCCTCGAGGCCAACGGCGGTATCTTCAAGCCGCAGGGGCAGGCCATCAACGCCCACGCCGCGGACGACATCAAGGTCCTGGTCGTCGGCAACCCGGCCAACACCAACGCCCTGATCGCCCAGGCCGCCGCCCCGGACGTCCCGGCCGAGCGGTTCACCGCCATGACCCGCCTGGACCACAACCGTGCGCTGACCCAGCTCTCGAAGAAGACCGGCGTCCCGGTCTCCGAGATCAGGAAGCTGACGATCTGGGGCAACCACTCCGCCACCCAGTACCCCGACATCTTCCACGCCACGGTCGCCGGCAGGAACGCCGCCGAGGTCGTGAACGACGAGAAGTGGCTGGCCGAGGACTTCATCCCGACCGTCGCCAAGCGCGGTGCCGCGATCATCGAGGCCCGTGGCGCCTCGTCGGCCGCCTCCGCCGCCAACGCCGCCATCGACCACGTGTACACCTGGGTCAACGGCACCGACGAGGGCGACTGGGTCTCCATGGGCATCCCGTCGGACGGCTCCTACGGCGTCCCGGAGGGCCTGATCTCCTCCTTCCCGGTCACCGTGAAGGACGGGAAGTACGAGATCGTCCAGGGCCTGGAGGTCAACGAGTTCTCCCGCGCCCGCATCGACGCCTCCGTCAAGGAGCTCGAGGAGGAGCGCGAGGCGGTCCGCGGCCTCGGCCTCATCTGAGTCCGTCCCGGCCTCCGCGGGGCCCCGTGCCGGTTCGTCCGGTGCGGGGCCCCGCGCGTGTCCGGCCCTCCGGACACGGTCTCGCCCGGCAAT
Organism: Streptomyces pimonensis; assembly: GCF_041380215.1. Classification (NCBI taxonomy): domain Bacteria; kingdom Bacillati; phylum Actinomycetota; class Actinomycetes; order Kitasatosporales; family Streptomycetaceae; genus Streptomyces; species Streptomyces pimonensis. Next base: position 407,619 of record NZ_JAHWZY010000001.1, read on the forward strand.
CCGGTTCGCCGGGACGCGCGCTTCCCCTGTGCTGGTCCCCCGTCGCTCCGGGCGTCTGCCGCGCATCGGGGATCCGCGTGAGCACCGCCTACGGGCCGCAGCAGCCGCAGCACACCGGCGCGGAGCCGCCGTCCGGCCCGCCGCCCGCAGCACCACCGCACGCCGGCGAGGCGTCCCGCCTGCCGTGCGCGGGCGTCTACCTGGACCCCGGCCACCGCGACCGGGTCATCGAGCAGCTCCACCTCCACGAGCAGCGCGTCGTCGCGCCCTCGCTCGGCTTCGGCGCCGCCCGCGTGCTCGCGCACGCGCCGCCCGACGGGCCGGCCCGCTCGGTGCGGGAGCCGGCCCCGGTGTCCACCGGGTCCACTTTCCAGGAGACGCATGCCGTCCGGTACCTCAGGAGCGTCCAGGACCGCATCGGGCGCGGGGTGCGGCCGGCGCTGACGGACCTCGCTCACTTCTGCCCCCCGGATGTCGCCTGTCGGCAGGGTTGACCCGCGTTCCCCGAACGAACCCAAGCCTTTTCTCCTGTTTCGCCCCCGTGTTCCGTGATCCGGAGCACTTTCGGCCATGGATTACGCATGCACCGGTGGTCGAAGGGCAGGCACCCCCGGTCCGTGGATCACATCCGCGTGATCCACGGGTGACGAACAGGAACGGAAGGCAGCGGACCGATCATGGCGGACAGTACGGAACTCCAGGCGCGCGACACCATCCACGCGGGGGGCGAGTGGCGGGCGGCCGTCTCGGGGGCCACGCGCGAGATCCTCGACCCCGCGGACGCCCTGCCGTTCGCCGTGGTCGCGGAGGGCGACGAGCAGGACACCGACCTCGCGGTGGCCGCCGCCCGCCGCGCTTTCGACGAGGGTCCGTGGCCGGGCACCCCCGTCGCCGAACGGGCCGCGCTGCTGCGCCGCGTGGCCGACCTGCTGGTCCGGGACCGGGAGGAGCTCGGTCTGCTGGAGAGCCGGGACGCGGGCAAGACCGTCGAGGAGGGGCGCGTCGACATCGACTGCGTCGCCGACGCCTTCCGCTACTTCGCCGACCTGGTCGCCGGGGAGGCGCCCGGACGCGTCGTCGACGCGGGCTCGTCCGACGTCCACAGCGTCGTCGTGCACGAACCGGTCGGCGTCTGCGCCCTCATCACCCCCTGGAACTACCCTCTGCTCCAGGCCAGTTGGAAGATCGCCCCCGCGCTCGCGGCCGGCAACACCTTCGTGGTCAAGCCCAGTGAGATCACTCCGCTCACCACGATCGCCCTCATCGGCCTGCTGACCGAGGCGGGACTGCCCGCCGGCGTCGCCAACATCGTCACCGGACCCGGCCGCACCGTCGGCGCCCGGCTCGCCGAACACCCGGGCGTCGACCTCGTCTCCTTCACGGGCGGCCTGGTCAGCGGCGTCAAGGTCGCCCAGGCCGCCGCCCCGACCGTGAAGAGGGTGGCCCTCGAACTCGGCGGCAAGAACCCCAACGTCGTCTTCGCCGACGCCTGCGCCACCGACGAGGGCTTCGACACCGCCGTCGACCAGGCCCTCAACGCGGCCTTCATCCACAGCGGCCAGGTCTGCTCGGCGGGCGCCCGGCTGATCGTCGAGGAGTCGGTCCGGGACCGCTTCGTCACCGAACTCGCCCGCCGCGCCCGGAGGATCAGGCTCGGCCGGGGCACCGTGGACGGCGTCGAGTGCGGGCCGCTGGTCTCCGAGCAGCAGCGTGCGAAGGTCGAGGCGTACGTCGAGTCCGCGCTCGGGGAGGGCGCGGTGCTGCGCTCCGGCGGCAAGCGCCCCGAACCGTCCGCCGAGCGCCCCGAGAACGGCTACTTCTACGAGCCGACCGTCCTCGACCGCTGTCACCGCGAGATGAAGGTCGTACGCGAGGAGGTCTTCGGACCGGTCCTCACCGTCGAGACCTTCCGCACCGAGGACGAGGCCGTCGCCCTCGCCAACGACACCGAGTACGGGCTGGCCGGCGCCGTGTGGACCGCCGACGCGGGCCGCGCCCGCCGGGTGGCCGGACGGCTGCGCCACGGCACCGTGTGGATCAACGACTTCCACCCGTACCTCCCGCAGGCCGAGTGGGGCGGCTTCGGCAGGAGCGGGGTGGGCCGCGAACTCGGCCCGGCCGGTCTCGCCGAGTACCGCGAGACCAAGCACGTCTACCAGAACCTGGCGCCCGAGCCGGTGCGCTGGTTCGCGGGCTGAACGCGGCCCCCTACGGCGCCCCGTCCGCCGCCGCGTCCCGAAGCCGCACCACGATCCCACCTCTCCCGAGTCCCCGGAGGAGTACCGCACAGATGACTGCTCACACCCACGAACACGACAGCGAACACACATACGACTACGTCGTCATAGGCGGCGGCACCGCAGGCTCCGTCATCGCCTCCCGGCTCACCGAGGACCCGGACGTCACCGTCGCCGTCATCGAGGGCGGCCCCAGCGACGTCGGCCGCGACGACGTGCTGACCCTGCGCCGCTGGATGGGCCTGCTCGGCGGCGAGCTGGACTACGACTACCCGACCACCGAACAGCCGCGCGGCAACTCGCACATCCGGCACAGCCGTGCCCGCGTCCTGGGCGGCTGCTCCTCGCACAACACGCTCATCGCGTTCAAGCCGCTGCCGTCCGACTGGGACGAGTGGGAGCGGGCGGGCGCCAAGGGCTGGGGCGCGGTGCCGATGGAGGCGTACTTCGCCCGGCTCAAGAACAACATCGTCCCGGTCGACGAGAAGGACCGGAACGCCATCGCCCGCGACTTCGTCGACGCCGCGCAGAAGGCTCTTCAGGTCCCCAGGATCGAGGGCTTCAACAAGAAGCCGTTCCACGAGGGCGTCGGCTTCTTCGACCTCGCCTACCACCCGGAGGACAACAAGCGTTCGTCGGCGTCGGTGGCGTACCTGCACCCGGTGATGGACGAACGCCCCAACCTCACGCTCCTGCTGGAGACCTGGGCGTTCAAGCTGGAGCTGAACGGCGCCCGCGCCGAGGGCGTCCACGTGCGCACCAAGGACGGCGAGGAGATCCTCGTCCGCGCCCGGGGCGAGGTCGTGCTGTGCGCCGGCGCCGTGGACTCGCCCCGGCTGCTGCTGCACTCCGGCATCGGTCCCCGTGAGGACCTCGAAGCACTCGGCATACCCGTGGCGCACGACCTGCCCGGCGTCGGCGAGAACCTGCTCGACCACCCCGAGTCGGTGATCGTCTGGGAGACGAACGGGCCCCTCCCGGAGAACTCCGCGATGGACTCCGACGCCGGCCTGTTCGTCCGCCGCGACCCCGGACACGCGGGTCCCGACCTGATGTTCCACTTCTACCAGATCCCGTTCACGGACAACCCGGAGCGACTGGGCTACGAGCGCCCGGAGTTCGGTGTCTCCATGACCCCGAACATCCCCAAGCCGAAGAGCCGGGGCCGGCTGTACCTCACCAGCGCCGACCCGTCCGTGAAACCGGCCCTGGACTTCCGGTACTTCACCGACGAGGACGACTACGACGGCCGTACCCTCGTCGACGGCATCCGCATCGCCCGCGAGATCGCGAAGACCGAACCGCTCGCCGACTGGCTCAAGCGCGAGGTGGCCCCGGGACCGGACGTCACCGGCGACGAGGAGCTCGGCGAGTACGCCCGCAAGGTCGCGCACACCGTCTACCACCCGGCGGGCACCTGCCGCATGGGCGCCGTGGACGACGAACAGGCCGTGGTCGACCCCGAGCTGAGGATCCGGGGCCTGGAGGGCATCCGGATCGCGGACGCCTCCGTCTTCCCGGCCATGACCGCCGTGAACCCGATGATCGCGGTCCTGATGGTCGGGGAACGCGCCGTCGACCTGATCGGCGGTGGTGCGCGATGAGTACCGCGAGCACCGCTCCCGTCTTCTCCGTCGAGGGGCTGTGGAAGGTCTTCGGCCCCAGGGCCGACCGCGTCCCCGGCGACCCGGACCTCACCGCCCTCGACCCGGCCGAGCTGCGCTCCCGCACCGGCTGCACCGCCGCCGTGCGGGACGTCTCCTTCGACGTGCGCAAGGGCGAGGTCTTCGTCGTCATGGGCCTGTCCGGCTCGGGCAAGTCCACGCTGGTGCGCTGTCTCACCCGGCTGATCGAGCCGACCGCCGGCGCCATCGCCATCGACGGCGAGGACGTCCGCGCCATGGACGGGGCCCGGCTGCGCGCACTGCGCCGGCACCGCGCCGCCATGGTCTTCCAGCACTTCGGCCTGCTGCCGCACCGCACCGTCCTCGACAACGTGGCCTACGGCCTGGAGATCCAGGGCGTGGGCAAGGCGGAACGCCGGCAGCGGGCCGCCGAGGTGGTCGCCAAGGTCGGGCTGGAAGGCATGGAGCAGCGCAGACCCGCCCAGCTCTCCGGCGGCCAGCGCCAGCGCGTCGGCCTGGCACGGGCGCTGGCGGTGGACCCCGAGGTCCTCCTCTTCGACGAGCCGTTCAGCGCGCTCGACCCGCTGATCCGGCGGGACATGCAGGAGGAGGTGGTGCGGCTGCACCGCGAGGAGGGCCGCACGATGGTCTTCATCACCCACGACCTCCAGGAAGCCCTGAAGCTCGGCGACCGCATCGCCCTGATGCGCGACGGCCGCGTGGTCCAGCTCGGCACCCCCGAGGAGATCGTCGGCTCACCCGCCGACGACTACGTCCGCGCGTTCGTCCGCGACGTCCCCCGCGAACAGGTCCTGACGGTCCGCACGGCGATGCGCCCCGCCGCCTCCTCGGAGGAGACCGCCACGGGCCCGGCGATCCGCCCCGACGCCACGGTCTCGGAGGCCATAGAGACGGTGGCCCGCGCGGGCAGCCCGGCCCGGATCATGGACGAGGGCCGCTGCCTGGGCGTGGTCGACCCGGCAGCGCTGCTGGATGTGGTCGCAGGCGCCACGGCCGCGGACGGTCGCGCCGCCGGGACGACGGGGGTCCCCCCGTTCGAGCGAGGCCGGGAGAGAGGGAGGGCGGGCGCAGCGGCACCGGCCCGGCGCCGCGAGCCGGCACGCCCCACGGCCACCACCGAGGAGCCGGCATGACGGCAACGCTCACAGCGGCACCCCGTAAGGCGTCCCCGCCGGGCGTTCTGGCGCACAGGACCACCCGCAAGCTCCTCGCCCTCGCCCTCATCGCAGCGGTCCTGGCCCCCCTCGCCGCCGCCCGCGGGGCGAACGGCACCTGGCCCGAGGCCCTCACGATCGACGTCTCCGCCTCCCTCGCCGGAATCAGCGACTGGATCATCGACAACAGGGACACGCACCCCCTGTTCCTCCACTTCCTCGGCCACGTCAGCAACACCGTCGTCATCGCCGTACGCGCCGTCTACCTCGCCCTCCTCGCCGTCGGCTGGGCGGGGGTGACCGCCGTGTCCGCCCTGATCGCCTGGCGCGTCGCCGGCCTCCGCCTGGCCCTCGGCACCGCGACCGCGTTCCTGGCGTGCGGCCTGCTCGGCATGTGGGTGCCGACCATGCAGACGCTCGCCCTGATGGTCGTGGCGGTGGCCGCGTCCGTCCTCGTGGGCGCGTTCCTCGGCCTCGCGGCCGGCCTCTCCGGCCGCATGGACCGCGTCCTGCGCCCGGTCCTCGACACCATGCAGGTCCTTCCGGCCTTCGCCTACCTCCTCCCCGTCGTCCTGGTCTTCGGCATCGGCGTTCCCGCGGCCGTCCTGGCCACCGTCGTCTACGCCGCCCCGCCCATGGCCCGCCTCACCGCGCTCGGCCTGCGCGGCGCCGACAGGGAGGTGCTGGAGGCGGTCGAGTCGCTCGGGACCACCGCCCGCCAGCGCCTGCTGACCGCCCGCGTCCCGCTGGCCCGCAGGGAACTCCTCCTCGGCCTCAACCAGACGATCATGATGGCGCTGTCCATGGCCGTCATCGCCTCCGTGATCGGCGCCGGCGGCCTCGGCGACCGCGTCTACCAGGCGCTGGCCTCGGTCGACGTCGGCGCCGCGCTCGCGGCCGGCATCCCGATCGTGCTGCTCGCCGTCGTCCTCGACCGGGTGACCGGTGCGGCCGGCGCGCGACTCGGACGGGCGCCCGCGCCGCGCGCCCGCGCGCTGTGGGCGTACGCCGGGACCGCCGCCGTGGCCGTCGCGGTCGCCGGACGTCTGGCGGACCGCCTGGAGTGGCCCGACGGATGGGTCGTCGGCATCGCCGAGCCGGTCAACCGGGCCGTCGGGTGGATGACCGGCCACCTCTACTCCGGCGTCCCCGTCATCGGCGGCACCGCCGACTGGGCGGGCCACTTCACCACCTGGGTCCTCGACCCGCTCCGGGGCGGCCTGCAGGGGCTGCCCTGGTGGGCGGTGCTCCTGACCGTCGCCGCCCCGGCCTGGCTGATCGGCACCTGGCGCACCGCGCTCACCGCGGTGCTCGCCATGGCCGCGATTGGGATGCTCGGCGTGTGGAAGCCGTCCCTGGACACGCTCTCGCAGGTCCTCGCGGCCGTCGCGGTGACCCTCGTCATCGGCTTCGCGACCGGCGTCGCAGCCGCCCGCAGCAACCGCGTCGAGCGCCTGCTGCGTCCCGTCCTGGACGTGCTCCAGACGATGCCGCAGTTCGTGTACCTGATCCCGGTCGTCGCCCTGTTCGGCGTCGGCCGCGCCCCGGCCGTCGCCGCCGCGATCGTCTACGCGCTCCCCGCCGTCGCCCGCATCACCACCCAGGGGCTGCGCCAGGTCGACCCGGCCGCCCTGGAATCGGCCCGCTCCCTCGGCGCCACCGGCGCCCAGCAGCTGCGCCAGGTCCAGCTCCCGCTGGCCCGCCCGGCGCTGCTGCTCGCCGTCAACCAGGGCGTGGTCCTGGTCCTCGCCGTCGTCGTCATCGGCGGCCTGGTCGGCGGCGGAGCGCTCGGCTACGACGTCGTCTTCGGCCTCGCCCAGGGCGACCTGGCGACCGGCCTGGTCGCCGGGGCCGCGATCGTCTGCCTCGGCCTGATGCTCGACCGGGTGACCCAGCCGACCGGGCGCCGTACGGCGAAGGGAGCCTGAGATGTCCCGCACACGTGTGACGGCGGCCGTCGCCGCGCTGGTGCTGACCACCGGCTGCGGCGCTGCCGACATGACCGAGCAGGCGTCCCCCTTCGCGAACGCCCGGGGCGCCGGGACGGTCACCCTGTCCGTGCAGTCCTGGGTCGGCGCGCAGGCCAACGTGGCCGTCGCCCAGTACCTGCTGGAGCGCGAACTCGGTTACCGCGTCGACACCGTCCAGGTCGACGAGGTGCCCGCCTGGGACGCGCTCAGCCAGGGCCGGGTCGACGCCGTCCTGGAGGACTGGGGGCACCCGGAGCAGGAGCAGCGGTACGTCGACGACAAGAAGACGATCGTGAACGGCGGCGACCTCGGCGTCACCGGGCACATCGGCTGGTTCGTGCCGACGTACTTCGCGAAGCAGCACCCCGACGTCACGGACTGGAAGAACCTCAACAAGTACGCCGAGCGGTTCCGCACCCCGGAGAGCGGTGGCAAGGGCCAGCTGATGGACGGCTCCCCGTCCTACGTCACCCACGACAAGGCGCTGGTGAGGAACCTGAAGCTGGACTACCGGGTGGTGTTCGCCGGCTCCGAGGCCGCGCAGATCACCCAGATCAAGCAGTTCGCCAAGGAGAAGAAGCCCTTCCTCACCTACTGGTACACACCCCAGTGGCTGTTCGAGAAGGTGCCGATGACCGAGGTGAAGCTGCCCGCGTACGAGGAGGGCTGCGACGCCGACCCGGCGGAGGTCGCCTGTGCCTACCCGGTGACCCCGCTGCAGAAGTACCTCAACGCGGACTTCGCGGAGCACGGCGGCGAGGCGGCGGACTTCCTGAAGCGGTTCAGGTGGACGACCGAGGACCAGAACGAGGTCTCCCTGATGATCGCCGAGCAGAAGCTGTCGCCCCGGGAGGCGGCGGAGAGGTGGGTGGACAGCCACGAGTCCACCTGGCGCACGTGGCTGTCCTGACCCCTCGGTTCACCACTCGGTGGAGCCCGGGGGGATCCGGCGGGCGACCATCAGCCGGTTCCAGCTGTTGACCGCGGTGATCAGTGCGACGAGGTGGGCGAGCCGGGCGGCGTCGAAGTGCCGGGCCGCCCGCTCGTACACCTCGTCCGGCACGAACCCCCCGGTCAGCACCGTGACCGCCTCCGTCAGCTCCAGCGCGGCCCGCTCCCGCGCGTCGAAGACGTCGGCCCCGGCCTCCTCCCAGGCGTCCAGCAGATCGAGCTGCGCCTCGCGCACCACCCCGTCCTCGCGGGCGATCGCGAGGTGCATGCCGAGGCAGAACGCGCAGTGGTTGAGCTGCGAGGCGCGGATCTGGACCAGCTCGGCCAGCCCGGGATCGCCGAGGCCCTTCCCGGCGGCGGCGCTCACCGCCCGCAGCGCGCTGCGGACACCGGCGTCGAGACGGGTCGTACGAGCCGTCACCCGTGCTGCCCCGGCGTGTAGTGACCCGGCGTCATCCGGCAGGTCACGCCGAACCGGTTCCACGCGTTGATCACCGCGATCGCGGCGATCAGCTGCGCCAGCTCCGGCTCCTCGAACTGCTTGGCGGCCCGCTCGTACACCTCGTCCGGCACGAAGCCGTCCGTCAGCACGGTGACCGCATCGGTCAGCTCGATCGCCGCGAGCTCCTTCTCCGTGTAGAAGTGCCGCGACTCCTCCCACGCGCCGAGCTGCACGATCCGCTCGACGCTCTCGCCCGCCGCGAGCGCGTCCTTGGTGTGCATGTCCAGGCAGAACGCGCAGTGGTTGAGCTGCGAGGCCCGGATCTTGACCAGCTCGTACAGCCTGGCGTCGAGACCCTTCCTGGCGGCGGAGTCCAGCCGGACCATCGCCTTGTAGACCTCGGGGGCGTGCCGGGCCCACTCCAGCCGGACGGGCGGCTCGGCGGCGTACGTCGTGTTCGTTTCGGCAGTGCTCATGCCTCGACCCTAGGAGCAAGGCAGCCCAGGGGTATGGTCCACTTCCATGGCAGAACGCTGGGCCACTTTCGGCATCGACCTGCACCTCGAACCGGCCGGCCCCGGCCTGCGCCGCGGCCTGACCGACGCCCTGCGCGAGGCCGTCCGCACCGGCCGGCTCGCCCCCGGCGCCCGGCTGCCCTCCTCCCGCTCGCTCGCCGCCGACCTGGGCATCGCCCGCAACACCGTCGCCGACGCCTACGCCGACCTGGTCGCCGAGGGCTGGCTCACGGCCCGGCAGGGCTCCGCCACCCGGGTCGCCGACCGCGCGGTGCCCCGTCCGCCGGCCCGCCGGCCCTCCCCGCGCCGGGCCCCCGGCCGGCCTCCGTACGACCTCGTGCCGGGCACCCCCGACCTCGCCTCCTTCCCCCGCGCCGAATGGCTCAGGGCCGCCCGCCGCGCCCTCGCCGCCGCACCGCACGACGCCCTCGGCTACGGCGACCCGCGCGGCCGCCCCGAACTGCGCACGGCCCTCGCGGACTACCTCGCCCGGGTGCGCGGCGTACGCGCCGACCCCGAACGGATCGTCGTCTGCTCCGGTTTCGCCGGCGGCCTCCGCCTCCTCTGCGAGGCCCTGCGCGCCCGCGGCGCCCGTGTCCTCGCCGTGGAGTCCTACGGACTGGACGTCCACTGGGACCTGGCCACCCGCGCCGGCCTGACCACCACCCCGCTGCCCTTCGACTCCCTCGGCACCCGCGCGCAGGACCCGGGCGACGCCGACGCGGTACTGCTCAGCCCCGCCCACCAGTTCCCGCTGGGCGGCGCCCTGCGGCCCGAGCGCCGCGCCGCCGTCGTCGACTGGGCCCGCCGCACCGGCGGACTGATCCTGGAGGACGACTACGACGGCGAGTTCCGCTACGACCGCCAGGCCGTCGGCGCGCTCCAGGACCTCGATCCCGACCACGTGGTCTACCTCGGCACGGCCAGCAAGTCCCTCGCCCCCGGACTCCGCCTCGGCTGGGTGGTCCTGCCCCCGTCCCTGGTCCCGGACGTCATGGCCCACGGCGGCGGTCGCTCCGTCGGCGTCCTCGACCAGCTCACCCTCGCCGAGTTCCTCACCTCCGGCGCCTACGACCGCCACGTCCGCGCCGCCCGCCTGCGCTACCGCCGCCGTCGCGACTCCCTGGTCGAGTCCCTCGCCGCCCGGGCCCCCGGCGTCCGGATCACCGGCATCGCGGCCGGCCTGCACGCCGTCCTCCGACTCCCGCCCGGCACCGAACGGTCCGTGGTCCAGGCCGCCGCCTGGCAGAACCTCGCCGTCCACGGCCTCTCCCGCTTCCGCCATCCCGCCGCCGACACCGTGGCGGGCGACGGCCTGGTCGTCGGCTACGCCACCCCGCCGGACCACGCCTGGACCCGCGCCCTGGACGCCCTGTGCCGGGCGCTGCCCTGACGCGCCGAGCCGGCATAACGCGCCAAAGGCGGCAAACGGGCAACCGGGGAGTGCCCTCGGCAGGGGGCTCCCGCGTGCGGCGGCCGGCCGGTCTCTAGGCTGTCCGCCGCGGGCCGGGAGAAGTGACCCGGGGAGTGCGAGGGGGAGTGAAGGACATGGCTCAGTCACGGCGGCGGTTGCGGTCCAGCACGGTGGTGCTCGGGGGGATGGGCGTCCTCGCGGCGGCCTTGACCTCGTGCGGGTCGGATCCGGACCGGCGGTGCGTGGACCGGGACAGCTACGACCACCTCAACGGCTACAAGATCGTCGCCGACAGGAGCTGCACCTCCTCCGGGACCGCTTCCGGTTCGGCCGGCAGGACCCGCACCGACGCCGACTGGTACTACGACGCCGACGTCAGCAACGGCTACGCCGACGACGGCACCTTCAGCCGCAGCGAGGCCGTCGACCGGGGCGGCTTCGGCTGCTCGGGCTCCGGCAGCAGCGGCGGCTGAGCGGGTCATGGAACGGCGTACGACCGAGCCCCGCCCCGGCTGGCAGGAGACCGTCGAGGAGCAGGGGCTCGTCTACCCGCTCACCCGTCACCCCGACGGGTCCCTGCGCCCCTACTGGGACGAGAGCGCCTACTACGTCTTCAGCCTGGAGGAGATCGAGGCGCTGGAGGAGGTCGTCGAGGAACTGCACGGCATGTGCCTCGCCGCAGCCGAGCACATCGTCACCGCCGGCCGCTTCGCCGACCTCGGCATCACCGACCCGCGCATCGCCCGGGTGGTCGCCGAGGCCTGGCACCGGCGCGCGGAACTCCCCTCCGTCTACGGCCGCTTCGACCTCCGCTACGACGGGAGGGGTCCCGCGAAGCTCCTGGAGTACAACGCCGACACCCCGACCTCCCTCGTGGAGGCCGCCTCCCCCCAGTGGTTCTGGATGGAGGAACGCTTCCCCGGCGCCGACCAGTGGAACTCCCTCCACGAACGCCTCGTCGACGCCTGGAGGAGGCAGGCCGCCCTCCTCCCGCCGGGCGCCCCGCTGTACTTCGCCCACTCCTCCGCCGACGAACTCGGCGAGGACCTCATGACCGTCGCCTATCTCAAGGAGACCGCCGAGCAGGCCGGCCTCGACACCGACTGGATCTCCATGGAGGAGATCGGCTGGGACCGCCTCTCCGGCCGCTTCGTCGACAACCGGCTCCGGTTCATCCGCAGCATCTTCAAGCTGTACCCCTGGGAGTGGCTCACCACCGACCGCTTCGCCGACCACGTCCTCGACACCCTCGACAACGGCGGCGGCACCGGCACCACCCTGTGGATCGAGCCCGCCTGGAAGATGCTGCTCAGCAACAAGGCCCTGCTGGCGATCCTCTGGGAGCTCCACCCCGGCCACCCCAACCTCCTCCCCGCCTACCTGGACGGCCCGCGGGAGCTGGCGGACACCACCGGCTGGGCCGCCAAGCCCCTGCTCGGCCGTGAGGGCGCCGGCGTGACCCTCCACGAGCCCGGCGCCGACCCCGTCCTCCGCGACGAACCCTGCTGCTACCAGCAACTCGCCCCTCTTCCCGACTTCGACGGCAACCACGTCGTCCTCGGCACCTGGGTGGTGGAGAACGAGTCGGCGGGCCTGGGCATCCGTGAGTCGTCGGGCCTGGTGACGGACGAGTACGCCCGCTTCCTGCCGCACGTGATCCTCTAGCGCGCCGCCCGCGCCGCCCGCGCCGCCCGCGCCGCCCGCACCGACGGGGTGGACGCCGTCGCCCGCATGGTGGACGCCCCCGTGGCACTTCGCGCCGCCCGGTAATGTGACCGTGGGCCGTGACTGGCGCGCTGGGATGGAGCAACCATCGGGAAGCGGCCCCGGGCCCCTCGGGTCCGGACACATGTGCCGTGCGCCTGGGCCGTACCGTGAACGCAGAACGCCACGTCCGGAGGTCCCCATGTCAGCCGCCGAGCAGCCGCTCACCCCCGCGTCCACCGCCTTCCGCTCCGCCCTCGACGTCATCCGCGCCGTCGAGCCGCGCGTCGCCGACGCCATCGGCCAGGAGGTCGCCGACCAGCGCGAGATGCTCAAGCTGATCGCCTCCGAGAACTACGCCTCCCCGGCCACCCTCCTCGCGATGGGCAACTGGTTCAGCGACAAGTACGCCGAGGGCACCGTCGGCCGCCGCTTCTACGCCGGCTGCCGCAACGTGGACACCGTCGAGTCGCTCGCCGCCGAGCACGCCAAGGAGCTCTTCGGCGCCCGCCACGCCTACGTCCAGCCGCACTCCGGCATCGACGCCAACCTCGTCGCCTTCTGGTCCGTCCTCGCCGACCGCGTCGAGGCCCCCTTCCTGGAGAAGACCGGCGCCCGCCAGGTCAACGACCTCTCCGAGGCCGACTGGGCCGAGCTCCGCCAGGCCTTCGGCAACCAGCGCATGCTCGGCATGTCCCTGGACGCCGGCGGCCACCTCACCCACGGCTTCCGCCCGAACATCTCCGGCAAGATGTTCGACCAGCGCTCCTACGGCACCGACCCGGCCACCGGCCTGATCGACTACGAGGCCCTGCGCGTCTCGGCGCGCGAGTTCAGGCCGCTGATCATCGTCGCCGGCTACTCCGCCTACCCCCGTCTGGTGAACTTCCGGATCATGCGCGAGATCGCCGACGAGGTCGGCGCCACGCTCATGGTCGACATGGCCCACTTCGCCGGTCTCGTCGCCGGGAAGGTCCTCACCGGCGACTTCGACCCGGTACCGCACGCCCAGATCGTCACCACCACCACCCACAAGTCGCTGCGCGGCCCGCGCGGCGGCATGGTGCTGTGCGACGACTCCCTCAAGGACCAGGTCGACCGCGGCTGCCCGATGGTCCTCGGCGGCCCGCTCCCGCACGTCATGGCCGCCAAGGCCGTCGCCCTCGCCGAGGCCAGGCAGCCCGCCTTCCAGGACTACGCCCGGCGCGTCGTCGACAACTCCCGTGCCCTCGCCGAGGGCCTGACGCGCCGCGGCGCCACCCTGGTCACCGGCGGCACCGACAACCACCTCAACCTGATCGACGTCGCCACCTCCTACGGCCTCACCGGCCGCCAGGCCGAGGCCGCCCTCCTCGACTCGGGCATCGTCACCAACCGCAACGCCATCCCCGCCGACCCCAACGGCGCCTGGTACACCTCCGGCATCCGCATCGGCACCCCCGCACTGACCACGCGCGGTCTGGGCACGGCGGAGATGGACGAGGTCGCGGGTCTCATCGACCGCGTCCTGACCACCACGGAGCCCGGCACCACCAAGTCCGGCGCCCCCTCCAAGGCCGCTCACGTCCTCGACGCGAAGGTCGCCGACGAGATCTCCCGCCGCGCCACCGACCTGGTCGCCGGCTTCCCGCTCTACCCGGAGATCGACCTCGGCTGAGGCGGCCTGCCCCGCCCGACGCGCCCGCGGCGGTCCGGTCACGTACCGGGCCGCCGCACGGCGTACCCGCGGGATTCCTGCGCTCCAGGCCGCGATCCCGCAGGCCGCCCGGGCCGCCCCGTCGGCACCGCCGCCGTGCCCGTCGCCACCGCGCACACCGGTCGCCGCCCCTCCCGCCTCCCGTCCCCTGTCACACCACCGGGTCGGACCGGAACTTCCTGTTCCGGACCCGTGCCCGAGCGACCCCCCGGAGCCTGAGAGAATGGTGGGCATGGCGACTGACCGACCCCGCGTGCTCTCCGGAATCCAGCCCACCGCAGGCTCGTTCCACCTCGGCAACTACCTCGGCGCCGTCCGCCAGTGGGTGGCCCTGCAGGAGACCCACGACGCGTTCTACATGGTCGTCGACCTGCACGCGATCACGGTCCCGCAGGACCCGGCCGAGCTGCGCGCCAACACCCGGCTGGCCGTCGCCCAGCTGCTGGCCGCCGGTCTGGACCCGGACCGCTGCACCCTCTTCGTGCAGAGCCACGTGCCCGAGCACGCCCAGCTCGCCTGGGTCATGAACTGCCTCACCGGCTTCGGCGAGGCCTCCCGCATGACCCAGTTCAAGGACAAGTCCGCCAGGCAGGGCGCCGACCGCGCCTCGGTCGGCCTGTTCACGTACCCGGTCCTGCAGGTCGCGGACATCCTGCTCTACCAGGCCGACGAGGTGCCGGTGGGCGAGGACCAGCGCCAGCACATCGAGCTCACCCGTGACCTCGCCGAGCGTTTCAACGGCCGGTTCGGCGAGACGTTCAGGACGCCGGAGGCGTACATCCTCAAGGAGACGGCGAAGATCTACGACCTCCAGGACCCGACGGTCAAGATGAGCAAGTCGGCGTCCTCGCCGAAGGGCCTCATCAACCTTCTGGACGAGCCGAAGGCCACCGCCAAGAAGGTGAGGAGCGCGGTCACCGACACCGACACGGTGATCCGCTACGACGTCGTGGAGAAGCCCGGTGTGAGCAACCTCCTGACGGTCTACTCGACCCTCACCGGAGCGGACATCCCCGCACTGGAGGAGAAGTACGACGGCAAGGGCTACGGCGCGCTCAAGACGGACCTCGCCGAGGTCATGGTCGAGTTCGTGACCCCCTTCAGGGAGCGCACCCAGCAGTACCTGGACGACCCCGAGACGCTCGACTCGGTCCTGGCCAAGGGCGCGGAGAAGGCGCGCGCCGTCGCCGCGGAGACCCTCTCCCGGGCGTACGACCGGGTCGGCTTCCTGCCCGCCAAGCACTGAACCGCCGGGCCCCGGCCCACCGGGCGTCGAACCGGCGCTGAACCGGCCCGCGGCGGCGATCCGTACCACCGCGCAGCGCTGCACGTCACTCCGGTTGCGCCTGCCCGCATCCGGGCCGTGGCCGTACAGTCGATGACAGGGTGACCGCTCGGGCGGTCACCCGGCGCTCACCGCAGTTCCACCCCGCTCCACCACAACGACAGGAGACGACGTGGGGACCGTAACGATCGGCGTGTCGATCGCGGTCCCGGAGCCTCACGGCAGCAGGCTTCAGCAGCTGCGCGCGGGCTTCGGCGACGCCGCGGCTCACGGTATCCCCACGCACGTCACCCTGCTGCCGCCGACGGAGATCGGCGACGCCGAGCTGCCGGCCGTCGAGGCGCACCTGGGCGAGGTCGCCGCGGCCGCCCGCCCGTTCCCCATGCGGCTGTCCGGCACCGGCACCTTCCGGCCGCTGACGCCGGTGGTGTTCGTCCAGGTCGTCGAGGGCGGTGCGGCGTGCACCTGGCTGCAGAAGCGGATCCGCCACGCCTCCGGCCCCGTCGCCCGCGAACTGCAGTTCCCGTACCACCCGCACGTCACCGTGGCGCACGGCATCGAGGAAGCGGCCATGGACCGCGCCTTCGAGGAACTCGCCGGCTACGAGGCCGAGTGGCCCTGCACCGGCTTCGCGCTCTACGAACAGGGCGCCGACGGGGTGTGGCGCAAGCTGCGCGAGTTCTCCTTCGGCTCCCTGGCGGTGCCCCCGCAGTCCGGAAGCGTGGACCGGGGGTCCGTCTCCGCCCACTGAGCGCCCCCGGCCGGCCGTCAGAGCGGCAGCCGACGGAACACCCCGCGCGGCAGGTGCCGCAGCGCCGACATCACCACCCGCAGCGCCCCCGGCACCCACACGGTCTCCGCGCGGCGCCGCAGCCCCAGCTCGACGGCCGCCGCGACCGCCTCGGGCGTGGTGGCCAGCGGCGCCTCGGGGAGCCCGGCGGTCATCCGGGTGCGGACGAACCCGGGACGTACGACCATGACGTGCACCCCCGTGCCGTGCAGCGCGTCGCCGAGACCCTGGGCGAAGGCGTCCAGGCCGGCCTTGCTGGAGCCGTAGATGAAGTTCGCGCGGCGGGCCCGCTCGCCCGCCACGGAGGACAGCACCACCAGCGAGCCGTGGCCCTGTGCCTGGAGCGCGCCCGCGCACACCAGGCCCGCCGAGACCGCTCCGGTGTAGTTGGTCTGCGCGACCCGCACCGCGGCCCGGGGGTCCCGCTCGTCGTGCGCCTGGTCGCCCAGGGTGCCGAAGGCGAGCAGCACCAGGTCGACGTCGCCCTCGGCGAAGACCTTGCCGAGCGCGTCCTCGTGGGCGGCGGGGTCGAGTGCGTCGAAGGCGACCGTGCGCACCTCGGCGCCGAGGCCGCGCAGCTGTCCGGCGGCCTCGTCCAGGCCCGGGGAGGGGCGGCCGGCCAGCCACACCGTGCGGGTGCGGCGGGCGATCAGCCGCCGCGCGGTGGCCAGCGCGATCTCGGACGTACCGCCGAGGACGAGCAGGGACTGGGGGAGGCCGAAGGCGTCCTTCATGACAGCTCCTGGAGGTTGTCTAGAGATGGAGGCGGCGGGCCAGGTCGGAGACGAACACCCCGCGCGGGTCGAGATCGGCGCGCAGCGCGCGGAAGTCGTCCAGACGGGGGTACATGGCCGCGAGCAGTTCCGGGCGCAGCCGGGAGTCCTTGGCCAGGTAGACGCGCCCGCCGGCGCCGACGACCTCCTCGTCGAGCTCGTCGAGGAAGCCGCCGAGGCCGGGCAGGGACGCCGGGACGTCCAGGGCCAGGGTCCACCCCGGCACCGGGAAGGACAGCCAGCCCGGGTCGGCCTCCCCGAAGCGCTTGAGGACGGCGAGGAAGGACGGGCACCGGCGCCCGGAGATCCGGCGCACGATCCGGCGCAGGGCGTCCTCCCGGCCGTGTCCGACGACGAACTGGTACTGCACGAAGCCGCCCCGGCCGTAGACCCGGTTCCAGTGCGGCACGCCGTCGAGGGGGTGGAAGAACGCGGGGATGCACTGGAGCTGCCCCGTCCGGGCGCGGGGGGTCTTGCGGTACCAGAGCTCGTTGAACAGCCCCACGGTGGTGCGGCTGAGCAGACCCCCGGGGAGGAAGGAGGGGGCGGCCGGGAGCCGGGAGGTGCGGAAGGAGAGGGGCTCCCGGCGCGCACGGCCGCTCCGGGGCAGTGCGTCCAGGGGGGCGTGGTCGCCGCGCGTGAGCACCGCGCGGCCGGTGGCCCGGCCGCGGGCCAGCAGATCGATCCAGGCGACCGAGTAGCGGTAGCGGTGGTCGGTGTCGGCGAGGCGGGCCATCAGGTCGTCGAGGTCGTCCGCGCGCTCGGTGTCGACGCACATCAGCGAGGTCTCCACCGGCTGGAGCCGGATCGTCGCGGTGAGGACCACCCCGGTCAGGCCCATGCCGCCCGCGGTCGCCTCGAACAGCGGCGTGCCCGGCACGACCGTACGGACCCGCCCGTCGGCGGTGAGCAGTTCCAGGGACAGCACGTGGCGGGAGAAGGAGCCGGAGACATGGTGGTTCTTGCCGTGGATGTCGGCGCCGATCGCCCCGCCGACCGTCACGTAGCGGGTGCCCGGCGTCACCGGCACGAACCAGCCGAGCGGCAGCAGCACCTCCATCAGCCGGTGCAGGGAGACGCCCGCGTCGCACAGCACGGTGCCGCCGTCGGCGTCGACCGCGTGCACGCGGTCCAGACCCGTCATGTCGAGCACGGCGCCGCCCGCGTTCTGCGCCGCGTCCCCGTACGCCCGCCCCAGTCCTCGCGCGATGCCACCGCGGGCCCCGCACCCCCGCACGGCCAGGGCGGCCTCCTCGTACGTCCGTGGGCGGATCAGCCGGGCGGCGGAGGGAGCGGTACGGCCCCACCCCGTGACGGGAACGGTGTCGGCAGGCATGACGGTGACCGTATCGTCCCTATGTGACTTTTTAGTTTTGAAACGTCTTCCCCGTCCCTGAAACGAGTGATTAATGGGATGTCGCTCCCTGGTGACGGGCATTCCGGTCCGCCGGGCGTGAACAGTGGGTCCCCATGGACGACCTCCACGACCTCCCCCGCGCCCCCGGCCTGCACGCCATGGACCGCCGGATCGTCTCGGCCTTCAGAGCGTGCGGCGCGGACCCGCGCGTGGCGGTGGCCGCGCGGGTCCTGTCCCGGGCGGGGGAGCACGGGGCGGTGTGGCTCGTGACCGGGCTCGCCGGGGCCGCCGTGGACCGTGCCCGGCGCGGCGCCTGGCTGCGCGGCACCGCGCTCACCGCGGGCGCCCACGTCGCCGGATCGGTCGTGAAACGGGTCGTGCGCCGTCCGCGGCCCGCGCACGTCGAACCCCTGGTCGGCACGGTCGGCCGGCACTCCTTCCCCAGCTCGCACGCCACCTCCTCCGCTGCCGCGGCCGTCGCCTTCGGCGCGCTGGGCCTTCGCGCGGTGCCCCCGCTCGCCGCGGCCGTCTGTGTGTCCCGCCTGGTCGCCGGCGTCCACTACCCGTCGGACGTGGCGGCCGGCGCCGTCCTCGGCGCGCTCGCCGCCCGCCTCGGCGCCCGCTGGATGACGGGAGGCCCCGCGTGACCCTCCTGCGCGAGCGCTCCGACCGGCGGCGGACCGCGCCGTCCGACACGGGCGGCCTCCTCACGGGGCTGCTGCTGACCGCGCGGCCCAAGCAGTGGGTCAAGAACGTCCTGGTGATCGCCGCCCCGGCCGCCGCCGGCGAACTGTTCTCCGTCCACGCCCTGACCCGGCTCGCCCTGCTCTTCGTCCTGTTCACCGCCTGCGCCGCCGCCGTCTACCTCGTCAACGACGCGCGGGACGCCGCCGCCGACCGTGCCCACCCGGTCAAGTGCCGCCGCCCGGTCGCCGCCGGCCGGGTTCCCGTGCCGGTCGCCTACGCCACCGGAATCGCCCTCGGCGCCCTCGCGCCCGCCGTCGCGGTCCGGCTGTGCCCCCCGGAGGCCGCCGCCCTGCTGACCGCCTACCTCGCCATGCAACTGGCGTACTGCTTCAGCCTCAAGCAGGTCCTCGTCGTCGACCTCGCCGTCGTCACCACCGGCTTCGTGATGCGCGCGGTGATCGGCGGTCTCGCCCTCGGCATCCCCCTGTCCCGCTGGTTCCTCATCACCACCGGGTTCGGCGCCCTGTTCATGGTCGCCGCCAAGCGCTACTCCGAAGCCGTGCAGATGACCGGGGAGACGGGCGCCACACGCGCGTTGCTCACCGAGTACACCACCGGCTACCTCCGCTTCGTCTGGCAGCTCGCCGCCGGCGTCGCCGTCCTCGGCTACTGCCTGTGGGCCCTGGAGGAGGGCGGCGTGCCGCACACCAGCGTGCTGCCCTGGCGGCAGCTGTCCGTGATCGCCTTCGTCCTCGCCGTCCTCCGGTACGCCGTCTTCGCCGACCGCGGGACCGCGGGCGAACCCGAGGACGTGGTGCTGGGCGACCGCGCGCTCGCCGTGATCGGCCTGGTCTGGGCGGCGATGTACGCCCTGGCGGTGGCCGACTGGTGAGGGGCCGTCCGCTCCGCCACCGGTCACGGAGGCCCGGTTCCGGGGTACCGGGACATGGGGCTTCCACGAGGGGGGCAGGGGCGGATCATGGACTGGCTGAAAAAGCTCCCGATCGTCGGGCCGTGGACGGCCCGGCTGATGCTCACGCACGCGTGGCGGTCGTACGAGCGTCTGGACCGGGTGCACTGGACGCGGCTGGCCGCAACGATGACGTTCACCAGCTTCGTCGCGCTGTTCCCACTGCTCACCGTGGCCGCCTCGATCGGCGCCGCCACGCTCGGCCGGGAGCAGCAGGACACCCTCCAGGACGAGATCGCCGACCAGGTGCCCGGCATCTCCGACCAGCTGGACGTCGGGGGGCTGGTGGAGAACGCCGGCACCGTCGGACTCATCGCCGGCGCCGTGCTGCTGTTCACCGGCATCAGATGGGCCGGTTCCATGCGCGAATGCCTGCGCGCGGTGTGGGAGCTGCCCGACGAGGAGGAGAACCCCCTCGTGGGCAAGGGCAAGGACCTGGGCACCCTCGTCGGCCTGGGCGGCGCGGTCCTGGTCACCCTGGTCGCCTCCACCGTCGCCTCCGCGATGGTCGGCCGGATCAGCGACGCCATCGGGCTGGAGGCGGGCGGCTGGGGCGGGATCGTCCTGCACGTCGCGGCGTTCGCCGTCGCCGTCGGGGCCGACTTCCTGCTCCTGCTGTACGTCCTCACCCTGCTGCCCGGCGTCGAACCCGGCCGGCACCGTCTGCTCGTCGCCGCCCTTATCGGCGCGGTCGGCTTCGAGCTGCTGAAGCTGCTGCTCAGCGGCTACCTGCAGGGTGTGGCCGCGAAGAGCATGTACGGCGCGTTCGGCGTTCCGGTGGCCCTGCTGCTGTGGATCAACCTCACCTCGAAACTGGTCCTGTTCTGCGCCGCCTGGACGGCGACGCGGAGCAAGCGGGACGAGGTCCCCGGGCTCACGGACGCGAGCGGCGGCGCACCAGGTCCGGCAGCGGCCAGCGCCGGTTGACCAGGAAGGCTCCGCCCGCGAGCAGCACCAGCGCCCCGCCGGCGACGCCCAGCGCGACCCCGAAGCCGTCGGTGCCGCCGCCCGGCGCGGCGCTCGCCACCGGCTTCGAACCGGCCGCGACGCCCCCGTCCCCGGTGCCCCCGGCCTCACCGGGGGAGGCGGACGGGCCCGGCCGGGCGCCGGCCTGCGCCGCGCTCCTCGGCCGCACCAGCTCACCCACCGGCTCGACCTTGCCGGCCGCCTCGAAACCCCAGTCGAAGAGCTTCGCGGTCTCCTTGTAGACCGCGTTGTGCTCGTTCTTCGACGGGTTCATCACGGTGACCAGCAGTACCTTGCCGCCCCGCTCGGCGACACCGGTGAAGGTGTACCCCGCGTTGGTGGTGTAGCCGTTCTTCACACCGGCTATGCCCTGGTAGACCGGCACGTCGTAGTCGCCGGCCAGCAGCCGGTTGGTGTTCTGGATCTCGAAGGACCCGCGGACCTTCTCGCCCTTCTTGTTCTTCTTCGTCTCGCCAGGGAACTTCGCCGTGACCGTCGAGCTGTACTCCCGGAAGTCCTTCTTCTGCAGCCCGGAACGGGCGATCAGCGTCAGGTCGTACGCGGACGACACCTGCGTCGGGGCGTCGTAGCCGTCCGGGCTGACCACGTGCGTGTCGAGCGCCTGGAGCTCCTCGGCGTGCGCGTTCATCTCCTCGACGGTGGCGTCGATCCCGCCGTTCATCGCCGACAGCACACGCACCGCGTCGTTGCCGGAGCGGAGGAAGACACCCAGCCACAGGTCGTGGACGGTGTACGTCTCGTTCTCCTTGACGCCGACCATGCTGGAATCGACGCCGATCCCGGCCAGGTCGGACGGCTCGACCCTGTGCTCCGTCGTTCTGGGCCACTTCGGCAGCAGCGTGTCGGCGAACAGCATCTTCAGCGTGCTCGCGGGGGCCAGCCGCCAGTGCGCGTTGTGCGCGGCGAGCACCTCGCCGGACTCGGCGTCGGCGACGATCCAGGAGCGGGCCGACAGCTCCTTCGGCAGCACCGGCACCCCGCTCGCGAGGTTGACCTGCGTCCCCGGCTGCCCGAGCCGGGCACCGCCCACCGTCGACATCGTCGCCGGGGGCGTGGCCGACGGACTCGTCGACGGCTTCGGGGCCGCGAGGGCGGCGGGCGCGGTCAGCGCGGTGGACAACAGGACGGCGGAGGCGACCAGCAGCGATCGCCGGACGGTGTTCTCGGGTGCGGGCACGACCGGAAACGTACATGCCACGAGCGGCGAAGTCCCGGGCAGGTTCCCACCCCGGGCAAAGATCCGGACACCGCCCGGTGATACTGGACTTGTGCCGTGCTCCTCAGGGGGGCACCCCCCGGGCCCCCGGCCGACGGAGGGCGCCCGGCGCTGTGAGGAAAGGTCTTTTCTGGTGAAGCTCAGCCGCCCCGTCTCCTGGTTCCTGCTCGCCTTCGGGGTGTGGAGCTGGGTCATCTGGGTCACTTTCGTCAAGAACCTGGTCAAGGACAGCAGCGGACTCGCGTTCGAGGACGGGCACCCGACGGCGTACTTCTTCGTTCACCTGACGCTCGCCGTGGTCTCCTTCGTACTGGGGACGGTCATCGGGGGCATCGGGTTGCGCGGACTGCGCGCACTGAGCCGGACGTCACGGACGTCCTGACCGGGAACAGGGGAACTCCGCCTCGTGACCATCGTTTTCGTACTCATCGCGCTACTGGTCGTGGCCGTCCTGGTGACGGGCAACTGGTACGTGTGGCGGCGTCTGTTCCGGGACACCACGAGGGGGCCGGGCGCGGTGCGCCGCGCGGGCGCCGTGGCGATCGCCGGCGGCTGGGCGCTGACCGTCGGCGCCCTCGTCGCCGAGCGCGGCGGGGCCCCCTTCTGGCTCCAGCAGGTCCTGGCCTGGCCCGGCTTCCTGTGGCTGGCCCTTGCCCTGTACCTGCTGCTGGCGGTGCTCGCGGGCGAACTGGTGCGCCCGGTGCTGCGGCGGATCCTGGAACGGCGGGCGCGGACGTCGGAGGTGGCGGCGCCCGTACCGGCGCGGCCGGAGCCGATACCGGCCGGGCCGGGCCCGGGGCGCGGTCCGAGCGGTCCGCCGGACGCCGGGACGGCCGGGGACGGCCCGGCGCCCGGCGGCGGCGCGTCCGGTTCGCAGGAAGTGCCCGCCGCCCCCTCCCGGCGGCTGTTCGTCTCCCGTGTCGTCGGCGGGGCCGCCGCCGCGGCGGCCCTGGGGACCGTCGGCCACGGGACGTACGGAGTGCTGCGCGGGCCGCAGGTGAAACGGGTCACCGTGCCGCTCGCCAAGCTTCCCCGCGCGGCGCACGGTTACCGCATCGCGGTGGTCAGCGACATCCACCTCGGACCGGTGCTCGGGCGGGGCTTCGCGCAGAAGGTCGTCGACACGGTCAACTCGACCCAGCCGGACCTGATCGCGGTCGTCGGTGACCTGGTGGACGGGAGCGTGAAGGACCTCGGCCCGGCCGCGGCTCCGCTGGCGCAGCTGAGGGCGCGTCACGGCTCGTTCTTCGTCACCGGCAACCACGAGTACTTCTCCGGTGCCGAGCAGTGGGTCGAGGAGGTGCGGCGGCTCGGGCTGAACCCGCTGGAGAACGCCCGTACGGAGCTGCCGCACTTCGACCTGGCGGGGGTCAACGACGTGGCCGGTGAGGACGAGGGCCAGGGCCCGGACTACGCGAAGGCGCTCGGTGACCGGGACCGGGGGCGTGCGTGCGTGCTGCTCGCCCACCAGCCGGTGCAGATCCACGACGCCGTCGACCACGGTGTCGACCTCCAGCTCTCCGGGCACACCCACGGTGGTCAGCTCTTCCCCGCCAACCTGGTGGCCGGTCTCGCCAATCCCACCCTCGCGGGGCTGGACCGCTACGGCGACACCCAGCTGTACGTCAGCCGGGGGGCGGGGGCGTGGGGGCCGCCCACGCGGGTGGGCGCGCCGTCGGACATCACGGTGATCGAGTTGGCCTCGCGGCAGGCCTGACGACGCGCCGGCCGGGCCGGGTTCGCTCACCCGCGCTCGCGGGGTGCCGCCGCGCCCACCCGTGCCGCCCCGGCGGCACGACCGCCCGCAGCCGCGGAAGCCGATGAGTCACGTTCGCACGACGCCTGTTCCGGCCGGCCTTCAGCGGTGGGTCGCCGGCAGGGAGTGCGGGGGCCGGCCGGCGGTGACGCCGCCGTCGAGGCGTGCGGACGGCTGCGTGGCCGTCCCGAGCGTGCTCGCCGCCGTCACCCTGCCGCCGTCAACCGGCGGTGCCGGGGCGCCCGTCGCCGGCGGGCGCCCCCTTCCCCTTCTCCGCCGGGTCGGGCAGCGCCTTCGTCATCCCGGGCAGGAACTCCGTGAACAGCTCGTGCACCTCCCGGACCAGGGGGCGCAGCACCCGGAAACGGGCCAGGGCGATGCCCCGCGCGGTGATCCGGGCGCCGCGCTCGGCCAGCCGGTAGCTGCGCTCCCGGCCCTCGGTCCGGTCGAAGATCCAGTACAGGACGAGCCCCATCTGGGACAGCCACATCAACTCGGGCAGGATGCCCCGCAGTTCCTCGGGCACCTTGCCCTTCGTCCCGGCGAGCACCGCGCGGTGGACGCTGATCGCCTCCATGCGCGCGTGCTCGGACTCGGGGGAGAAGGGGCTGAGCGGGCTGTCCGGGTCGGCGGCGTTCTTGAAGAACTGCACCGCGAACTCGTGGTACGGCGTGGCGATGTCCAGCCACGCCTTCAGCACGCCCGCCAGCCGGGCCTCCAGGTCGGTCTCCCGCTCCAGGACCTCCCGGGCCGCCACCTGGTGCTGGGCGGCGATCCGGTCGTAGAAGCCCTGGATCAGGTGTTCCTTGCCCTCGAAGTAGTAGTAGGCGTTGCCGACGGAGACCCCGGCCTCCTTGGCGATGGCCCGCATGGTCGTCTTGTCGTACCCGCGCTCCTGGAAGAGCCGCATGGCCGTCTCGAGGATCAGGGCGCGGGTCTGTTCGGACTTGCTGAGGGTGGCGCCGTCGCCGGGGCCGTCGTTCTTCGCGGGCACGGAAGGAGCCTAACGCCAGGGCGGGCGTGCCCTACGGGGCGGTGCGGGTGCCGGCGCAGTTCGGCGGGGTGCAGCTCCAGCCGTCGCGCGGATCGTAGGTCCACCCGTCGCCCCGGTGGTACACGCCCCGCCCCACCCGGTCGTCGCCCCGCGTCACTGGGCGGCGGCCGGCACCGCACCCCTGGCGAGCCGGGCGCCGGACGGGGTGCTCAGCCGGCGGGCCAGCCGCCGGTGCTTTTGCAGCGCCCACAGGGCGACGACCCAGGCGGCGGCGCCCCGGTAGACCTGCCCGGCGTCACCCACGACGGTGATCTCCGGACGGTGTCCTGCGCACCCTCACCGACGATCCCGTGACCGGGGACGCCGAGGTCGCCCTGTGGCACCCGGCCGGGAACCCGCCGAGACCGTCGCCTGGCGGGACTGGCTGGAGCGGCACGGCGTCACCCAGCCGTTCGAGCAGGCCCACCGCGAGGTGTACCCGATCACCGACGCCGAGCGCACCACGCGCACGTACTCCAACCGCTTCGCGGCCCACGCCCGCGTCGGCACCGGTTCCACTCCCTGGCGGCCGTCCGGGGCCGGCGCGACCGACTGCGGCTGTGCGTGGACGGTCCGGCACCGCCGGCCGCCCGCGCCCTGCCCGCCGGGGGCCTGCGCGCCGCCCGGTCGCGTCCACCCGAACGCGTGGCATATGGCAGAGGGCCCCGTCTCCGGCGGAGACGGGGCCCTCGCGGACGTGGCGAACGACGTGACGTCAGTAGCGGCGCGTGATCAGCGCACGCTTCACTTCCGCGATCGCCTTCGTGACCTCGATGCCGCGCGGGCAGGCGTCCGTGCAGTTGAAGGTCGTGCGGCAGCGCCAGACGCCGTCGCGGTCGTTGAGGATCTCCAGGCGCTGCTCGCCCGCCTCGTCACGCGAGTCGAAGATGAAGCGGTGCGCGTTGACGATGGCCGCCGGGCCGAAGTACTGCCCGTCGTTCCAGAACACCGGGCACGAGGACGTGCACGCGGCGCACAGGATGCACTTGGTCGTGTCGTCGAAGCGCTCGCGGTCCTCGGCGGACTGCAGCCGCTCGCGCGTCGGCTCGTTGGTGTCCTTCGTGATCAGGAAGGGCATCACGTCCCGGTACGCCTGGAAGAACGGCTCCATGTCGACGACCAGGTCCTTGAGGACCGTCAGGCCCTTGATGGCCTCGACCGTGATCGGCTTCTCGGGGTTGAGGTCCTTGATCAGCGTCTTGCACGCCAGGCGGTTCTTGCCGTTGATCCGCATGGCGTCCGAGCCGCAGATGCCGTGGGCGCAGGAACGGCGGAAGGTCAGCGTGCCGTCCAGGTCCCACTTGATCTTGTGCAGCGCGTCGAGGACGCGCTCCTTGGGATCGATCTCCAGCTGGAAGTCTTCCCAGACCGCCTCGGCCGAGACCTCCGGGTTGAACCGGCGGATCCGCATCGTGACGGTGATGTACGGGGAGTCGGCGAAACCGGGCTCGGGGGAACCGGCCGCGTCCGCCTTGTCCAGAACAGGGGTAGCCATCAGTACTTACGCTCCATCGGCTGGTAGCGGGTCTGGACGACCGGCTTGTAGTCCAGACGGACGGTCTCGGTGCCGTCGGCGCCGACCTCGCGGTACGCCATCGTGTGGCGCATGAAGTTGACGTCGTCGCGGTTCGGGTAGTCCTCGCGGTAGTGACCGCCGCGGGACTCCTTGCGGGCCAGCGCGGAAACGGCCATGACCTCGGCCAGGTCGAGCAGGTTGCCCAGCTCGACGGCCTCGAGGAGGTCGGTGTTGAACCGCTTGCCCTTGTCCTGGATGGCGACGTTCCGGTAGCGCTCGCGCAGCTCGGCGATCTTCTCGACCGCCGTCTTGATCGTCTGCTCGGTGCGGAACACCATGACGTTGGCGTCCATGGTCTCCTGCAGCTCACGGCGGATGGTGGCCACCCGCTCGTTGCCGGTGGAGGACCGCAGCCGCTCGATCTGCTCGACGACGAAGGACTCCGGGTTCTCCGGCAGCTCGACGAAGTCGGCCTTCTGGGAGTACTCCGCCGCCGCGATGCCGGCCCGCTTGCCGAACACGTTGATGTCCAGCAGCGAGTTGGTGCCCAGGCGGTTGGCGCCGTGCACCGACACGCAGGCGACCTCGCCGGCCGCGTACAGACCCGGCACGACGGTGGTGTTGTCCGCCAGCACCTCGCCCTGGACGTTGGTCGGGATGCCGCCCATGGCGTAGTGCGCGGTCGGCTGGATCGGGATCGGGTCCGTGTAGGGCTCGATGCCGAGGTAGGTCCGCGCGAACTCCGTGATGTCGGGCAGCTTGGCGTCCAGCTGCTCCGGCGGGAGGTGCGTGAGGTCCAGGTAGACGTGGTCGCCCTCGGGACCGCAGCCGCGGCCCTCGCGGATCTCCGTGTAGATGGAGCGCGAGACGACGTCACGGGACGCGAGGTCCTTCATGACCGGCGCGTACTTCTCCATGAAGCGCTCGCCGTCCTTGTTGCGGAGGATGCCGCCCTCACCGCGGGCGCCCTCCGTCAGCAGGATGCCCATGCGCCAGATGCCGGTCGGGTGGAACTGGAAGAACTCCATGTCCTCCAGCGGCAGCCCGCGCCGGTACACGGCGGCCTGGCCGTCACCGGTCAGCGTGTGCGCGTTGGACGTCACCTTGAAGAACTTGCCGGTGCCGCCGGAGGCGTAGATCACGGCCTTCGCCTGGAAGACGTGGATCTCGCCGGTGGCCAGCTCGTAGGCGACCACGCCGGCCGACTTCCTGACGCCGTCGACCTCGGTGATCAGCTGGTCCAGGACGTAGAACTCGTTGAAGAACTCCACGCCCTCCTTGACGCAGTTCTGGTACAGCGTCTGGAGGATCATGTGGCCGGTGCGGTCGGCCGCGTAGCAGGAGCGGCGGACGGGCGCCTCGCCGTGGTTGCGGCTGTGCCCGCCGAAGCGGCGCTGGTCGATGGTGCCGTTCGGCGTCCGGTTGAACGGCAGGCCCATCTTCTCCAGGTCGAGGACCGAGTCGATGGCCTCCTTCGCCAGGATCTCGGCGGCGTCCTGGTCGACCAGGTAGTCACCGCCCTTGACCGTGTCGAAGGTGTGCCACTCCCAGTTGTCCTCCTCCACGTTGGCCAGCGCGGCGGCCATGCCGCCCTGCGCGGCGCCCGTGTGGGAGCGGGTGGGGTAGAGCTTCGTCAGGACGGCGGTGCGGCTGCGCTTGGTCGACTCGATGGCCGCGCGCATGCCGGCGCCACCGGCGCCGACGATGACGGTGTCGTACTTGTGGATCTTCATGATTCTCGCAGCCCCGTGCCTAGCGGATGTTCGGGTCGAAGGTGAAGATCACCAGCGTGCCCAGCAGGATGGTGAACACCGTGGCGGTGTAGAGCAGGCCCTTGAGCCACAGCCGGGTGTTCGGCCGCTCCGCGTAGTCGTTGATGACCGTGCGCAGCCCGTTGGCGCCGTGCAGCATCGCCAGCCACAGCATCAGCAGGTCCCAGACCTGCCAGAACGGCGAGGCCCAGCGGCCGGCCACGAAGGCGAAGCCGATCTTGGAGACGCCGCCGTCCAGCACCAGCTGGATCAGCAGGTGACCGATGACCAGGACGACCAGGACGACGCCGGACAGGCGCATGAACAGCCAGGCGGCCATCTCGAAGTTGCCGCGGGTGCTCTTCGGGCTCTTCCTGGTCCGCTTGCGCGGGGGCTCGATGACCGGTGCCGGGTTGTCGACGGAGTAGAGCGGGGCGCCTTCGACGGGGCCGACGCCCGAGGGGGTGGTGTCAGTGGTGGACATGGGCGTCAGCTCCCGAACAGTTCACGAGCGGCGTGGCCGAGCACGGGGTAGATCGCCCCGAGCATCAGCACGAGCCACAGGGCGACGACGGTCCAGAGCATCTGCTTCTGGTAGCGGGCGCCCTTGACCCAGAAGTCGACGGCGATGACACGCAGGCCGTTGAGCGCGTGGAACAGGATGGCGGCGACGAGGCCGTACTCCAGCAGCGCGACGATCGGCGTCTTGTACGTGGCCACGACGGTGTCGTAGGCCTCGGGGGACACCCGCACGAGAGCGGTGTCCAGCACGTGAACGAACAGGAAGAAGAAGATGAGGACGCCGGTGACTCGGTGAGCCACCCAGGACCACATTCCTTCCCGGCCGCGGTACAGCGTTCCAGCCGGCACGGAAGTTTCCTCCGGGAGCGGGGTTCAGGGCCGCGCCGGCTTTCCTTGTCGGTCGGGCCCGGCCGGGTACGGTCCACCGGCCCCCAGCATGTTAGCGACGCTCGCCCTCGGTGCTCACAGGGGGCCTGCCGGTGTGATCGAACAGGCACGCTTACGGGCTATCGCGGCGGCGTCCGGGAGGGAATGTCCGGTTCTGCGCGAGGGCGGCGGCGCCGTCGCGGCCGGGCGCGCCCGCGCGGCGGAGCCGCAGGTCGTCACAGCCCCGCGCCCTCAAGGGTGCTCACCAGTCTGCCCCGTGCCAGGCGGCGGAGCTCCTCGGCCGCCACCGCCCGTTCCTCGTCCGGATCGTTCGCCAATCGTGACCGGATGTCCTCCAGGACCCGGCCCAGGGTCTCCTCCCGGGGCACGCCGTCCAGGCAGATGACGAAGACGTGGCCGAACTTGCTCTCGTACGCCGTGTGGGCCGCGGTCAGGGCCGTGTGGGCGGCGGAGTAGGTGTCCTCGGGGAGGGCGGGGAGGTCCTCCGCCGCCAGGGCCTGCGCCAGTTCCCCGGGGGAGAGGTCGTACATCGCCTCGTCGGAGGCCGCCAGGAGGGACGGCAGGTCGGGGTAGGGGCGGTGGCCGGAGAGGCGCAGGGCCCAGCGCGGGCTGCGCAGGCAGGCGAGGAGGGTGCGCCCGGCGTCCTCGGCGGAAGCGGTGTTGAACCGCTCGAGCGCGGGCGGGGCGCCGGGCGCGCCGCGGGACTGTCCGGGTATGGCGACTCGGCCGGGGAGGTCTGGGAGACGGTGCGCAGGCAGCGTGGGTCCTCGTGGGCGTCACGTGTGTGTCGGTGGGAGATGCTGTGAGAGTTGTGACGTCACGTTATCGAGTGAGTCCGAGTCGTGTCCGATCAGTACCCCGAATTCACCCGAACGGCAGAGTTTGAAGGCGGCTCGACGACGCCCTTCACCCGTTCGGGTCGTAAGTTGGCCGGGTGAGCCGGCACAGGAAGTACAGGCAGCACAGGCACCGCGCGGCGGCGGGGACGGTGCGGCGGCGACGGGTGCTGACCGGGGCGGTCGCCGCGGGCGCGCTGGTGGCCGCGTCCGGCGTGGGTCTCGGTCTCTGGGCGGCCTCGGACGGCGGCGGGTCCGCGGGCTCGACGGCGGCGTCCCCCGCGCAGAGCCCGGGGCCGAGCCGTTCCCATCCGCTGTCGAAGGCGCCGCGCACCATACCCGCCGTACGCGACCACACCGCGGAACGCGGTCCGGGCTGGCGCCCCGCGCAGGGCCACCGGGTGGTCGTGGACGACCCCGCGCTGGCCGACGAGGGACGCCTGGCGGCCGGTGAGCTGGGACTGACGTACGCGGGGGAGAGGGACGACCGGCGGGCCGGCGATCTGCGGCTGGAGCTGAACCGGGACGCGGGCGCGAACCCCGAGTCGTACACGATGACCGTGCGGGACGGGCGGGTGACCGTGACCGCCCCCGGCGAGGCCGGCGTGTTCTACGGCACCCGCACCCTCAAGCAGGAGGTCGAGGGGGCCGGCGCCGCCCCCGAGGGCGTGGTGCGCGACGAGCCCGCCAAACAGCGGCGCGGGCTGATGCTGGACATCGCGCGCAAGCACTACACCGCCGACTGGATAGCGGACCGGATCCGCGAGCTCGGCGATCTGAAGTTCAACGAGATCGGCCTGCACTTCTCCGACGACCAGGGCTTCCGCATCGAGTCCGACACGCACCCGGAGGTCGTGTCCGAGCAGCACCTGACCAAGGCGCAGGTGAAGAGGATCGTCGACCTCGCGGAGAGCCGGCACATCACCGTCGTCCCCGAGATCGACTCGCCCGGACACCTGGGCGCGGTCCTCGCCGCCCACCCGGAGCTGCAGCTGCGCGACGCGGACGGCGACGCGGTGCGCGGTGCGATCGACATCTCCAAGCCCGGGTCCGCCGAGATCGTCGACGACCTGCTGGAGGAGTACGCCGGGCTCTTCCCCGGCGGACAGTGGCACCTGGGCGGCGACGAGTACCAGGCGCTGGTGGTGTCCGACCCCGAGGCGTCGTTCCCGGGCCTCGCCGCCGCCGCGCGGGAGAAGTACGGCTCCGGCGCGACCGTGGAGGACCTGACCACCGGCTGGCTCAACGACCGGTCCGCCACGGTCCGCGCCCACGGCCGCACGCCCCGTGCCTGGAACGACGGGTTCTTCAGGGGCGGCTCGGTGCGGGCCGCGAAGGACATCCAGGTCGCCTACTGGACCGGCAAGGAGATCGGCGCCCGGCAGCCCGCGGAGTACCTGAGCGAGGGCCGTGAGGTCATCAACCACAACGACGAGTTCCTCTACTACGTGCTCGGGGAGCCCCTGACCTTCGTCTATCCGACGGGCGAGCGGATCTACGAGCAGTGGACGCCGTTGGTGCTGCGCGGCACCACCGCCGTCCCGGAGCGGTACGACGGGCAGATCCTCGGCGGGGCCCTCGCCGTCTGGGGCGACATCCCCCGGGCCCAGACCCAGGACCAGGTCGCGGCCGGGATCCGGCTGCCGCTGCGGGCGACCGTCCAGAAACTCTGGGATCCGGACGAACCGGAGCTGTCCTGGGCGCAGTTCCGGGACCTGGCGGACGAGCTGGACTGACCGGGCGCCGGGCCGGTCCGTGCCGCGGAACGGATTGCCGCATACGGCTGCGGGCCCCCGCACGACTGTGGTGGTGTTCTGGACAGGCCGAAGGAACCGACACAGCGGGGGAACACCGGCATATGGGTTACTGGGGGTATTTCGTCGTGGGCCGCGGGGAGCGGCCGCTGGCCGAACTGGACACGCTGGCCGGTGCGGCCGGGGGCATGACCCTGCACACCTCGGCGCCCGGCGGCTGGCAGGTGTGGGAGTACCCGGGCGGCCGGGGCGACGTCGGGAACATGAACGACCTGGCCCGGGAGACCGGCGCGCCCGCGCTGTTCGGGTACGTCATGGACGGCGACTGCGTGGTGGTGGAGGCGGCGTCACCGGAGAGCGGGGCGTGGACGACCTGCCTGGTGCGGGCCAGCATGGCCGGTTACCTCGAGGGGCAGCAGGAGGGGCTCACGCTGGAGGACTACTTCCTGGAGCCCTCCGACGCCGCCGAGCGGGCCGTTTTCTGGGCCGAGGAGGCGGGGCGCACCGCCTCCGTCGAGGACCTGGTCGAGGTGCTGACCGCCACCCCCGACCGGATGGCCGAAAATCTCTTCTTCCGCCTGCTCGACCGGCTCGGGGTGGTGCCCCTGTGACACTCCCGGCCCGTCGCACGCAGTAAGGGGAAATGCGGGCTCCGTGAGGAACGGGGCACGTGAGGGCCCCGTCGGGGGCCCGCGAACACTCCTTGGGGAGGCGTGGATGAGCCTGGTGGAAATGATCGCGCGGGCCGACGAGCGCGGACTGGCCGTGAGCGGGTTGGCTTGTTTGGATCGGTGTGTGCCGTTGCTGGGTGGCGGCGACGAGGTGCTGCGGCCCCTGTGGGCGAGCCTCGCTCAGGCCGCGCCCGCCGAGGACTGGGGGCAGCGGCTGGAACAGGTCCGCGGTGCCCTGGACACGGCGGACGGCGGCGCGGACGAGGCCGCGGCGCTCGCGCACCGGATGCTCGCCGGCGCCCCCGCCGAGCGGTCCGCCGCCGGATTGCGGGAGTGGGCCGACGACTGTTCCGTCGCCGCGCTGCGGATCCACCGGATGCTGGACGGCGCCGCCGACGACTCCGGCCTCGCCGGCGCCCGCCGCGACGGCCGCCCCGACGGCCTGTCGCCGCTGCTCGCCGCCGAACTGCGCCGCCAGCTCACGGTCCTGGAACTCCTCGCCGCCCACGGCCCGGCGGGCCTGCGCAAAGCCCTCCAGGTCTCGACGGAGGGACGCCGGGTCCTGCGCGCCGTGGTGTCCCGCCGCAGCCGCAGGGACGGCTGATGACCCGAGTCGGAGCCGCGGCGACAGTGACGAAACGCTTCGCCGGAGCGCTTACCAGGATGTGACGACTGCGACGACTGTGACCACACAGCAGGGAACCAGGGCCTCGGCCGCGACCAAGCCGGTCCGCTGGGCGGCGGACGCGGTGGCGGCGATGCGCGAAGGGGCGCGGCTGCGCCTCGACTACTCGGCGCGCAGTCTGTGGAGCGTCGACCGGGTGATCGAGGAGATACGCCGGGAGGCGGCTCCGTTCGCCGCCGTGGAACTGGTGCTGCGCGGATTCGGCTCCTATGCCGGCGAGGTGATTGCCCGTCAGACCGGTGGCGAGTGGTGGTCCTCCGGCGGCGACCACTGGGTCCGCACTCCCGACGGCCGCCTCTGGGACCCCATCGACGAGGCCCGCCGCTGCTACACGGGCGACGGCTCCCTCCGCCTGCTGTGCCGCGACGCGTCGGACGGTGCGCGGACCTGACACGTACGACGGCCGGGGCCCGCACGGCGCGGGGCCCGGCCGTCGTCGTACCGGTGGTGCGGACACGGCGCCGGAGCCCGGCCGGGCCGTGCGTCCGCCGCCGGGCCGAGGGCGCCTTTGCCGGGACGTGCGAGCCGCCGTGACCGGGGTCCGGGCCCACAGCTGCGTCGCCGGCGCCCGGCCCCACGGGCGGGACGGCGCCCACCTGGGCGGTCCCGCGGTTCCCCGGCATCGGGTCACGGGAGAACCGGCCTCCGCCCGCATGTGCCGTATGCGACGCATGAGGCGCCTGTGACGGGTGACGGGCTGTGACACTTTCGTGGCGCCGGACGCTGATGATCGTGGGGGTGCAGGCGCCGTCAGGCGTGCTCACGCCAAGCGATAGCGGTGCGCTACGCGCTCGGTACGGACGAGGACAGTTCTTGGGCCACGGAGGGGAATCCCGCCGCGCACAGGCGCACGACGGGGAACTGGGCGCGGCCGTCGCGCGGGCCCAGAAGGGGGACGAGGCCGCCTTCGCCGTGGCCTACCGGCTCATACAGCCCGGCCTGCTCGGCTATGTGCGCGGGCTCGTCGGGGACGACGCCGAGGACGTGATGTCGGACGCCTGGCTGGAGATAGCCCGCGACCTGGGGAGGTTCAAGGGCGACGGGGCCGGGTTCCGGGGCTGGACGGCCACCATCGCCCGGCACCGGGCGCTGGACCATCTGCGCCGGCAGCGGGTACGGCCCCGGCCGTCGACCCTGGAACAGGACGTCCTGGACCTCCCCGGGCCACAGAGCACCTACGACCAGGCCATGGAGGCCATGTCCACCGAACGTGCCCTCGAACTGGTCGGCGGGCTGCCGCGCGACCAGGCCGAGGCCGTGCTGCTACGGGTGGTCGTCGGCCTCGACGGCCCCGCCGCCGCCCGCGTCCTCGGCAAGCGGCCGGGCGCGGTGCGGACGGCCGCGCACCGGGGGCTGAAGCGTCTGGCGAGGCAGCTCGGCGTCGAGGGTGTGACGGATGAGGCGTCACGGACGCTGGGTGAGTCGGCATGAACGCCGGCCGGGCCGGCGGACACGGCGGGCGGCGCGGCGACGCACGACCCGGGCCGGCCGCGCCCGGCGGCCCACGACGGCCTCCGGGGTCGTCGGCCGAACGGGCCGGACATGCGGAACCTATCCGTCGGTCCGGGCGGTACCGTCCACGCGGCCGATCCGCACGGGCACGGCGGGCCGGACGAGCCGCGTCGGCAGCGTGTATCAGGTGGAACGAGCAGGAACGGGATCGGACATGGGTGAACGGCAGAACGACGGCGGGCCGGCCGGCCGTCGGCGTGTGCACCCTGAGGGCGCGCCGTCCGGGCACATCGGTCCGCATCCCGTCACCGGTGGGCGCCGGATCGTCGACGCCGCCGACCTGGAGGCGCTGCTCGCCGCCGCGCTGATCCGCCGGGACGTGGACGCCGGGGCCGAACAGCGGGCCGTCGCCGTGTTCCTGGCCGTCCGGGAGTCGGGGGCGCACGGCGCGCGCACCCGCCGCCGGGACGACTGGCGGACCCGGAAGAGCCGGCTCGGCCGCCACTCGCTGAAGGCCACGCTCTCCGTGGTGGTCGCCGGTCTCGCCCTGAGCGGGGTAGCGGTCGCCGGTATCGGTGCGACGGGCTCGTCCACGGACGGTCCGACGGAGGACGACAGGCGCACCCACGCCCCCTCGCCCGGCACCACCGGCCCGTCCGCCGGAGGTGCCGCGGGCCCGGGCGCCGACGCCGGCGCCGACCGGTCGGGCCTGCCGGGGGCCGCCCGGGAGGCCGAGGCCCACTGCCGTGCCTACGAAGAGGTCCGGAGGCGCGGCAAGGCGCTGGACGCGGCGGCCTGGAAGCGGCTGACGGAGGCGGCGGGCGGTGCGGCGAACGTCGACGCCTACTGCGCCGAGCGGCTGGAAGGAGCGGTGGGGACCGGAGGGCGGCCCACCGACACCCGGGTGCCGGAGGAGAAGGGTGACGATCCGGCCGACCGGCCCGGAAACGTCCCCTCGGAGGTCCCGAGCGGTAACGCCACGCGCAACGTGGGCGGCGGTTCGGGTACTGCGAACAGCGGCTCGGGCGGCGGTTCGGGTACTGCGGGCGGTGGTTCGGGTGGCGGTTCGGGTGCCGCGGGCGGTGGTTCGGGCGGCGGTTCGGGTGCCGCGGGCAACGGCTCGGGCGGCAGCACGGGGAAGCCCGGCGACCCGGGCGTCGAGCGCCCGTAGCCGTACCCGTGCGAACCGCGGTCGCCCGCTCGCCGTCGCCGCCCGTTCGGCGACGGCGGTGACCACGTCGAGCCGACGCCGCCGGTGACCGATGTCCGCGCACGGCCACGCCGGATGCGCGTGGGCGGCGGATCGTGTGATCCGCCGCCCACGTCACCACTCCGTCAGAGATCCGTGCCCTACGGAGTCCCTGGGGCCGGATGCCGGTTTTGAGACCAAGGTTATCGATTTCAGGCCGAAAGGCATTCGACGCTTTACGGAGGCAGCCACCACTGATCGAGGGTGAGTTCGGAAATAGAACATCCGATTCATCGCGTGGTGGTACTGAGTACTCCGCTCACATTCAGAACCTCGTGACACTCCGGCGCCTGACGACCCGTGGCCGGTGTACCGGGCTTCGCGCAGGTCACATCGATGGTCACCGTGTCGTTCTCGGAGATCTTGATGGGAGTGACCCAGTGGTAGTCCTGGTTGCGGAACGTCTCCAGCGCGATCGTGGTGATCTTGCGGTCGCCGAAGCTGATCGTCATCACGCCCTCGTCGCCCTGGAAGTTGGCGACGACGATGTCGGTGACCCCGAAGACGCTGTTCTCGGGCACCTTGTAGGTACCGGTCCTGGTCGCCCCGGTGCCCGTCTTCAGGTCGATGGTCGCCGAACTCTGCTGGCCGCCGACCGCGGTGCCGCCCCCGGCCGTGGAGCCGCTTCCGTCGCCGCCCGAACCGGCCGCACCCGCCTCCGTCACCGGCTCCTGGCCGTCGCCTCCGGGCCGGCTGTCCGCGCCGGTGCCGGGGGACTCTCCGGCGGCCTCCTGCTCCCCGGCCGGCGTCGGCCTCGGCTGGACCGCCTCGGTGGCCGCCTCCCCGGCGGCGCTGCGCACCGCAGGACGGACCAGCGTGAACCAGGCGAGCAACAGCGCGAGCAGCACCAGCAGCCACTTGGGGAAGATCGGGATCTGGACGAACTCCGCGTCCAGCGGCGGCCGTGCGACGGCGCGGCGACCCGGCCCTGCGGTACGGGCCGGCGAACCGGCCGGCCGGAGAGCTTCTTCGGGCAGGGCCGCGCCTTCGCCGTCCAGGGCCGCACCGGCAAGGAGTGGTACGACGTCACCGTCACGATCCGCCGGGCCCGGACGACAGGCCGCCCGTCTTCCAGCCCGAGGCCCTGCCGGCCGACGCCTCACCGGGCGCCGACGAGGTGCCGCAGGCCGTGCTGGAGCACCCCGAGGGAAAGGACACCAAGCTCGACAGCCACCACAACTCCGCCGCCACCGTGGGTTCCTCGAGCGGCAGCTCGGCCAGCAAGGGCGCCGGAGGTCTCGCCTTCGGGCTCGCCCCCTCGCTCCGGGGCTGTGGTTCGGTGCCGCCGCCACCGTCGGCGCCCAGCCCTGGCAGTCCTCCCGCGAGCCCCGCCGGCAGACGAACGTGGCCGAACCGCGCGTGCTGCGCAGCGACAAGGGCACGGTCGAGGTGGAGCGCAAGGTGCGGTACGAGGTGCGGATCCGCAAGCACGGCACCGAGGGCGAGCAGACCTTCGGGGACTCCGGCCCCCTCACCCAGCGCGTGCCGACCGAGCACCTGGTCCCGGTCGGCACCGAGGTGCCACTCCCGCCCCGGCCGGTGACCGAGGCCACCTCCCGGGACGTCTCGCTCTCTGACTCCCTGGCCCCGGTCGCGGTGGCCGACGAGGCCGCCCCGCACCAGGGCGGCGGCGGGCTCTCCGACGCCGTCGCCTCCGTGCTGCACCCCGTGCCCGGCGCGCCGGGCCGCAGCCGGCTCTGTACTCGGTGACCTGCCAAAGCAACGGCCGGGGCCGCCACCCCCCACAGGAGAGGCCCCGGCCGTCGCGCGGTACGGGCCGCGCGGCGACCCGTACTTCCCACAGCGCCGTGAGCGCATTTTCTGTCACACCCTCCCGGGTCACGGGTCGGTCGCATCCTGGACCGACATGGACGGGAAGGGGATTCAGGCCGTAACGTGCCTTTCGCACCAGGCCGCGCCGGACACATGACCACGAACCACCCGCGGCCGGAGACCGCAACCATCAACTGAGCAATCACGACGGCGAGAACCCGGTCCGCGAGAGCGGCGCCGGTTTAGGCGCAAAGAAGGTGCGCGTGTGCTGGGGGACGACGCGGAGCTGACCGCCGCGGTGCGTGCGGCGCAGGACGGGGACGAGAGCGCGTTCCGGACTGTGTACCGCGCCGTGCACCCGCGGCTGCTGGGATACGTACGCACACTGGTCGGCGAGCCCGACGCCGAGGACGTGACGTCCGAGGCGTGGTTGCAGATCACCCGTGACCTGGAGCGCTTCACCGGAGACGCGGACCGGTTCCGCGGCTGGGCCGCCCGCATCGCCCGCAACCGAGCGCTGGACCACATCCGCATGCGCGGACGCCGCCCCGCGATCGGGGGCGACGAGACCGAGCTCACCGGGCGGGCCGCCGAGTCCGACACGGCCGGCGAGGCGATCGAGGCGCTGGCCACCGACGGCGCGTTCTCCCTCATATCCCGCCTGCCGCAGGACCAGGCCGAGGCCGTCGTCCTGCGCGTGGTCGTGGGTCTCGACGCCAAGTCCGCCGCCGAGACCCTGGGCAAACGACCGGGTGCCGTACGGACGGCCGCGCACCGGGGTCTGAAGCGCCTGGCCGAGCTGATCGGCGGCGATCCGAAGGCCCATCCGGAATCCGCCGGGGTGCTCGACGCCCTTCCTCCTCAGAGAGAATCACGCCGTCGTACGGTGACGTCCGCGAGTGTGACGCAGACACGAACGCGGACGCAGAAGGACATGTGATGGCCGACGAGCAGCACAGGTGGCTGGACCGCGGGACTGCGGAGCGCTTACTGAGCGGAGAGCCCCCGGAAACCACCGATCCCGTCGCCCGCGACCGGGCCCGACGGCTCGCCGGGACACTGCGCGCGCTCTCCGCGCCACCCTCTGCGGCCGACGGGGAACTCCCCGGGGAGGCGGCTGCCCTGGCCGCCTTCCGCAGGTCGCGCGAGGAACGGGAGGAGCGGGCCGAGCCGGCTCTCGGCACGGACCGGCCGGACGGAACACGGCCCTGCGGCATCGGGTCGATCCGTATCGGCGCCCGGCGCGGTGACCGTTCCGGAACCGTGACCGTGGACGAACCCCGGCGGGGGCGTTCCCTGCGCCTCGGGCTGGCCGCCGCGCTGGTCGCCGGCATGGCCGGGGGCGCCGCGGTGCTGGCGGGAACCGGAGTCCTGTCCCCGCCCGACGGCTCCCGGTCCGACCCGGCCGCCTCCGTCACGGCCACAGGCGCGCGTCCCGAGCGCTCTCCGGTGTCCCCTCCGCCGAAGGGCGCCGCACCGGGCGGAGTCGTGCCCGAGGACCGGCACTCCGAAAGCCTCCCCGGTACGGCCGGGGACGGCGAGGGCGCCGCCGGGGGCGCCGACGGGTCCCGCGCACCGGAGGAGCCCGACGCGGACACCGGCGACGGCGCGGTCCGTTCCGGACGCGGCGGGAAGCAGATCGCCGAGGCCTGTCGCGCATGGCGCGACGGCAGGGCGCTGGACGGGGAACGCGAGCAGCTCCTCGAGGACGCGGCGGGCGGCCCCTCCCGGGTCGGCCCGTACTGCGAGGACGTGCTCTCCGGGCCGGACACCTCCGGCGCGTCCGGCGCGACCGGCACCGACGAGGAAGCCCCCGGGAGCAACGGCAACGGCAACGGCAACGGCAACGGGAAGGCCGACGGTCAGGGGCAGGGCGGCGGGGGCGACAGCGCCGGGAAGGGCGGCAACGGCAACGCAGGGAACAGCGGCAAGGCAGGGAACAGCGGCAACGCAGGGAACAACGGCAACGCAGGGAACAACGGCAACGCCGGGAACAGCGGCAACGGCAACGGCAACGGCGGCGACAAGAAGAACTCATGACGCGGCCGCCCCTGACCTGCGCTTTTGCCGACTGCTGAAATTTCTTCCCCAGTAGGTGTGACACTTTCGGCCCTCGTGGCGCAGTAAAGAGTGAGCCGACTGGTCATCGGCTGTCGCACGGAGCCGGGGT
This sequence comes from Streptomyces pimonensis, assembly GCF_041380215.1. Classification (NCBI taxonomy): domain Bacteria; kingdom Bacillati; phylum Actinomycetota; class Actinomycetes; order Kitasatosporales; family Streptomycetaceae; genus Streptomyces; species Streptomyces pimonensis. Next base: position 446,968 of record NZ_JAHWZY010000001.1, read on the forward strand.
TCCCCCCGTACCTACGGCTCGTGCATTTCGGCGCGGGCGGGACACGTTCCCCCGGGTTCCGCCCGCGCCCCCTCTCACCAGTGCACGACGACCTTGTCGCCGTTCCGCACCTGCCCGTACAGCAGGGCGACGGCTTCCTCGTCCCGTACGTTGACGCAACCGTGCGAGGAACCGGCGTACCCCCGCGCGGCGAAGTCGGCCGAGAAGTGCACGGCCTGGCCGCCGCTGAAGAACATGGCGTACGGCATGGGGGAGTCGTAGAGCGTGGACACGTGGTGCCGGGACTTCCAGTAGACGTGGAAGACGCCCTCACGGGTCGGCGTGTACTCGGAACCGAAGCGCACCGGCATCGTCGACACCGTCCGCCCGTCGATCATCCAGCGCAGGGTGCGGCTCGACTTGCTGATGCACAGCGCGCGGCCGGTCGTGCAGCGCGGGTCGGGCGCGTCGGCCGGCTGGCCGCCCATCAGGTACAGCTCCCACCTGCCCGGTTCGCGCGTCATGGCGAGCAGCCGCTGCCAGGTGACGGAGTCGGTCACCCCCGTCCTCGGCAGCCCGCGCTTGCCCTGGAAGCCCCGGACCGCCTTCGCCGTCAGGTCGTCGTACGTCCCCGTGGGCCCGTGGAAGATCCAGGCGACCTGCCGCAGCCGGGCCTGGAGCTCGCGTACGTCGCGCCCGGAGTCACCGGGGGACCACAGCACGCGCGGTACCGGGGCGCCGGGACGGGTGGACTTCCCGCCGGCGTCCGGAGCCCGTGACGCCGACTCCGGATCCGACCCCGACGCCGGATTCGACCCCGACTCCGACTCCGACGCCGGATTCGACTCCGACTCCGACGCCGACGCCGGATTCGACCCCGACTCCGACTCCGACTCCGACTCCGGATTCGACCTCGACTCCGGCGCCGACGCGGAGGGCGTCCGGCCCGGCACCTCGATGCGCACCGGCGGCCCGCCCTCCCCGGCGGGCCGCACCGTACAGCCGGCCGTACACACCGTCAGGGCGGCCAGCGCCGCGAGACCCGCGGTCCCTCTCCTTCGCATGCCTTTCCTCCCCATGCCCCTCCTCCGCCCAGCAGCCCCGCCGTCCCACCGGCCGCGCCCGGCCGTCATCTGAGATGTTCCCCGGGTGTGACCGCCGACGAACAAGGGTGCATGGTGGTGAGTGACCGGAGGACGAGCGCCGGGGCGGTGCTGTGAGCGGGCCCCACCGTGGCTGTGAGGAAGGTCCCAGAGTGCGTCCCTCCACCGGGCCGCACGCGCACCGCTACAGTCCGTCGAAAGGTCGGCCTGTACCGACGGGCAAGTGACGGGTACCGGGCGGGCAAGTAGAGCAACGCCGCTCAGCGGGAGGTATCACACCATGGCGCGCGAGTCGGGCAGTGCCCGGACCACCGAGAGTGGACTGCCCATCGAGCCGGTCTACGGGCCGGGGGCTCTCGAGGGCTGGGACCCGCCCGGGAAGCTGGGCGAGCCGGGGGCGTACCCCTTCACCCGGGGCGTGTACCCGACGATGTACACCGGCCGGCCCTGGACGATGCGCCAGTACGCCGGTTTCGGCACGGCGACGGAGTCCAACGCCCGGTACAAGCAACTGATCGCCAACGGCACGACGGGTCTGTCGGTCGCCTTCGACCTGCCCACCCAGATGGGCCACGACTCCGACGCCCCGATCGCGCACGGCGAGGTCGGCAAGGTGGGCGTCGCCATCGACTCCGTCGACGACATGCGGGTGCTGTTCGACGGCATCCCGCTGGACCAGGTCTCCACGTCGATGACGATCAACGCCCCCGCCGCCCTGCTCCTGCTCCTCTACCAACTGGTCGCCGAGGAACAGGGCGTGGCGGCCGGCGAACTCACCGGCACGATCCAGAACGACGTGCTGAAGGAGTACATCGCCCGCGGCACCTACATCTTCCCGCCCAAGCCGTCCCTGCGCCTGATCGCCGACATCTTCCAGTACTGCGGGACCGAGATCCCCAAGTGGAACACGATCTCGATCTCCGGCTACCACATGGCCGAAGCCGGCGCCTCCCCCGCGCAGGAGATCGCCTTCACCCTCGCCGACGCCGTCGAGTACGTCCGCACGGCGCTCGCGGCCGGCATGGACGTCGACGACTTCGCCCCACGCCTTTCGTTCTTCTTCGTGGCCCGCACCACCATCCTGGAGGAGGTCGCCAAGTTCCGCGCCGCCCGCAGGATCTGGGCACGGGTGATGAAGGAGGAGTTCGGCGCGAGGAACCCCAAGTCGATGATGCTGCGCTTCCACACGCAGACGGCCGGGGTGCAGCTGACCGCCCAGCAGCCCGAGGTGAACCTGGTCCGCGTCGCCGTCCAGGGCCTGGGCGCGGTCCTCGGCGGCACCCAGTCGCTGCACACCAACTCCTTCGACGAGGCCATCGCGCTGCCGACCGACAAATCCGCCCGCCTCGCCCTGCGCACCCAGCAGGTCCTCGCCTACGAGACCGACGTCACCGCCACCGTCGACCCCTTCGCCGGCTCCTACGTCATCGAGAGGATGACCGACGACCTCGAGGCGGCGGCACTGGAGCTGATGGGCAGGGTCGAAGACCTCGGCGGCGCGGTCAACGCCATCGAGCACGGCTTCCAGAAGAACGAGATCGAGCGCAACGCCTACCGCATCGCCCAGGAGACCGACTCCGGCGAACGCGTCGTGGTCGGCGTCAACCGCTTCCAGCTCGACGAGGAGGAACCCTACGAGCCGCTCCGCGTCGACCCCGCCATCGAGGCCCAGCAGGCCGAACGCCTGGCGAAGCTCCGCGCGGAGCGCGACCGGCAGGCGGTCGACTCGGCCCTGGCCGCCCTGAAGAAGGCCGCCGAGGGCGAGGACAACGTCCTGTACCCGATGAAGGACGCCCTGAAGGCCCGCGCGACGGTGGGCGAGGTGTGCAACGCGCTGCGCGAGGTCTGGGGGACGTACGTGCCGTCGGACGCCTTCTGACCCGGTCTGTTACCCCGTATGAGTGACCGTGGGCGGAAGCCGTTCGTCCCCGGTCGCTCTCGTGGGGAGCGGACCCTCGACCTCGGCGGGCGCCCGGGCCGTACCGCAGCGGGAACCGACCCCGGACGCGACTGCCGACCAGCTCGCCCGTGCACTGCCCGGCCACCGCGTGGAGATTCTCCGGGGGAGGCTCACTGGGACACCGCCGCCGGACGGCCCGCACGGGTTGTCGCTGACGAAGTTCTGCGGAGCGCTCGAGCGTGCGGGTACCGGGGGAGACGGAGCCGAACGGATCCGGGGCGTGGGCCTGTGGCTTCCCGCGCTGCCCGCGGACTCCGCGATCCCCGGCCCGTCCGTCGTCGACGAGGACTTCCGCGACGCTCACGTCACCAGGACCCCCTACGCCCCGGACGTCTTCCGTGGGGTCGTCGGGACCACGTCGTCCGACCGGTCCGGCCGCCTCGGCCCCAAGGCCGGGTGTGGCGCCCGGGCGGGCGTCCCCGCCTGCCGGGTCGTGGACCGCAAGCACGACGAGGTCCTGCTCCCCACCGATCCGGCCGCCGGCGAGTACCCTGCCCCCCGGCGCTTCGAGCGGGGTCAGGACGTGACCGTGCCGGAGCCGGGCGGCGTAGGTGCCGAGAGCTCGGCGGACCCCCCTCCCGACGGACGAAACACCGGAGCGGAGTGCCGCGCCCCCGTGCGACACTCCCCCCATGTTCGGCGTCATCGACCTCCCCACCTATCTGGCGGGACTGATCCTCATCATCCTGCTGCCCGGCCCCAACTCCCTCTACGTCCTCTCCGTCGCCGCCCGTCGCGGTGTGCGAGCCGGGTACACGGCCGCCGCCGGGGTCTGGTGCGGGGACGCCGTGCTGATGACGCTGTCGGCCGCCGGGGTCGCCTCGCTGCTCCAGGCCAACGACGTGCTGTTCGGGATCGTGAAGTACGCGGGCGCCGGATATCTGACCTGGCTGGCCGTCGGGATGCTGCGCGCCGCGTGGGGGATGTGGCGGACGCGGCGGGACGAGGACGCGACCGGGGCCCCCGCCGTGTCCGCACCCGGTGAGCGCCCGTTCCGCCGGGCCCTGGTGGTCAGTCTGCTCAACCCCAAGGCGATCCTGTTCTTCATCGCCTTCTTCGTGCAGTTCGTCGACCCGGCCTACGCCTATCCGGTGCTCTCCTTCGTCGTCCTAGGCGCCTTCGCCCAGATCGCCAGCGTGCTCTACCTCAGCGCGCTGATCTTCGGCGGCACCCGGCTCGCCGAGGCCTTCCGTCGCCGCAGGCGCCTGTCGGCGGGGGCGACCTCGGCGGCCGGCGCCCTGTTCCTGGGCTTCGCGGCGAAGCTGTCACTGGCGAGCGCGTAGGGATCAGCGCCCGAGGGCGAGGCCGGTCGGTCCGGCGCCCACGACCAGCACATCGGTGTCGCTCACGACCACTCTCCTTAACTTCGTTAAGTAACGCGCTCCGCGCGCGTGCCCTTAACGGTGTTAAGTCGTCAAACGTGAGTTCGGAACGACGCACCCCCCTGGACCGCCGACGGGTCGCCGACACGGCGCTGAGACTGCTGAACGAGGTCGGCCTGGAAGGCCTGACGCTGCGCGCGATCGCCAGGGAACTGGACGTCAAGGCGCCCGCCCTCTACTGGCACTTCAAGGACAAGCAGGCGCTGCTCGACGAGATGGCGACGGAGATGATGCGGCGCATGAGCGCCGACCTGACCGCCCGTCCGGCCGGCGACTGGCGGGAGGCGCTCCGCCTGATGATGGGCGGCCTGCGCGAGCACCTCCTCGGCTACCGCGACGGCGCCAAGGTCTACGCGGGAACCCGCTTCACCGACATGTCGTACGCCGAACCGATGGAGGCGAGTCTGCGGGTGCTCACCGACGCGGGGTTCACCCCGGCGGCCGCCGCCCGCGCCTGGTCCACGGCGTACAGCTACACCATCGGATACGTCATCGAGGAGCAGGCGATGGGCCCCGACCCCGCCACCGGGGCCGGGGGCCACGACCTGGACGCCCGGGGCGAGCGCCTGGCCGCCCAGCCGCTCGCCGCGCAGGCCGGGTACGAGATGTTCCGGGACCACCGGGCCGGCTTCGAGGCGGGACTCGACGCGGTCGTCGAAGGCGTCGCCCTCACCCTCCGGGACCGCTGACGGCACTCGGCCCCGTCGCGCGCCCCGCGCGGCACCGGGGCGAACCCGGGGACGGCCCGTCGCGCACGTGTGACGGGCCGCCGTTTCCCGTCACGACGGGCGCCCGGCCGGCTCACCGGGCACCCGCACACGGCGTCGCCGGGTGGGGCCGCCGCCCTGGACGCTCCGCGACCGGAGTTCAGAGCCGCCCGGACAGTGCCGCCCGCAGCCTCGGAGTCAGCGGCTTCTCGACACCGCGGTGCAGCAGCCAGGCGAGGAGCAGCATCGAGGCGACCGCGAGAGCGAAGGTCTCAGCCGAGGCCAGGCCCAGGCCGCGGTGCAGCCCGTGGATCACCACCCAGCCCAGGTGCTCGTGCACCAGGTAGAACGGGTACGTCAGCGCCCCTGCCACCGTCAGCCAGCGCCAGTTCACCCGGTTCAGCCACCCCAGCGCGATCGCGGCGACCGCGACGAAGCCGAGCGTCACCACCAGGACGATCCCGAGCGACGTCCGGTTCGAGAAGGCGTCCGCGCTCGGCGCGTGCCACAGTTCACGGACCGCGTGGTGCTGCCCGATCAGCCAGCTCACGCCGACGATGCCCCACGCGTAGGCGTCCCGCCGGTCGCGGTGGACCAGGTACAGGCCGATGCCGCCGACGAAGAACGGCGCGTACTCGGGCATCAGGACCAGGTCGAGCAGCGGTTCGTCGGCGCCGTGGGCGATCGCCGCCGCCAGGGTCCACAGTGCGCAGAACAGGATCACGCGCCGACGGCTCGCGCCGGGCAGTACCACGCACAGCGCGAACAGCGCGTAGAAGCGGATCTCCGCCCACAACGTCCAGCACACCCCCAGCACCCGCTCCACCCCGAGCGGCTGCTGGAGCATCGTCAGGTTCACCAGTGCGTCGCTGGGCGAGACCGCGTCGTAGGCGACCACCGGCAGCGCGAACACCGCCGTCACGAGGAGGACCGCCGCCCAGTACGCCGGCAGCAGACGGGAGGCGCGGGAGGCGAAGAAGGACGTCAGCGACCGGCCCCAGCCGCTCATGCAGATGACGAATCCGCTGATCACGAAGAAGATCTGCACACCCAGGCAGCCGTAGGCGAAGAAGGCGTGCAGCGTGGGGAACTGCACCTTGGGCGAACTTCCCCAGGCTTCGGTGACCGCGCCCCCGCGGCCGCCGTAGTGATACGCCGCGACCATGAGGGCGGCGATCAGACGCAGTCCGTCCAGGGCGCGCAGCCGCGACTCCCGGCGGGGCGCCCCCGGCTCCGTCCCCCGTGGCGTGTCGGGTATCGGACGGGCGATCGTGCTGGTCAAGGAAATCCCCTGCGTTCATGGTCCTGGCCGCGCGTACGCCAGCACGCTAGACCGATTCGCAGGTGACGCCCGGCCACCGGGCCAACGATTCCTCGTTAGGACGCGACGAGTTCACCCTGACGTCGTTTTGGCTTCCTAAAGTCTCTCGACACCCCACCTGGAAGACATCACGACCGACGCCGTCCCGCGGGCGGCGGCTGGTTCCGCACAAGGAGTGCCATGACGACGGTCCACAACAGACGGGCACGCGCACGAGGAGGGGAGCTGGACGACTGCCTGCGTGCCTGCGCGGTACACAGCGGCAAGCTCGTCGGCAGCGTCGACCGCCGCCGCATCCAACTCGCCGAGCAGCTGCGGAAGCTGCTCGTCGTGTGCGCCACCGGCGCCACGCCGGAGCCGACACCCGCGTCGAGCGGAGCGACCGCCCTGCTCAAGCGGGCCGTGAAGGGTGCGGCAACGCCTTCTCCCAGCCTGTCCAACGAGCTGCTGGACGCCCTGCTCGCCGTCGCCAACAAGGCCCTCGAATGCGGCTACGACGACGAACTGAACCTCGCGCTCCTCATCAGCGACACCGTGCTGGCCCAGCGCAAGAGCTCCCGGGCCGGCTGGCGGCTGCGTGCCCGCCTGCTGGAGGCCCTCGGCGACGAGGCCGAGGCCGTGACCGCCTACGAGCGGTACCTGGGCCTCACCGACGACGACGGTTTCGGCGTGCGCGCCAAGGTCGCCGGACTGCGTGTCGCGGCGGAGAAGGAGCAGGAGCTGCTCGCCCTGCTGCGCCGCCAGTGCCCGCGCGCCGAGGAGTTCGTCCGCGGACCCGCCACCGACGTGTGGGCCGAGGGCCTGGCCGCGCATGCCGTGGGGGACTGGGCCGAGGCCGAACCGCGCATGGTGGGAGCGCTCCTCACGCTGGCCGCCGAGCCGTCCCCGGTCGCCGACCGGCAGGAACTGCTCAATCAGTACCTGGACCTGCGCACCAACCGGGGCGGCGACCTCGCGGCTCTCACCGAGGCCCTCGCCCTCTACGCCGAGCAGCGCCGCACCCGGATGCGCGGCCCCGTCGCCGACCCGACCATCGGCGGCGTGCAGTGGCTCAGCCTCGGCGAGTTCCGCAACGAGATCGCCGGCAAGTCCATCTGCCTGATAGCCAACTCCGGCCGGGTGGGCAGCAGCTCGATGGGTGCCGAGATCGACGGCTACGACCTGGTGGTGCGCTTCAACTCGTACCGCATCGACCCGAAGCACACCGGCAGCCGCACCGATATCCACGCCACCATCCACAAGCACGGCTTCAACTGGGACCAGCAGGTCACCACCCGGCTCGTCTTCGGCGGCATCTCCAACGACTGGAAGTACTCGCTGCGCAACCGTCTCGTGCCCGGTGCCCAGCGGTTCCTCGGCGACGAGTCGCTGCGCTGGCCCGTGCGCAACATCGGCCGCCTGGGCAACGACGCCTGGTCGGGCATCCCGACCACCGGCTTCAACATGCTGTTCCTGCTGGACTTCCTGGATGTCAGCCCCACGCTCGACCTGATCGGCTTCGACTTCTACGAGAGCGGCGCCTACCGCGTGCCGGAGGCCATGAAGATGCCGATCACGTCCGTGCACGAGTACACCAGCGAGAAGGAATGGGTCATGCAGCGGGCCCAGCGAGTGACCGACATGAGGATTTCCCTGCGATGACCACGACCTTCCTGGCCGGCACCACCTCCTCCCAGGCCCCGGCCCCCTCGTCGGCCGCACTCACCGGCAAGCGGCGCGTCGCCTTCGCCTCCTACGTCGACGAGAACTACCTGCCCGGCTTCCTCGCCCTGCTGCGCAGCCTCGCCCTGTCCAACCCCGGGGTGTGCGAGGACTTCGTCGTCCTCCACGACGACCTGCGCCCCGGCTCCATCGCGAAGATCCGCGCCCTGCACCCGCGCATCGTGCTGCGCCGTGTGAACGCCGAGCACTACGACTCGTACAAGAAGGGCGACCAGGACAACTACCTGGTCCGCAAGGCGTACTTCATCCTCGACGTCTTCCGGATCCGTGAATACGACACGGTCATCACCCTCGACACCGACATGGTCGTCCTCGGTGACCTGGGTGAACTCCTGCGCCTTCGTGAAGGGCTGGCGGCCGTCCCGCAGTTCTTCTACGGGCAGCACAAGCTCAACTCCGGTCTGCTGGTGATCCAGCGCGAGTACCTCACCGACGCCTTCTGCGCGAAGCTCGACGCGACCGGACGCAGCGGGGACTACGAACTCGACAAGCACGACCAGGGCATCCTCAACGCCGTCCTGGACGGCGACTTCGTCCGGCTCGACGCCCGCTACAACTTCGTCAAGCGGCGCCTGTCCGGTGACCTGCCGGTGCCCGACGACACGGCGATCCTGCACTTCACCGGGCGGCACAAGCCCTGGCAGGGCGGCGAGGCCGGCTACTCCCTGGCGGAGGAGTGCTGGCGCGGGTTCGACCTGTCCGACGCCGACTTCCACGCCGCGTACCTGGCGTCCTCCGGCGGTCTCCACCACGACCTGCTGGTGCACTTCGGCACCCCGCACGTCATGCGCACCGGGGATGTCGAGTGCGCCCGCAAGGTCGCCGCCGCGCACATCGCGGCCGGCGACTACCAGGACGCCGTCGACATCCTGAGCAGCGTCCACATCCCGCTCGACGCCGCCTGGCCGCACGAGGTGCTCGGCCACGCCCTGATGAGCGTCTCCCGCTACGAGGAGGCCAAGGCCCAGCTGTTGCTGGCCACCTCCGCCCCCAACCGGGCCGCCACCGCCTACGCCCGGCTTGCCCAGATGGCCTGGGTGCACGGCGACAACGCCGAGGCGCTGCGGTACGCCACCGCCGGCATCTCCGTCGACCCGACCCACCGGTCGAGCAGGCTGTGGGCGCAGCGCGCCGGCACCGTGCCCGCCCAGGAGCAGGGCAGCCCCGGAGAGCAGTTGGCGCACGTCGCCTTCTACATGGACCGGCAGGGCAACGCGGGCGACAAGCTGCTTCCGGAGACGGTGCGCCTGGCGTTCGGCGAGGACACCACCTCCCGGCGCTGGCACTCCGTCCACGCCCACCGCCTGTTCGACGAGAAGGCCCTGGAGCGGGTCAACGCCCGGCGTGGTCTGGTCATCGGCGGCGGCGGACTGTTCATTCCGGACACGATGCCCAACGGCAACAGCGCCTGGCAGTGGAACGTGGCCGACGAGCAGCTGCGCGGCATCGACGTGCCGATCATGGTGTACGCGGTGGGGTTCAACGCGTTCGACGGGCAGTCGTACCGGGCCGGGCGGTTCCGCGAGAGCCTCCGGCTGCTGGTGGAGAAGTCCGCGTTCTTCGGACTGCGCAACCACGGCTCCATCGCGAAGGTACGGGCGATGCTCCCGGACCACCTGCACGACCGAGTCCGCTTCCAGCCCTGCCCCACCACGGTCAGCCGTCAGCTCGTCCCCGGCTGGACCGACCCGCTGCACCGCGAGGACACCGTCCTGCTGAACGCCGCCTATGACCGGGCGGGCCTGCGCTTCGGGCACGACTACGGCCACTTCCTCGCGGAGATCGCGAAGGCCGTGCGGGGCATCGGCGAGCACACCGAGGTCCGCTGCGCCGCGCACTCGCTGGACGACGAGCGGATCGCCTTCGACCTGCGCCGTGAGCACGGCATCTCGCTGCCGGTGATCCCGATGTACGACTTCGACAACGACGCCATCCGGGACCTGTACGCGAGGACCCGCCTGGTCATCGGCATGCGCGGGCACGCCGGGATGATCCCGTTCGGCGTGGGCACGCCGATCATCAGCCTGATCTCGCACCCCAAGATGGCGTATTTCCTGGCCGACATCGAGCGTCCCGAGTGGGGCATATCCGTGCACGAGCGGAACCTGGGCGCGATGCTCACCGAGCGGGCCATCGGCATCCTGGACGCCCACGCGGCGACGGTCGCCGACGTCCACGAGCGTCAGCAGACGCTGTGGAAGGTCACCGAGGCGAACGCCGCCGACCTGCGGAGGATCCTCGGAGCCTGAAACGCGGTGAGCCCTCGCGGCCGGTGGACCGCGAGGGCTCACGCACGTGGGTTCAGCGACCCACGGCCTTCTTCACCAGCCGGGTCAGGCGGGAACCGCCGTGCTGCTCCCGGTCCTGCTCGTACGCCTTGCGCAACTGCTCGAAGTGGTCCGCGCGGGTCCGGCTCAGGTACTCGTCCGAGGTCAGCGGCTTGGCGATCGACCAGGCCCGACGGTGCTCGCCGGCGTAGTGGGCGGTGTAGGCCTTGGCGAACTCCAGGACCGGCTTGAAGGGGATCCCGCCCGTGTGGTCGCGGTCGATCCGCTCCTGGACAGCGGAGATCAGCGACAGTTTCTCGTCGACGGAGTAGGAGTCCTCCGCGACGGCCTTCAGCACATGCCCGGGGATCGGCCGGACCACTTCGAAGGCGAGCGTGGAGCGGATCGGCGGCCCGGCGATCTCTATGTACGGCAGCAGTGCGCCGGTGCTGTGGTGCAGCCACGGCAGCCGCGGTCCGGCGAAATCCTGGTGCAGCACCACCGAGCCCGGCCGCAACCGGGTCAGGAATCGTTCGGCCACGCACCGGAACACCCGTGCCGTCTTGGCGATGTCGACGTGCAGGAACTCGACGGGGCTGGTGTCCTCGGGGTCGGAGGTCTGCCAGAGGTCCCCGGCGTGGATCTCCAGGAACGGCAGGAACGGCTCCAGCCGCCCGCGGAAGTCGTCCAGGAAGGAGTTCTCGCCCTGTGGCTTCGCTCCGTCGGCGAAGAACTTCTCGGAGGCGAACGTGCCCTTGCCCACGCGGAAGAAGTCGTACGCATGGAGCCGTCCCGTGCGCTCGTCGAACACCGGGTTCTCCCGCAGGCCCAGTGCGAGGGCGTACGTGGAACCGCCCCCGCCGGATCCCAGTTCGACCAGCCGGTCCTTGCCTGTGAGGTGATGGCGTCCCAGCAGATAGAGGAACTGCAACTCCCAGGTGCTCACCTGGGAGTAGGGAATGGTGTCCGGCAGCCGGACATCGCCGAGGAGGGAGTAGAGCCGACCGAACTTCGTCATGAATGCCTCACGGGTTGGACAACGCTGGAGGGGAGCGGCAATGCGGTACGGAACGCACGACCGTTGATACACCAGCGAACCCGAGGAATATGTTGCCTTCGGCTGAACGTCCGGCGGGTTTCATTCGCTGTTCACCGGCGGGAGCGGGGCCGCTCGCCGGCGGGCCACCGCCCGCCGCAGGCTGCGTGCCTTGCGCGCGACCCGCCGTACGGTGGCGTTGCGCGGCAGGAAGCCCAGCTGGGCCGGGACCCCGCCCGGTAGCCCCAGGGAGGTCAGCCGCTTCTTCGTGAAGTACCTCCAGGTGCCCTCGTCCAGCCGCGTCGACAGATACCGCTCGGTCTCGTCCCGCAGCTCCGGGAGGATCTTCGGCTGCATCGCGAACCCGACGGCCCGCACGAGGTCGGCGAGCGCCTCGGTCTCCATGCTCCCGCGCCGCTCCGCGACGGCCGCGCGGTCGTCCGGCGCGGGCAGCAGCGCGTGGACGATCGTGACGGGGATGCGATTGCTGTTCTCGTACGGTGTCAGCCGTTTCAGCAGCGTGTCCGTGCCGACCCGGGCGACCGGCAGACCGTACAGCTCGGACGCGGTGAGCAGCGCCGTGGAGAAGCAGCCGACGACCACCGCCGGACGCATCCGCTGGTAGAGCACCTCGGCGAGCACCGGAGTGTCCAGCACCGTGAGATCGGCACCGAGCCGCTCGGCCTCCCGCTCCAGGGTGCGGGTGAAACGGGCCGGGGCCGTGGGATGCGGCTTGAACAGCACCCGGGTGTGGCCCAGCTCCACCACGCCCTTCAGCATCCGCACATGCAGGTCCTCCTCCTCCTCGGCGGAGAGGATGCGCAGTGCGGACAGGTACTGACCCAGCAGCAGCGCGGGTTCCTCCACGTCCGGCAGCGCGGCGCCGGTATCGACCAGCTCGGCGAGCACCTTGGTGAACGCCGGGGTCGGCACCACCTCCGACGCGACACCGAACTCGGTGAGCAGCAACGGCCGGAGCCCCGGCACCAGGTCCAGGTGGAGCAGGCGCTCCACTCGCGTGCCGACCAGCGGGTCGATCTTGTTGCGGGTGGGGCCGTAGCTCATCAGGCCGTCCGCGTAGACGGTGACAGGCGCGTCGGTGAAGATCTGCGCCACCCCGAGGGCCGGGTTGACCTGGATGGACTCCACCGCGAGCGCCACGTCGTCGTCACCGATTCCCCAGGCCAGCCGCAGATACCGCTCCCACATGGGCACGTCGTCCGGACGTGGTTCCCAGCCGCCGGGGTGGAAGGGGAAGACGGCCTCGTTCCACGACACCACGTCGTCGAAGCGCGACCGAAGCCGCTCGAACCCGGGCATCTCGTCGACGGAGGGTGTCGTCTCCGGCGTCACCGCGTTGTTGGAGACCAGCAGGATCCGCCGGTCGGCGGGTGCGAAGCAGCCCGAGTCGAGGGCGGCGGCGAGCGTGGCGGTGCCGTACAGGGTCGACACCATGAAGATCTGTGTGCTCACGCTGCCACCTCCGCGCCCGGCGCCGGACGACGGCGCAGCCGGCGCAGCCGTCCGGCGCGCTCTGCGTCCATCGAGTCGAGCGCGTCGTCGAGTACGTCCTGCGGCATGCGCCGCAGGGCAGCGGTGCTCATCGCCTTCAACTTCCTGGCCACGGGAGGCTCGAACCGGTCGGCGGCGCCCAGGTGATGGGCGATGATCGCGCAGTACGTGCGTACGGCCTTCGGCAGCAGCGCCGACGCCTCCGCGTCCCCCGAGGCCTCCTCGATCACCTGGTCGAACGCGCGGATGAAGTCGAGTTGCCGGGCGTCGCCGATCTGCGTCAGTGACGAGGCGACGCCGCGCCGGTAGAAGACCCCGAGCAGGCTGGTCACCGCGAAGGACTCCGCCTCCCGGTGCAACTTCCAGATCCAGGGCCGGTCCTCCGCCGTACGCAGCCCGTCGGTGAAGTGCAGCAGACCGCGCTCGACCAGACGACGGTGGTAGACGCCCGCCCAGGCATAGGCGTAGTCGACGGAAGTGGTCCGGTGGGCGGGCAGGATCGCGTCGCGCGGCCGCAGCACCACGTTGCGCCGGCCGTGCGGGACGCGGTGCACGGTGCGGGCCCGTGCCGTGCACTGCACGTGGTCGGTGCGGACGAAGTCGCAGCCGAGTGTCTCGATCGCGGCGACCAGCCGGGCGTAGTAGCCGGGCGCCAGCCAGTCGTCGCCGTCCATGAAGGTCAGGTACTCGCCACGGGCCCGGTCGATGCCGGTGTTGCGGGCGGTCGCCAGACCGCCGTTGCGATCGTGTCTGACCAGTACCGCCCCCGGCAGTTCGTGTTCCGCGCGCGCGAGAAGGTCCGCGGTTCCGTCGGTCGAACAGTCGTCGACGAGAATGAATTCGAAGTCGTCGCGAGCGTTGGCGCGCAGACTTCGCAGGGCATCGAGGGCGTATTGCCGCACATTGTAGAACGGCACGATCACGGAAAGCTTTGGCACTTTCGAGACGCTAGGAGATCGCCGGATAGGCAAACTTTCCGATAGGGGTACACGGGGTGAACTCGACGTGTCGGAACGGTGCATCGCTTGTGCTTCCGGGGAATCCGGGGGCGGGTTCGGCTTTCTGTGGTGTGCTGTTAACTTCTCGTTGATTCAAGGTTGGGCCATGCCTAGGGTTCGCTTCCTAGCGTCTTGGATGTGCCAGCAAGTGCAACGAAGCCCCTCAGGGTCGCGGTCCTCGCGGATTCCGACACCCGGTGGAAATGGGGCGCGCTCACCGCGAACCGCGTCGCGCCGTCGGAGCCCGGAGAGCCGGGAGCCGCGGCCGGCCGGGCCGTCCGCCTCGACGGATACCTCCTGCGGGGCCGCGCCACCCCCACCGCCCGCCAGCTCGGCGAGGTCGGCGTCCGGGCGGACTCGCTCCGTGAGGTCACCGCCGTCGAGTTCCTGCGCGCGGTGCGCGAGGAGCCGTACGACCTCCTCGTGCTCTCCCTGGTCGGCGGCGGTGTGCAGGCGATGCTGCACGGGCTCAAGCGGGTCTGGGAGGACCGGCCGCAGCGGCCCGTCGTCGTCACCGGATACGTCGGTGTGGTCTACGAGAAGCTCGCCGACGGCCTCCTGCTGCGCCACGGAGCCGACCTGGTGCTCGCCAACTCCCGTCAGGACGCGGACCGTTTCCGCGCCGTGTACGAGGGAGTGGGAGCCGACGCCTCCTCGGTGACCGAGGTCGCGCTGCCGTTCCTCGGCGGGGCCGCGTACCAGGGCGAGCACGACCCCTACACGGTCGTCTTCGCCGCCCAGCCCTCCGTCCCGGAGAGCCGCAGGGACCGTACGTACCTGCTGGACCGGCTGGTGCAGCACGCCCGTCGGCACCCCGAGCGCGAAGTGCTGCTGAAGCTGCGCTCCAAGCCCGGCGAACACACCACGCACATCGAGGAACTGCCCTACCAGAAGCTCGTCCAGCGGCTGGACCCGCCGGCCAACTTCCGCCTGGTCTACGGGAACATGGGCGAGGTCCTCGACCGGACCGACCTCCTCGTCACCGTCAGCTCCACGGCCGCCCTGGAGTCGCTGCACCGCCGCATCCCGACCGTAATCCTCACCGACCTCGGGATCCGGGAATCCCTCGGCAACCACCACTTCGTCGGCTCCGGCTGCCTCGCCTCCTGGGACCAGCTCGACGAAGGGCACCGGCCGGTGCCCGACGCGGAGTGGGTGTCCCGGCAGGGAGTCGCGGCCGAAGGAGGGGCGTACGACACCGCGTTCGACACGGCCCGCGAACGCATCGCCAAGCTGCTCGGCCGCCCCGGCGGACTCCCGCCGCTGACCCCGTACTACACGCCCGTCACCGCGCCCGGCTACCTGCCCGGCATCCTCGCCCGCCACCACCTCGGCCCGGACGGCACCCCACTGCCCGGCGCGCCCGCCGCTGACAGGGAGCCCGGACCGGTCCGGCAGATCGTGCGCCGCGCGGCGCGCGGCGCCTACCGGCACGGCGTGCAGCGCGTGGCCCCGGTGATCCGCCGGATGGGTGAGCTGTGACCGGCCCGATCCCCGACCGAGGAGCTGATCCCATGCCCCACCCGCCGACGGTGCGCCGCGTGCTCGCCGTGATCCCCGCGCGTGGAGGCTCCAAGGGCGTCCCCGCGAAGAACCTCGCCCCCGTCGGCGGCGTCCCGCTGGTGGCGCGCGCCGTGCGCGAGTGCCGCGCCGCGCGGTACGTCACGGACGTCGTGGTCTCCACCGACGACCAGGCCATCGCGGCAGCCGCCCGGCAGGCCGGCGCCGAGGTCGTGCTGCGGCCCGCCGCCATCGCCGGCGACACCGCCACCTCCGAGGCCGCCGTCCTGCACGCCATGGACGCCCACGAGGCCCTGCACGACACCCCCGTGGACGTGGTCCTGCTCGTCCAGTGCACCAGCCCCTTCCTGCTCCGCGAGGACGTCGACGCGGTGGCCGCCGCGGTCGTCGACCAGGGCGCGGACACGGCCGTGACCGTCGCCCCGTTCCACGGCTTCGTCTGGCGCGACGCCGACGACGGGGCGACCGGGGGCGGGTACGGCGTCAACCACGACAAGTCCTTCCGCCCCCGCCGCCAGGACCGCCCCCAGGACCTCCTGGAGACCGGCGCCGCCTACGCCATGGACGCCGCCGGATTCCGCGAGCACGGGCACCGCTTCTTCGGCCGCACCGAACTCGTGCGCACCGACCCGGCCCGGGTGCTGGAGATCGACGATCCGCACGACCTCGCCCGGGCCCGCGCCCTCGCCCCGCTCTTCGACGCGGAGCGGCCCGGCGCCCTCCCGACCGCCGCCGACATCGACGCGGTCGTCCTCGACTTCGACGGCACCCAGACCGACGACCGGGTGCTGATCGACTCCGACGGACGGGAGTTCGTCTCCGTGCACCGTGGGGACGGGCTCGGTATCGCGGCCCTGCGCCGCAGCGGCATCGAGTTGCTCATCCTGTCCACGGAACAGAACCCGGTGGTCGCCGCCCGCGCACGCAAGCTCAAGCTCCCCGTGCTGCACGGCATCGACCGCAAGGACCTCGCCCTCAAGCAGTGGTGCGAGGAACAGGGCATCGCGCCGGAGCGCGTGCTCTACGTCGGCAACGACGTCAACGACCTCCCGTGCTTCGCCCTCGTCGGCTGGCCCGTGGCGGTCGCGAGCGCCCACGACGTCGTACGCGGCGCCGCACGCGCGGTCACCACCCTCCCCGGCGGTGACGGCGCGATCCGGGAGATCGCCGGCTGGATCCTCGGCCCCTCTCTCGATTCCCTCCCCAAGTAAGGAAACCCCGGACATGAGCACCAACACCCGCATCCGTACCTTCGGCACCCGCGAGGCCGGCCCCGGCCGCCCCGTGTACGTCACCGGCGAGATCGGCATCAACCACAACGGCGACCTCGAGAACGCCTTCAAGCTGATCGACGCCGCCGCCGAGGCGGGCTGCGACGCGGTCAAGTTCCAGAAGCGCACGCCCGAGATCTGCACCCCGCGCGACCAGTGGGACATCGAGCGCGAGACCCCCTGGGGCCGGATGACGTACATCGACTACCGCCACCGCGTGGAGTTCGGCGAGGACGAGTACCGCCAGATCGACGAGTACTGCAAGAGCAAGAACATCGACTGGTTCGCCTCCCCGTGGGACACCGAGGCCGTCGCCTTCCTGGAGAAGTTCGACGTCCCCGCCCACAAGGTGGCCTCCGCCTCCCTCACCGACGACGAGCTGCTGCGCGCCCTGCGCGCCACCGGCCGCACGATCATCCTCTCCACCGGCATGTCCACCCCGAAGCAGATCCGCCACGCGGTCGAGGTCCTGGGCAGCGACAACATCCTGCTCTGCCACGCCACCTCCACCTACCCGGCGAAGGCCGAGGAGCTGAACCTGCGGGTCATCAACACCCTCCAGCAGGAGTACCCGAACGTCCCGATCGGCTACTCCGGCCACGAGACCGGCCTGCAGACCACCCTCGCCGCCGTCGCCCTCGGCGCCGTCTTCGTCGAGCGCCACATCACCCTCGACCGCGCCATGTGGGGCTCCGACCAGGCCGCCTCCGTCGAGCCGCAGGGCCTGACCCGCCTGGTCCGCGACATCCGCACCATCGAGGCCTCCCTCGGTGACGGCGTCAAGAAGGTCTACGACTCCGAGCTGGGCCCGATGAAGAAGCTGCGCCGTGTCACCGGCGTGGTCGCCGAGGCGGAGATCGCCGCGGCCGCCGGCGAGCCCATGTCCGTCTGAACTCCCGCACCCTCCCCCACCCTTACGACGACGGGAACGGTCGTACGTCGATGAGCCCCCGCGCCGGCCGGCCCGGCCCCCACACTCTCGCCTTCGTCGAGAGCCCGGTACAACTACTCAACGTGCTGGAGTGGGCGCACGCGCATGCGCCCGGCGTGGGGCTCACCCTCGTGGTGCTGTCCCCGGTCGACCCCATGACCCGTGGTCAGCTGCGCCGCATGGCGGAGCTGGCCCGCGAGGAGGGGCACGAGGTCCGCTGGGAGGAGGCGCGCGGCGGAGCGGGCGCCCCGCTGCAGACGGTCGGCGGCCTCACCGCCCCGCTCCGCCGGGCCACCCGCGTCGTCCTCGGCGACCCCTTCTCCCGCTACGTCCAGCTGCTGCTGACGATCACCCGCGCACGTGAGGTCGTCGTCGTCGACGACGGCACCGCGACGATGGAGTTCGTCGGCCAGCTGGCCCGGGGCGAACGCCTGGTGCGCTGGCACCGCAAGGGCGGCCGGCCGGGCCCCCGCGAACTCGTCCTCCTCCCCGTGTCCGCCGCCGCCCGGCGCCGGCTCACCCCCGGTGAGAAGCGCACGGTGGAGGTCTTCACCTCCATGCCCATGGAGGACACCCCGCCCGGTGTCACCGTCAGCTCCCACACCTTCGCCTGGACCCGGGGCCGCTTCGGCCCGCCCCGGGTCACCCGGGGCGCCGACATGGTCGGCACGTCCCTGGTGGAGACCGGTGTGGTGGACGCCGACGCCTACCTGGAGGCGGTACGCGCCCTGGTCGCCGCGCACGGCGCCAAGCGCTACTTCGCCCACCGCCGCGAGAGCACGGAGAAGCTCCACCGGCTCGCCGCCGAGACGGGACTGGAGGTCGTCCGCCCCGAGTTCCCGCTGGAACTCATCGCCCGGCGCGGCCCCATCGGCGCCACCGTCCTCAGCTTCCCCTCCACGGTCGTCCACACCCTGCCGCTGGCCCTCGCCGGCACGGGCGTCCGCGTCGTGGTGTGCGACATAGACCCCGCCTGGCTGACCAGGAGCGCCTCCCCGCGCGCCCAGGGCTTCCTGGCCAACGTCACGGACACCGCCAAGTCCGCCCACCACCTGCGGACGGCGCCGGCGGTCTGAGCCGTTGTCGCCGGGAGGGACCGGGCGTTCGGACGCTCGCTCATGCCGGTGAGGCCCGATGTCACCAGGTGGGAGCGCCCGTATGCCGGCCGTGGAACCGGTTCCCGCCCTGCCGGGTCTCCCGATGAGCACGCCCGTGCCCGAGGGCCCAGGCTCCCCGCGGCCGAGGAGCTGCCGCCGGCGCTCCCACCTGCGACCTGCCGCCGGCCACCGCCGACCTCAAGGACCACGAGGACTTCCGCCCGCACCACGGCCGTCGCGTTCTCGGTGCCGGCTCGCAGCCGCCGCCTGCCGGCATCCGCCGAATGAACCGGGCCGCGTGCCTTCGGCCGATCGTGGTAACCGTGAGGAGTGGAGGGGTGCCGGAACCATGTCCCGGATTGTGATCGGCCTCATGGACCAGCAGGCCAGCGGCCTATACCCTCGCAAAAAAGGAGGTGAGTGTACCCACCTCGATACGCGACTATGCGTAGGGCGGCCAGATTTTCTCCCCCCAACGGGCTGATTTTTGTTGATCGGGGGCCGGTGGACAGCTCTGGAGCCCTACTCTTCAAAGGGTGAAACCACTGATGTCACTGGAGTCCGAGATCGATCTCCCCGGGGGAGCGGTGCTTCCCGGCGCGCTGCCCGAGGCCCTGCGCGCCGAGCTCGTGGCCTTCCGACGCGACCTCCACATGCACCCGGAACTCGGCCACCAGGAGTTCCGCACCACCGCGGCGATCAAGGAACGCCTCGAGCGGGCCGGTCTGAAGCCCTGGGTCCTCTCCGGTGGCACCGGCGTGATCTGTGACATCGGAACCGACGACGAGGCCGGCACGGACTCGGCGATGCTCGCCCTGCGCGCCGACATCGACGGCCTGCCCATCCCCGACATGAAGGCCGACTGCCCCTACCGTTCCACCGTGCCCGACCGTGCCCACGCCTGCGGCCACGACGTGCACACCACCGTCGTGCTCGGCGCCGGCCTGGTCCTCGCCGAACTGCACCGCCAGGGCCTGCTGCCCCGTCCCGTGCGGCTGATCTTCCAGCCCGCCGAGGAGGTGCTGCCCGGCGGCGCCGCCGAGGTCGTCGAGGACGGCGGACTCGACGGCATCGGCCGGATCCTCGCCGTGCACTGCGACCCCCGCGTCGACGCCGGGAAGATCGGCCTGCGCGAGGGGCCCATCACCTCCGCCTGCGACCGGCTGGAGATCGCCCTCGACGGTCCCGGCGGCCACACCGCCCGCCCGCACCTGACCACCGACCTGGTCACCGCCGCCGCCCGGGTCGTCACCGACGTGCCCGCCCTGGTCGGCCGCCGCGTCGACAGCCGCAGCGGACTCGCCGTGACCTGGGGCCGGGTCGAGTCGGGCCACGCGCCCAACGTCATCCCGCAGCACGCCGAGCTGTCCGGCACCGTGCGCTGCCTGGACCTGGAGACCTGGCGGCAGGTCCCCGACATCGTGGTCGCCGCCATCGACGAGGTGGCCAACCTGCACCGCGCCAAGTCGGAGATCACCTACGTGCGCGGCGTCCCGCCGGTCGTCAACGAGGCCGGGGCCACCGAGCTGCTGCGCGACGCGATGATCGCCCGGCGCGGAGTGGAGTCCGTCGAGGGCACCGAGCAGAGCCTCGGCGGCGAGGACTTCTCCTGGTACCTGGAGCGCGTCCCCGGTGCCATGGCCCGCCTCGGCGTCCGCCCCCCGGGCGAGCGCACCGTGCGCGACCTGCACCAGGGCGACTTCGACGTGGACGAGCACGCCATCACCGTCGGCGTGGAACTCTTCACCGGCGCCGCCCTCCTGGACGCCCTGCGCTAGGCGACGGCTCCTCGGACGCCGGACGGGCCGGCTCGGCCCCCGGGCGTCCGGGGAGCGGGGCCCGGGGCAGAGCGCGGGTGCGGGGCGGTGGGGGCGGAAACCTCCAGCCGGCTTCCGTCCCGCCCGTGCCACCGTCACCTCTCCCGCCCCTCCCGCTTGCGTGCCCCGCGCGTCAGGGGCAGCGTGGGGCGCGTGCAACCGCTCGTACCGCGCCGGTCGCCCGGCTCGGGCCGGTACGGCCCCCTGGTTCACAGGGGCGTAACCAGCCATCGGCACGAATGGATAACGGCCCCGCTCGATCCCGTTCCCAGGAGTTTCTACGCGCGTTAATGTGCGCCGGACCGAGCACCCGCTGCGGGGCTTTGGAGAATGGGGAACTTCAGATGCGTCGGACATCCAGACTGACCCGCGTCGCGGTGGGGGTCGCCTCGCTCGCACTCGCAGCCACCGCCTGCGGCGGCACCAGCAGTGACAACGGCGACAGCGGCGGCTCCAAGGAAGACCTCGGCCTCGCCATCGCCTACGACATCGGGGGCAAGGGCGACCAGTCCTTCAACGACGCCGCCTTCGCCGGCCTGACCAAGGCCAAGGACGAGTTCGGCTACAGGACCGCCGATGTGGAGCCCACCGAGGGCGAGACCGACGCGGACAAGGAGCAGCGTCTGGCCTCGCTGGCCCGCCAGGGCTACAACCCGGTCATCGGCGTCGGCTTCGCCTACGGCCCCGCGATGAAGGCCGTGGCCGCGAAGTACCCGAAGACCACCTTCGGCATCGTCGACTCCGTGGTCGAGGGCGACAACGTCGCCTCCCTCGTCTTCGCGGAGGAGCAGGCCTCCTACCTCGCCGGCGTCGCCGCCGCCAAGGCCACCAGGACCGATGTCGTCGGCTTCGTGGGCGGTGTGGACATCCCGCTGATCCACAAGTTCCAGGCCGGCTACGAGCAGGGCGTGAAGGCCACCGACCCCGAGATCAAGGTGATCTCGCAGTACCTCACCCAGACCGCGGAGGAGGGCGGCTTCTCCAGCCCCGACAAGGGCAGGGCCGCCGCCGAGGGCCAGATCGAGAAGAAGGCCGACGTCATCTACCAGGCGGCCGGTCTGTCCGGTCAGGGCGTCATCGAGGCCGCCGCCGCCAACGAGGTGTGGGCGATCGGCGTCGACTCCGACCAGTACCGGCAGGAAGCCCTCGCCCCGTACAAGGACTGGATCCTCACCTCCGCCCTGAAGGACATCGGCGGTGCGGTGTACACCCTGGCCAAGTCGGTCCAGGACGGCAAGCCGCTGACCGGCACCCAGGTCTTCGACCTCGAGGTGAACGGCGTCGGCCTGTCGGAGAGCAATCCGAGGATGGCCGAGGTCGCCGGCCTGACGGACGCCGTGGCCAAGGCCAGGGAGGGCATCATCGACGGCTCCATCGAGGTCGGGACCGAGCAGTAGGAACGGCGGCGCACCCGTACGGAGCGGGCGGACACCCGGAGTGTCCGCCCGCTCCGCCGTCCCCGTTCCCGCTCACCCACAGCCACCCCGCGTTCGCGCCCGGCGACGCCCCGAGCCGTATTGGCCACGGCCGGATAACAAGGTGGACAGAAGGGGTTTTCAGGCAGGTCTACGCGCGTTAATCTGCGGCAAAGCCAGCGCCGCAGCTGAACACGTCCCGGCGCTTGTACGACTAGGAGCACCACACATGCGCCGGATTTCCCGGATCACGGCCGCAGGCGCAGCGACCGCCTCCCTGGCCCTCGCCCTCTCCGCCTGCGGTTCGACCTCCACCTCCTCGAGCTCCTCGGAGTCGAAGGACGACAAGGGCCTCGCCATCGCCTACGACGTCGGCGGCAGGGGTGACCAGTCCTTCAACGACGCCGCGTACGCGGGCCTGGAACAGGTGAAGAAGGAGTTCGGCTACCAGACCGCCGACGTCGAGCCCACCGACGGCGAGACGGACGCCGACAAGGAGCAGCGCCTGGTCTCGCTGGCCCGCCAGGGCTACAACCCGGTCGTCGGCGTCGGCTACGCGTACGCCTCCGCCGTGAAGGGCGCCGCGGAGAAGTACCCGGACACCACCTTCGGCATCGTCGACGACGCCACGATCGAGGCGGACAACGTCGCCGACCTGGTCTTCTCCGAGGAGCAGGCCTCCTACCTCGCCGGTGTCGCCGCCGCCGAGAGCACCAAGACGAACGTCGTCGGCTTCGTGGGCGGTGTGGACATCCCGCTGATCCACAAGTTCCGCGCGGGCTTCGAGCAGGGCGTCAAGGACACCGACCCCAAGGTCAAGGTGATCCCGCAGTTCCTGACCCAGACCGCGGAGGAGGGCGGCTTCTCCAGCCCCGACAAGGGCAAGTCCGCCGCCGAGGGCCAGATCGAGAAGAAGGCCGACGTGATCTACGCGGCCGCCGGTCTGTCCGGTCAGGGCGTCATCGAGGCCGCCGCCGCCAACAAGGTGTGGGCGATCGGCGTCGACTCCGACCAGTACCAGCAGGAAGCCCTCGCCCCGTACAAGGACTGGATCCTCACCTCGGCGATGAAGGACGTCGCCAAGGCGGTGTACAACCTGGCGAAGTCGGTCGAGGAGGGCAAGCCGGCGACCGGTATCGTCAAGGGCGATCTGAAGACGGGTGAGGTGAGCCTGTCGAACTCCAACCCGAAGTTCGCGGACGACGCCGAACTCCAGGAAGCCATCGAAAAGGCCAAGGAGAAGATCGTCAGCGGCGAGATCAAGGTCAAGTCGAGCTGAGTGACACCCCCCGAGTAACCGCGGGGTCGCGTCCGCTCGACGGGGTACGAGGAGCCCGGCTCCTCGTACCCCGTCGGCCGAGTGCGCCACCCCTTTGCATGCCATAGGGGCGCTACGCGCGTAGATGGCCCCCGTCCCCAGGAGAGTGCGTCATCAACGCGTCCAGCAGCCCTCCGGCCGGAGCGGCGGTCAACGATTCGGTGACCGCCGTCGAACTCGCCGGGATCACCAAGCGCTTCCCCGGTGTCGTGGCCAACCACGACATCCACCTCACCGTCCGCAGGGGCACCGTCCATGCCCTCGTCGGTGAGAACGGCGCCGGCAAGTCGACCCTGATGAAGATCCTCTACGGCATGCAGAAACCGGACGAGGGCACCATCACGGTCCACGGCGAGCAGGTGAGCTTCTCCTCTCCCGCCGACGCCATCGTCCGCGGCATCGGCATGGTGCACCAGCACTTCATGCTCGCCGACAACCTCACCGTCCTCGAGAACGTCGTCCTCGGCAGCGAGAAGCTCCACGGCATCGGCGGCAGGGCCCGCCGCAAGATCAAGGAGCTCTCCGACCGCTACGGCCTCGGCGTACGCCCCGAGGTCCTGGTCGAGGAGCTCGGCGTCGCCGCCCGTCAGCGCGTGGAGATCCTCAAGGTCCTCTACCGCGGCGCCACCACCCTGATCCTCGACGAGCCCACCGCCGTCCTCGTCCCGCAGGAGGTCGACGCCCTCTTCGACAACCTGCGCGAGCTGAAGGCCGAGGGCCTGTCGGTCATCTTCATCTCCCACAAGCTGGGCGAGGTGCTCTCCGTCGCCGACGACATCACCGTCATCCGCCGCGGCACCACGGTCGGCACGGCCGTCCCCGCCGAGACGACCCCGCGCCAGCTCGCCGAGCTGATGGTGGGCAGCGAGCTGCCCACCCCCGAGACGGCCGAGTCCACCGTCACCGACCGCCCCGTCCTCACCGTCGACAAGCTGCGCCTGGCGGCCCCCGGCGGCAAGGCCCTGCTCGACGACATCACCTTCACCATCCACGCGGGCGAGGTCCTGGGCATCGCCGGTGTGGAGGGCAACGGCCAGACCGAGCTGGTCGACGCGCTCATCGGCCTGAAGCACGCCGACTCCGGCACCATCCGGCTGGCCGACGAGGAGATCACCTCCTGGGCCACGCGCAAGCGCCGCGAACAGGGCATCGGCTACATCCCCGAGGACCGTCACCGCCACGGCCTGCTCCTGGAGGCCCCCCTCTGGGAGAACCGCATCCTCGGCCACGTCACCGAGAAGCCCAACGCCAAGGGCGTCTGGCTCGACCCGAAGGCCGCCCAGGAGGACACACGCCGGATCGTCACCGAGTACGACGTCCGCACCCCCGGCATCGACGTCACCGCCGCCTCCCTGTCCGGCGGCAACCAGCAGAAGCTGATCGTCGGCCGGGAGATGAGCCACAAGCCGCGCTTCCTGATCGCCGCCCACCCCACCCGCGGTGTGGACGTCGGCGCCCAGGCCGCCATCTGGGACCACATCCGCAAGGCCCGCCGCGAGGGCCTGGCCGTGCTGTTGATCTCCGCCGACCTGGACGAGCTGATCGGCCTGTCCGACACCCTCAGGGTGATCTACGACGGCAAGCTGGTCGCGGACGCCGACCCGGCCACCATCACCCCGGAGGAACTCGGCACCGCCATGACCGGCGCCGCCTCCGGACACCTGGAGCACGAAGAGACCCCGGCCGACGGCGGCCGGGGTGCGGAAGACGAGGCCCGCTGATGAAGAAGTTCGACAAGGAGCGCGTGCTCCTCGCGGTGGCCGGGCCGGTCATCGCGCTCGCCGTGGCCTTCGTGCTCAGCGCGATCGTCCTGGTCGCCTCCGGCAAGAACCCGGTCGAACCGTTCGCCATCATGTTCGAGCAGGCCGGCTTCTCCGACATCCAGGTCCTGATCGTCAACCAGGCCTCGATGTACTACATCGCGGCCCTCGCGGTGGCCATCGGCTTCCGGATGAACCTGTTCAACATCGGCGTCGACGGCCAGTACCAGCTCGGCGCCATGATGGCCGCCGTCGTCGGCGCGCACGCGAACCTGCCGGCGTTCCTCCAGGTCCCCCTGCTGCTGCTGACCGCCGTCCTCACCGGCGCCTTCTGGGCCGGCATCGCCGGCGTCCTCAAGGTCACCCGCGGCGTCAGCGAGGTCGTCGCCACGATCATGCTCAACGCGATCGCCACCTCGCTCATCGTCTACATGTGGAAGCCGGACGTCTTCGGCGTCAAGATCGGCAACAACAGCACCACCGGCGAGATGCACGAGTCCGGCTGGATCCCCGGTATCGACACGGGCGAGGCCGGTGAGATCTACGGCCTGCTGCTCCTCGCCGTCCTGCTCGGCATCGGCTACTGGGTCGTCCTCAACCGCACCCGCTTCGGTTTCGACCTGCGCGCCTCCGGCGCCTCCGAGTCCGCCGCCTCCGCCTCCGGCGTCGACCCCAAGCGCATGGTCCTCACCGCCATGCTGCTCTCCGGCGCCGTCGCGGGCCTCGCGGGCCTGCCGATCCTCCTCGGCGACTCCCACACCTACAACCTCAACTTCCCCACCGGCATCGGCTTCCTCGGCATCGGCATCGCCCTGCTCGGCCGCAACAGCCCGGTCGGCATCGCCTTCGCGGCCCTTCTGTGGGCCTGGCTCGACAAGGCCTCGCCCGAGCTCGACTTCCACGGCTACGACAAGGAGATCGCGGTCATCATGCAGGGCCTGATCGTCCTCTCGGTCGTCGTCTCCTACGAGGCCGTCCGCGAGTGGGGCCTGCGCCGCCAGCAGCGCCGGGTCGGCGCCGAGCTCGCCGCCGGCCACGTCCTGGGCGCCGACAACAACACCACGAAGGAGGTGGCCGGCCGATGACCGCTCCGACCACAGCGACCGACGTCAACCAGCCGTCGCTGGAACACGCACCGCCGACCGGCCGCCGCATGTCGTGGCCCGTCCTGCTCCTGGTCATCGCCGGAGCCCTGGCACTGGTCTCGATCGTCCGCCTCGTCACCGGCGCGAACGGCATCACCAACGTCAGCCAGATGTCCACCGCCCTCCAGCTCGCGGTCCCGATCGGCCTCGCCGGTCTCGGCGGCCTGTGGGCCGAGCGCGCGGGCGTGGTCAACATCGGCCTCGAGGGCATGCTGATCCTCGGCACCTGGTTCGGCGCCTGGGCCGGCTTCCAGTGGGGCCCGTGGACCGGAGTCCTCGTCGGCATCATCGGCGGCGCGCTCGGCGGTCTGCTGCACGCGATCGTCACCGTCACCTTCAACGTCAACCACATCGTCTCCGGCGTGGCCCTCAACATCCTCGCCCTCGGCGCCACCCGCTACCTCGCCCCGCTCGCCTTCGAGGGCCACCAGGGCGGCTCCGCCAAGCAGTCCCCGGCGGTCGACTCCCTCGGCCACTTCACCGTGCCGGGACTGTCCGACGGACTGAGCGACCTCAACGACAAGGGCTGGTTCTTCGTCTCCGACGTCGCCGGCCTGCTCGGCGGACTGGTCACCGGCGTCTCCTGGCTGACCCTGATCGCCGTCGCGCTCGTCCCCGCCTCCTGGTGGATCCTGTGGCGCACCCCGTTCGGCCTGCGGCTGCGTTCCTGCGGCGAGAACCCGACCGCCGCCGAGTCCCTCGGCGTCAACGTCTACAAGTACAAGTACCTCGCCGTGATCATCTCCGGCGGCCTGGCCGGTCTCGGCGGCGTCTTCCTGTCCATCGTGGCCAACCCCTTCTACCTGGAGGGCCAGACCAGCGGCCGCGGCTACATCGGCCTCGCCGCGATGATCTTCGGCAACTGGATGCCGGGCGGCCTCGCCATCGGCGCCGGCCTCTTCGGCTACACCGACAGCCTCAACCTGCGCGGCGGCTCCGCCAACGTGCACGCCCTGCTGCTGCTCGGCGCGCTGCTGCTGGTCATCGGCGCGATCTGGCTGGCCGTCCGCAAGAAGTACGTCCACGCGGTGATCACCCTGGTCGTCGGCGCCCTCGTCTTCGCCTGGTACGCCGGCACCGACGAGGTCCCCAACCAGGTCGTCTCCGCCACGCCGTACGTCATCACCCTCGTCGTCCTCGCGCTCTCCGCGCAGCGACTGCGGATGCCGAAGGCGGACGGCATGCCGTACCGGAAGGGACAGGGCAAGTGACCTCCTCCGGTTCCACTGCGGCCGGCGTCGACTGGGAGGCGCTGCGCGCCGTCGCGCGGGACGCCATGTCCCACGCCTACGCCCCCTACTCGGGCTACCCGGTCGGCGTGGCGGCCCTGGTCGACGACGGACGCACGGTCTCCGGCTGCAACGTCGAGAACGCCTCGTACGGGATCGGACTGTGCGCCGAGTGCGGACTGGTCTCGGAGCTCCAGCGCACCGGGGGCGGCCGGCTCACGCACTTCACCTGCGTGGACGGCGACGGCGAGATCCTCGTCCCGTGCGGCCGCTGCCGCCAGCTGCTGTACGAGTTCGGCGGCCCCGGTCTGCTCCTGGAGACCCCGGAGGGGATCCTGCCGCTCTCGGAGATGCTGCCGCAGGCCTTCGGTCCGCAGCACCTCACCAAGTGATTCCCGTGCGGCCCCTCCGAGCGGCTGTCGACACCCGTCGATACCGTCGACCGGAGGGGCCGCACCCTTCGCACCTTCGGAAGGAACGCCAGCCATGGCCATGGACGCCATCTCCGTCATCCGTACCAAGCGGGACCGCGGCGAACTCAGCGACGAGCAGATCGACTGGGTGATCGACGCGTACACCCGCGGGGAGGTGGCCGACGAGCAGATGTCGGCGCTCGCGATGGCGATCCTCCTCAACGGCATGAACCGGAGCGAGATCGCCCGCTGGACCGCCGCGATGATCGCCTCCGGCGAGCGCATGGACTTCTCGTCCTTGTCCCGCCCCACCGCCGACAAGCACTCCACCGGCGGCGTCGGCGACAAGATCACCCTTCCGCTGGCCCCCCTCGTCGCGGCCTGCGGTGCGGCCGTCCCCCAGCTCTCCGGCCGCGGCCTCGGTCACACCGGCGGCACCCTCGACAAGCTGGAGTCCGTCCCCGGCTGGCGCGCGCTGCTCTCCAACGAGGAGATGCTGTCGGTGCTGGACGGCACCGGCGCGGTGATCTGTGCGGCCGGCGACGGACTGGCCCCGGCGGACAAGAAGCTGTACGCGCTCCGGGACGTCACGGGCACGGTCGAGGCGATCCCCCTGATCGCCTCGTCCATCATGTCGAAGAAGATCGCGGAGGGCACCGGGTCCCTGGTCCTCGACGTGAAGGTGGGCACCGGCGCCTTCATGAAGACGATCGACGACGCCCGCGAACTGGCCCGCACCATGGTCGGCCTGGGCACCGACTCCGGCGTGAGGACGGTCGCCCTCCTCACCGACATGTCCACCCCGCTCGGCCTGACCGCCGGCAACGCGCTGGAGGTCCGCGAGTCGGTCGAGGTCCTGGCGGGCGGGGGCCCCGCGGACGTCGTGGAGCTGACCCTGGCCCTGGCCCGCGAGATGCTCGACGCGGCCGGCCTGAAGGACGCCGACCCGGCGAGGGCCCTCGCCGACGGCTCCGCGATGGACGTCTGGCGCCGCATGATCTCGGCGCAGGGCGGCGACCCGGACGCGGAGCTGCCGGTCGCGCGCGAACAGCACGTCGTCAGGGCCCCGTCCTCCGGCGTCCTCACCCGCCTCGACGCCTACGGCGTCGGCGTCGCCGCCTGGCGCCTCGGCGCGGGCCGCGCCCGCAAGGAGGACCCGGTCCAGGCGGGCGCGGGCGTCGAGATGCACGCCAAGCCCGGCGACACGGTGACGGAGGGCCAGCCCCTCCTCACCCTCCACACGGACACCCCGGAACGCTTCGACCACGCCCTCCAGGCGGTCGAGGGCTCTTACGACATCGAGGCCCCCGGTACGGACTTCTCCGCCACGCCGGTCGTGCTGGAACGTATCGCCTGACCAGCGGTTTCCCCGATCGGATGAACGGGACCGGTGGACCCCCACCGGTCCCGTTCGGCATGCTGCACTCGGTGACGCACCGAAGGGGATCGCCGTGAGCGCACTCACCGTGAGCCAGGACCCCGAGCAGAGCTGGGACGACCTCGTCCGGTTCTGGGAGGAGATGGAATGGCCCGAGGGCAGCAAGGTGTAGATCATCGAGGGGATCGTCACCGTGTCACCCGCTCCCGCATACCGTCACAACGTGATCGCGGAAAGTATCCAGCGCCGCCTGTACTCAGTGATTCCACCGGACGGGGGAATCTTCCAGACGCTGGCGATCGCCGTACCTTCGCGGGTGGGCATGCTCATTCCAGATCTTGTGGTGGCCCCGAGGCGGGACCACACCGAGTCGGACACCCACATCCCCGCCGCCCTCGCCGAGCTGGTCGTCGAGGTCACCTCGAAGTCCAACGCCCGCGACGACCGCGTCAGCAAGCCCGCCGCCTATGCCACCGCGGGCATCCCGCTGTACCTCCTCGTCGACCGCTGGGCCCCCGACGGTCCGACCGCGACGCTCCACGGCGAACCGAAGGGGGAGGTCTACCGTCCCTTGAGCACCGCGAAGTTCGGTGAGCCGATCAAGCTCCCCGCCCGTTCGGCCTCGTCATCGACACCAGTGGGTTTCCCGCGACCTGAGTCACCCCAGCAACGCCGCCACCACCACCAGCACCGGCACCGACAGCACCGTCGACACCAGGATCGCCTCCCGTGCCAGCTTCTCGCCCACCCGGTAGCGGCTCGCGTACGTGAAGAGGTTCTGGGCGGCGGGGAGGGCCGAGGTCACCACCACGTCCAGCAGGTGCGCGCCGCGCAGGCCGAAGACGCCCGCCGCCAGCGCCCAGGCGGCCAGCGGCTGGCCCACCGCCTTCAGCGCCACGGCGAGCAGCACCGCCCCGCGGTCACCGCCCCGCAGGGGCAGCGCGCTGCCGCGCAGCGAGATGCCGAAGGCGAGCAGCACGGCGGGGACCGCCATGTTGCCGATCAGGGCCACCGGGTCCCACACCGGGCCCGGTATCCCGATCCCGGCCGCCGACACCGCCACCCCCGCCAGCGACCCCACCGCGATCGGGTTGCGCAACGGGGTCAGGATCCGCCGCCACAGCGGCTGCTTCTCGCCCGCCGTCGACAGGTCGAGGACCGTCAGTGCGACCGGCGCGACCCCGACCAGCTGGAACAGCAGCACCGGCGCCACGAGCGAGGCGTCGCCCAGCACGTACACGGCGATCGGGATGCCCAGGTTGCCGGAGTTGACGTAGCTGGAGCACAGGGCGCCGATGGTGGTGCGGCCCACGCCCCAGCCGCGTACGACGCCCACCGCGACGAAGACGCCCGCCACCGCCGCCGTGCTCAGCGCGGTGACCAGGAGCCGGCTGGAGAAGACCACCGACAGGTCGGCCCGGGCGAGCGTGGTGAACAGCAGCGCGGGCGACGCCACGTGGAACGCCAGTTTCGTCAGGACCTCGTGGCCCTGTGCGCCGAGATGCCCCCTCCGGCCGATGACGTAGCCGACGCCGATGACGACGGCGATCACCAGGAACCCGCTCAGCACCCCCTGCACGGCAGCTCCTCGCGGACGCGAGGAACACCGGGCGGCATGGGCGGAGATGATCTATGGCGCATACACCCAACCCTCCGGGAGGGGCGTGTCCAGGTCAATGTGATCCTCACGGCGCCGCCCCGCACCGCGTGATCCTCACGGCGCCGCCCCGCACCGTGTCGCGATGAGTTACGCGCCGCCGCCCGGTCTACCGGTCGTGGACGCCATGACACCGCCCGTACTCGTGCTCAGCGGCCCCCTCGCCCCGGCCGAGGTGGGCGGACCCTGCGACGCGCTGCGGGCGCTGCTGGACGGGGGAGGCGGTGGCGGTTCGGGCCGGGTGGTCGTCTGCGACGTCGCCGGGCTGGGGCCGGCCGGCCTCGTCGCCGTGAACCTGCTCGCCCGGCTCCAGCTCACCGCCCGCCGGGCCGGGGGCCGGATACGGCTGCGCGGCCCCTCCCCGGCGCTACGCACCCTGCTCGACCTGGTCGGTCTCCGCTTCGAGATGGAGGGGCAGCCCGAACAGAGGGAACCACCGCTCGGTGTCGAGGAAGCAGTGGAACCCGGTGATCCGGCCGTCTGACATCTCCAGCACCTGGACCGCCCACGGGGCGAAACCGCCGGTCTCCGGGGCGGGCTTGTACTGCGCGAACCCGGGCAGCCCGTTGACCTCCACCGGCAGCAGCCGCGAACCCGCGCAGGCGGCGCCCAGCGTCGTCATGAAGCCCGTGATGTCGTCGGCGCCGGTCAGCCAGAGGTCGAACGGCGGCATCGTCATGAGGGCGTCCTCGTGCAGCAGCGCGGTCAGCGCCGACATGTCGTACTCCTCGAACGCCGCCACATAGCGCTCGAGCAGCTCGCGCTGCTCCTCGTCCAGCGGGTCGGACACCGAGGCGTCGGCTCCCGGCTGCCGCTGCTCCGCCAGCGTCGCGCGGGCCCGCTGGAGCGCGCTGTTCACCGACGCGACCGACGTGCCCAGCAGCTCGGCGACCTCACTCGCCTTCCAGGCCAGCACCTCCCGCAGGACCAGCACCGCCCGCTGCTTGGCCGGCAACTGCTGCAGCGCGGCCATGAAGGCGAGCCGCACCGACTCCTTGGCGACCGCCGCCTCCGCCGGGTCGGCGGGCGTGGGCAGCACCCGGGAGTCGGGCATCGGCTCCAGCCACGTGCTGTCCGGGCGGGGCGACAGGGCCGCCCGCGCCAGCGGTGTGGACTCCGTCAGGTCCATCGGCCGGGCCCGCTTGTTGCCCGCCGTCAGCATGTCCAGACAGACGTTGGTCGCGATCCGGTACAGCCAGGAGCGCAGGCTCGACCGGCCCTCGAACTTTTCGTAGCTGCGCCATGCGCGGATCATCGTGTCCTGCACCGCGTCCTCCGCCTCGAAGGAGGAGCCCAGCATCCGGTAGCAGTACCCGGTCAGTTCGACCCGGTGCGCCTCCAGCCTGGCGTCCAGGTCGGTCGTCGTCGCGGTGCCGTTCGTCATCGTCCACCCACCCCATGCGGTGTCGTCGTGGTCCACCACTTCGGAAGCTACCGCAGCCCACTGACAACGGTCCTCCGGGCGAACGAACGTGCAGGTCAGGGCAGCTGGCGCAGGATGTCCCCCGCCTCCGCCGCCCCTGCCCGTCCCCAGGGGCGGCGCTCCGGGGCCCCGCTCCGCCCCCGGACGGGCCTCGTCCCCGAGCGCCGGACGGGCCGAGAGGCAGTCCGTCCGGCGTTCGGGGAGCGGGCTCCGGTGCGGAGCCCCGGGGACGGGAAGGCGGCGGGGCGAGGGAAGTCAGGCCGGTCGGGCCGCAGCCGCCCGCGCAGCCGCCCGCGTCCCGGCCAGGGTGATCGCCGCGACCCCGGCCACCGCCACCAGCCCGACCCCCACCGTCGCGGCCCAGCCCCCCGCGTGGAACGCGAGCGCACCCACCGTGCTGCCCGCACTGGACCCCACGTAGTACGCGGACTGATACAGGGCCGACGCCTGCGCCCGCCCCACGTCCGCCGTCCTCCCGACCGCCGACGACGCCACCGTGTGCCCCGCGAAGAACCCCGCCGTGATCAGCACCAGCCCCAGCAGCACCACCGGCAGCGACCCGGCCAGCGACAGCAGCAGCCCCGCCGCGGTCGTCCCGCCCCCCGCGTACAGCGCGCCCCGGCGGCCCAGCCGCCCGACCAGCCGTCCGGCGGCGGAGGCCGAGACCGTGCCCACCAGGTACACCAGGAAGATCGAGCCCACGATGCCCTGCGGCAGGGAGAACGGCGCCTCGGTCAGCCGGTACCCGATGACCGTGTAGACACCGCCGAACACCGTCATGAACAGCGCGCCGATCGCGTACAGCCGCCGCAGCAGCGGATTGGCGAGGTGGTCGCGGACGGTGCGCGCCAGCACCCGCGGCCGCAGCGAGCCCGGACGGAAGTGCTTCGGTGCCGGCAGCAGCAGCCGGAACGCCACCGCGCACGCCACCGCGACCACGCCGATCACCCCGACGGCGACCCGCCAGCCCCACTCCTGCGCCACCCAGCCGGTGATCACCCGGCCGCTCATCCCGCCGACACTGTTGCCGGCGACGAACAGCCCGATCGCGGTCACCAGCGCCTTCGGCGTGACCTCCTCCGCGAGGTACGCCGTCGCCGACGCCGGCAGCCCGGCCAGCGCCGCACCCTGCAGCGCCCGCAGCGCCACCAGCGCGCCCAGCGACGGCGCGAACGGCACCAGCAGACCGAGGGTCACCGCGACGGCCAGCGAGGCCGTCATGACCGTACGCCGTCCGTAACGCTCCGACAGCGCGCTCATCGGCAGCACGAACAGGGCCAGGCCACCGGTCGCCGCCGCCACCGTCCAGCTCGCGTCACCCGCGCTCACCGCGAAGTCGCCGGAGAGCAGCGGCAGCAGGGCCTGGGTGGAGTACAGCAGCGCGAAGGTCGCGACGCCCGCGAGGAACAGGGCGAGACTCATCCGGCGGTACCCGGGGCCGCCCGGAGACATCCGGGACTCGGGGACGGCCTCGGGGGCGGGCCGGGCCGAGGAGGCCGAAGGAACGGATGCGACGGCGCCCACACCGGTGGACGCCCCGGTACTGGCGGGAGTCATGCCTCGAAACTACGGACGCCCCCGCTCATCCGTCCAATGCACGGAATCGCCATAATCGTTCCCATGGTGCATCAGCAGAGGTCACGGAGGAGGCTGTCACAGACCAGTGACACACGCGACACGGAAGACATGTCGAGGCTGCTCGCACCCCGCCTCGCCTATTTCGCCGGCGTCGCCCGCACCGAGCACGTCACCCGCGCCGCCCAGGAGATGCAGGTCCCGCAGTCCACCCTCTCCAGGGCGCTGGTCCGCCTGGAACAGGACCTGGGGGTCGAGCTGTTCGCCCGGCACGGCCGCACCGTCTCCCTCACCCCGGCCGGCCGCACCTTCCTCACCTCCGTCGAACGCGCCCTCGCCGAGATCGAGCGCGCCGCCGACGAGGTGCGCGCCGACGCCGACCCCGCCACCGGCAAGGTCGCCTTCGGCTTCCTGCACACCATGGGCGCCGAGACCGTGCCCGGCCTGCTGCACGCCTTCCGCGCCGACCACCCGCGCATCCGCTTCAGCCTGGTCCAGAACTACGGCGAGGCCATGCTGGAACGCCTTCGCGCGGGTGAACTCGACCTGTGCCTGACCTCCCCGGTGCCCGACGCCCCCGACCTCGTCGCCCGCCGCCTCGACGAGCAGAAGCTGCGCCTGGTCGTCCCCGCCGACCACCGCCTCGCCGGCCGCCGCCGCATCCGTCTCGCCGAGGCCGCCGACGAGACCTTCGTGACCCTGGAACCCGGCTACGGCCTGCGCCGCATCACCGACGACCTCTGCACCCGGGCCGGCTTCAAACCCCGCATCGCCTTCGAGGGCGAGGAAGCCGAAACCCTGCGCGGCCTGGTGGCGGCGGGCCTGGGCGTGGCCCTCCTCCCTCCGCCGGCCTTCCCCCGCCCCGGGGTGGTCGAACTGACGGTCACCGCCCCCAGGGCGGCCAGGGAGATCGGAGTGGCCTGGCTGGCCGGCCGCCCGGACACACCCCCGGTGGCGGCCTTCAAGAAGTTCCTGCTCTCCAAGAGGGGCACGCTGCTGCCGGCCTAGGGACGCGGGGAGCCGCGCGACCAGCCGCCGACGGCCCGCAAACCGCGACACGACGCGAGCCCCGACGGCGCTACCGCCGCAAGGACTTCCCGAACCCGGCAGCCAGCGGCATCCGCAACCCCAACGGCGGAGGCGCCGCCAGGGCATCCTGCACGGGCCGCGAGAACGCCCGCCCGAACAACGCCCCCATCACGAAGTCCTCCGCCAGCGCCAGTACTTCCTCCCGGTACTGGCTCAGTCCGTGCCCGTCCGCGTGGACTTCGAACCGGCACACCTCCCGGTTCGCCTTCTTCGCCCGCGCCGCCAGCCGGAACGACAGCTCGGGGTCGCTGCGCGCGTCATTCGTGCCGTGCACGATCAGCACCCGCCGCCCGACGAGCTGTTTCACCGGTTCGGGTGGCGCCGCCACATCCTCGTCCGGCAGCCAGGGGGCCAGCGCCAGCACGGAGTTGACGGCCTCGTGGCCCCCCGCGCGGAGCGCGGCCCTGCCTCCCATGCCGATTCCGGCGAGACAGACGGGGACGTCCCCGTAGCGCCGTACGGCCTCGTCGGCGGCCCACGAGGCGTCGCGCGCGAGGTGCGCCTCGCTGCCGTTCCAGCCCCGACAGCGGTAGTGGACGACATGGGCGGCGAGGCTCTCGTCCCGGCCCGCGCGGGTGAGGCGGCGCCCCAGGGCGCGTACGGAGGCGGCCGCCAGCACGGCGGACGGTCTGCGGCCGGACACCTCCTCGCCGCCGGGGAGCAGCAGCACCACTCCGCTCACCGCCGTCGGCCCCGGGCCGAGCGCCCTCCCCAGCCGGGCCGTGCGAGCCGGCGTCGCTTCCTGTGCCATGGCAGAACATTCTCAGAAGTGCGGGTGTACTCCACCCTGCCGTGCGGTCACCGTTACGTATCGGCGCTTTCGTCCACCCGGCGATCTACGCGCGTAGGAGTTAGAGTGCGGAAATGACGAGCCAGACCATCGCGAACATCCCGACCACGGAGCAGATCCGCCGGGCGCCCAAGGTTCTGCTGCACGACCACCTCGACGGCGGCCTGCGCCCCGGCACCGTCGTCGAACTGGCCCGCGAGAGCGGGTACCCCCGGCTTCCCGAGACCGACCCCGACAAGCTCGGACTGTGGTTCAGGGAGGCCGCCGACTCCGGCTCCCTGGAGCGGTACCTGGAGACGTTCTCGCACACCGTCGGGGTCATGCAGACCCGCGACGCCCTCGTCCGGGTCGCCGCCGAGTGCGCCGAGGACCTGGCCGAGGACGGTGTCGTCTACGCCGAGGTGCGCTACGCGCCCGAGCAGCACCTCGAAGGCGGCCTGACCCTCGAAGAGGTCGTCGAGGCGGTCAACGAGGGCTTCCGGCAGGGGGAGCGGCGGGCGAGGGAGAACGGCCACCGCATCCGGGTCGGCGCCCTGCTCACCGCGATGCGGCACGCCGCCCGCGCCCTGGAGATCGCCGAACTCGCCAACCGCTACCGGGACCTGGGCGTCGTCGGCTTCGACATCGCGGGCGCCGAGGCCGGCTACCCCCCCACCCGGCACCTGGACGCCTTCGAGTACCTGAAGCGGGAGAACAACCACTTCACCATCCACGCCGGCGAGGCGTTCGGTCTGCCGTCCATCTGGCAGGCCCTCCAGTGGTGCGGCGCCGACCGGCTCGGGCACGGGGTGCGCATCATCGACGACATCGAGGTCCACGACGACGGCACGGTCGCACTGGGCCGGCTGGCCTCCTACGTCCGGGACAAGCGCGTCCCGCTGGAACTCTGCCCGAGCTCCAACCTCCAGACCGGGGCCGCCGCCTCGTACGCCGAGCACCCCATCGGCCTGCTGCGCCGGCTGCACTTCCGGGCCACGGTGAACACCGACAACCGCCTGATGTCCCACACCACCATGAGCCGGGAGTTCGAGCACCTGGTCGAGGCGTTCGGGTACACGCTCGACGACATGCAGTGGTTCTCCGTCAATGCGATGAAATCGGCTTTCATTCCTTTCGATGAACGACTGGCCATGATCAATGACGTCATCAAGCCCGGATATGCCGAGTTGAAATCCGAATGGCTGTTCCGTCAGACGGCTTCCACCAGCGGTTCTCCGGCGACGGAAAGCTGAGAGCGGCGACGGCGGGGAATGTGGACACCGCCCGCCTTCACCGTTCCTCCGTATGTCGATGTTTGCGGCGGGAGGGGGCCCGTGTCTACGGTCTCAGCACCGCTCACTCCCCTCATCCCCTTTCGAGGACGCATTCCATGAAGCAGTCTGCTGCCAAGACCCTCGGTGTCGCCGTGCTGGGTGCCGCCTTCGCCGCGGTCGGCGCCGGCGCCGCCAACGCGGCCCCGGCCGTCCCGGACGCCGCTCCGGCGCTGGACACCGTCGACCGGGTCGTACCGGCGGAGAAGCTGTCCACCGTGCTGCCCGGCTCGGACCGGGCGCTGGCGACGGGCCAGGAGCTGGCCGACGCCGGCATGGCGACCGCGCAGCCGGTCGCCCGGCAGGTGGCCCCCGAGGTCCCGGCCACCGGTCTCCTCGGCGGCGTGCCGGTGCGGAACCTGCCCGCCCAGGGCGTCACCCTCAACGGGGTGCCGGTCGGCGTCTGACCCCGCCAGGCGAAGACGTACCGATGGGGCGCACCCGGAACCGGGTCGCGCCCCATCGGCGTACGCGCGGAAGGCGGCGCCGCGGGGTCACCAGGCCGGTCGGGCCTTGTCCTCCGAGGGCAACAGGATCCACAGCGCTATGTACAGCAGGAACTGCGGCCCCGGAAGCAGACACGACAGCAGGAAGATCACCCGCATCGTGGTCCCGGAAGTGCCGAAGCGCCGGGCCAGTGCGGCGCACACTCCGCCGATCATGCGGCCGTTGGTGGGGCGGGCGAGACGGCTCATAGCGGCTCCTCGGTGAGTGGTGCGAGGCCTCCCGACCGGCTGCCTCAGTGCACTCCACGGTACGGAGACGAAGGGGGCAAAGCATCACTCCACGGGGCGACTCCGACCCTGGGAATCGTCGGGGTCCTCCCCTGAGCCGCCTCCTCCGGGAGGAGGGCCGGGAGAGACCGCCGTACCGCCCGGCGGCGCAGCCGGGCGCGGCCCGCCGGCACCACGGCCGCATGGGCGAGCGCCGCGCCCGCCGTGTTGAGCAGCAGCGAGTCGACGTCCACGACCTGGCCCGGCACCGCGGTCTGCAGCATCTCGACGGCCAGCGACACCAGCGCGGTCGCCGCCGTGGCGCGGATCAGTGAACCCAGCCGAGAGACGGCCAGCCGGCCCCCGGCCATGGGCAGCAGCACACCCAGCGGTGCGAGCAGCGCCAGCCCCTCGCAGAGCCGGCGGGCCCCCGTGGCCCAGCCCAGCGCGAAGTCGCCCCGGATGCCGTGCAGCGGCCGCAGATTGGCGGGCATCACCCAGGGGACGTCCAGGGGGCGCAGCGTGTACCAGGCGACGAACGCGAGATACGCGGCGAGGAGGAGACCCCCTGTCACACGGATACGGGTCGCGGCGGAGCCGCCGGTGAGGCCTTGACGCTGCACGCCCCCCTAGACGCGCTCCCCGGCACGATCGGTTCCGGGACGTCGTCCGTTCACCGCACGAGGCATGCGCCACAGCCGGGGCTCACCCGCCGGTGACCTCCGAGGACGGCGGCTCCCCGGCCTCCGGACGGGACCGGACCTCGTCCGTGCACGCGTAGCGGCGCGGCCGGGCGTCGTCGGGGCCGCCCAGGACCACCGAGCCGTCGCCCTCGGCCGCCGCCGAGTCGGAGAAGGTGCACACGATCTGCGCGAGCCCGGCGGAGGTGAGACTCCCGGGCGCGGTGCTCAGCCGC
This sequence comes from Streptomyces pimonensis, assembly GCF_041380215.1. NCBI lineage: Bacteria > Bacillati > Actinomycetota > Actinomycetes > Kitasatosporales > Streptomycetaceae > Streptomyces > Streptomyces pimonensis. The sequence continues at coordinate 485,723 of NZ_JAHWZY010000001.1, forward strand.
AGCGTGTCCTCCGGATCGCCGGGCCGCGGACCGGTCACGGTCGTACCGCGCCCTACCCGCGTGCCGTAGCCGGCCTGCTGCTCGGCGGCCGACGGCTCCTGGGACAACGCGTCCAGCAGTCCCTGCGCCACCAGCACGCGCCGCGAGTCCGCCGCCCCGTCCGGTACCCGCACCGCCCGGTCCACGGCCACCAGCGACGACCCGCACAGCAGGAACACCTGCACCGGAAGCCCCCGCTCCGGCTGCGTCGGCGCCTCCGGTTCGGCCAGTGAGCAGCGTGCCCGCGACGGCGCCGGCCCGAAGTCGGTCGGCACCTCCGTGGCCCGTATCCCGCACCCGGCGAGCAGCGCGCCCAGCGCTCCCACCGCGAGCAGTCCCCGTGTGCGCCGCAGAGCAGTCCGTACGTTCATCGGGCGTCCCCCTCGACGACCTCGTCCTCGGCGTCGCCCGACTTCTCCGAAGGGCTCTGCGCGGACACGTCCCGCGGCAGCCGCAGGGTGAACACCGCTCCACCCTCCGGGGAGTTGGCAGCGGTGATCTCGCCCCCGTGGATGTGGGCGTTCTCCAGCGCGATGGACAGGCCCAGACCGCTGCCCTCCGAACGCGGCCGCGAGGCGCTCGCCTTGTAGAAGCGGTCGAAGACGTGCGGCAGGACCTCCTCCGGGATGCCCGGCCCGTGGTCCCGCACCTCGACGACCACCGCGCCCCCGTCCCCGGTGCCCTCCGAGCCGTCCTCCCGCACCGAGACCCGCACCGGCGACCCGCCGTGCTTGAGCGCGTTCCCGATCAGGTTCGCCAGGATCACATCCAGCCGACGCGGGTCGATGCGGGCGTGGATGCCGCGTTCGGCGTCCAGATCGACCGCGTCCAGCCAGGCGCGCGCGTCGATGCAGGCGGTGATCTGGTCGGACATGTCGACGTCGTCGAGGACCAGCCGGGCGGTGCCCGCGTCGAAGCGGGTCACCTCCATCAGGTTCTCCACCAGGTCGTTCAGCCGTCGGGTCTCGCTCACCACCAGCCGTACCGCGGGCTCGATCATCGGGTCGATGCCGCCGCCCTCGGACTCCAGCTCCTCCTCCAGGACCTCGGTCACCGCCGTGATCGCGGTCAGCGGCGTACGCAGCTCGTGGCTCATGTCCGCCACGAACCGCCGGGACGCCTCGTCGCGCCCCGCCATGTCCGCCACCCGCTTCTCCAGCGCCTCGGCCGCCTTGTTGAACGTCCGTGACAGATCCGCCAGTTCGTCGGTGCCCGACACCCTCAGCCGCGTGTCCAGCTTTCCCTCCCCGAGCCGCCGCGCGGCCGTCCCGAGCCGCTGCACCGGCTTCAGCACCGTCGTGGCCGCCGCGTGCGCGAGCAGCGCGGAACCTATCAGCGCCAGCCCGCTGGCGATCCCCAGCGACCAGGCCAGCGAGTTGAGATCCTTGGCCTCCGTCTCCAGCGACTTCAGCATGTAGCCGGTCGGCCCGCCGCCGATCACCCGCGTCCCCGCCACGAGGTAGGGGGTGTCGCCGTCGACGATCCGCTGCCAGTACAGACGGTGCGGGTACTTGTTGTTCGACGTGACCTTCTGCCGCTCGGTCACCGCCTCACGCAGCGGGACCGGCACGTCCTGCAGCGAGAAGCCGTTCAGGCCGCCCGAACTGCCGTACACGGTCCGTCCGCCGGGGCTGTCAGCGACCAACAGCACGGTGAAGCGCTGGCTGCTGTTCGCCATCTGACCGGCCGTGCGCTGCAATTCGTCCTGAGTGGGGTGCTCGGGCAGCGCGCCCGCCCGGTTGCGCATCTCCTGCTCGAAGTCGCGCAGCACCGCGTCCTGGGTGCGGGTCAGCACCGACTCGCGGTTCAGCCAGTACGCGATGCCGGACGCGGACACCGCTGCGGTGAGAGCGACCAGCCCGAACACCACGACCAGCCGCAGCCGCAGGCTGGTGAACCGCAGCCGTGACCACACTCCCTTGCGCGCGGCGGACCAGCCGCCGGCCCCCCTCCGGTGCTCCTGTGTCACTGAGGTGCGTCCAACCGGTAGCCGACACCGCGCACGGTACGGATCAGGGTCGGGGACGACGGCACGTCCTCGACCTTGGCGCGCAGCCGCTGGACGCACGCGTCCACCAGGCGCGAGTCGCCCAGGTAGTCGTGCTCCCACACCAGCCGCAGCAACTGCTGCCGGGACAGCGCCTGCCCCGGCCGCCGGCTCAGCTCGAGGAGCAGCCGCAGTTCGGTCGGCGTGAGCTGGAGGTCCTCGCCGTTCTTCGTCACCGTCATCGCCGAACGGTCGATGACCAGGCTGCCGAAGGTCGCCGAGTCGCTGGACTCCCGCTCGCCGCGGCGCAGCACCGCCCGGATGCGGGCGTCCAGCACCCGGCCCTGCACCGGTTTGACGACGTAGTCGTCGGCGCCGGACTCCAGCCCGACCACCACGTCGATGTCGTCGTTGCGCGCGGTCAGCAGGATGATGGGCAACTGGTCCGTGCGCCGGATGCGCCGGCACACCTCGAACCCGTCGATGCCGGGCAGCATCACGTCCAGCACGATCAGATCCGGCCGCTGCTCGCGCAGCAGTTTCAGACCGTCCTCACCGCTGGCAGCGGTCGCCACCCGGTGACCCTGGCGCGTCAGCGAGAGCTCCAGGGCGGTGCGGATGGCGTCGTCGTCCTCGATCAGCAACAGTGAAGGCACGGGCCCATTCTGGCCCATGGAGGGCTTCCCGTTCGACCCGTGGACGGCAGATGCCCCTTGAGCCCGGATACGTGCCGCTCCGTGCACGGACGGCTGTGAAGGACCCGCGGGCCCGCCGTGACCGGCCCTTGTGACACGCCTGTGACAGTCGGCTGACACGGCCATGAAGGTCCCCGGGCAAGCTTTTCGGCACAAGCACAACAGCAGGGCAGAACAACGGAAGTCCACACGGGGGGGCGCGAGATGAACACGCTGCACGGCACCAGCACCAGCGCAGTGATCACGCGTCTGCACGACGTGCACCGGGGTTCCGAGAAGTCCGGTGCGGCGGGCGTGCGGGGGTGCGCCCGCGGCGCCGGGCGTCAGCACACCACGATCATGACGGTGGTCGACGCGCCCACGGGGGACACGAACGGGGGGAACGCGTACGGGGAGGACCCGGGGGAGCGACGCTCGCTGAGCGAGGCGGAGTTCACCGCCTACGTCCAGGAGCGCCGCGCCTCCCTGTACGCCACCGCCTACCACCTGACCGGCGACCGCTTCGAGGCCGAGGACCTGCTGCAGAGCGCGCTGTTCTCGACCTACCGGGCGTGGGACCGGATCAGCGACAAGGCGGCGGTCGGCGGATACCTCCGCCGCACCATGACCAACCTGCACATCAGCGCGTGGCGCCGCCGCAAGCTGAACGAGTACCCGACCGAGGAACTGCCGGAGACGGCCGGTGACACGGACGCGATGCGCGGCACCGAGCTGCGTGCCGTGCTGTGGCAGGCGCTGGCCCGGCTGCCCGAACTCCAGCGCACCATGCTGGTCCTGCGCTACTACGAGGGCCGCACGGACCCGGAGATCGCCGACATCCTCGGCATCAGTGTCGGCACGGTGAAGTCCAGCATCTGGCGGTCGCTCCGCCGGCTGCGCGAGGACGAGGTCCTCAGCTTCGGCCGTGACGAGGAGAACGCCTTCGGGGAGCTCGTCGCCTGAAGGTACGGGGGAACCGGGGACCTGGGATCCGGGGGGATTCCGGAGAACCCGGGGACCGCGGGGGTGCCGGGGGGCGCCACCGCGGCGAACGGGGGACCGCGGGGGCGTCGGGGGACGCCACCGCGGCGGACGGGGGACCGGAAGGGGGGAAGCACGAGGAGATCACGGGGGGCCTCTGCGGATCCGGGGGACCAAGAGGGATCCGGGTGATCACGGGGGAGTGCGAAACAGCGGGACTGGAGGGCCGGGGGCCCGCCCGGTCCCGCCTTTCGTACGTGCTCCGGGGCCGTCAGGCCGCCGCGCTCGTCCCCGTCGCCGTGCGCCCGGCGACCGCCGCCCTCGCGAGGCGGCCCAGCGCCTCGTCCCGGTCGCAGGCGTACGCGCCCAGCGCCGTCTGACGGGCCACGATCGACCGCTCCAGCCGCATCAGCCGCCAGCCGCGGCGCAGCAGGAACGGCACCGACTTGCGGCCCTCCTTCAGATCCCGCACGAACCGCCGCCGGAACGTCCGCACCGGACCGCGGTTCAGGCACAGCGCGTCGGCCAGCAGACCCCGTTCACGGCAGCGCTCGACGATCTCCGCGGCGAAGATGCCCTCGGCGATGAACAGCGGCGTGCCGCCGATGTCGACGGTCGCCTCGCCGGTACGGGCGCTCAGCGAGATGTCGTAGACGGGGACCTGTGTACGACGCGTGCGGCACAGCCGGTCGATCGCGGCGACGGCGGTGTCCGCGTCCCAGGAGCCGGGGTGGTCCCAGTCGATGTCGGAGCTGCCCGCCACGAGGGGCAGGGTCGGGTCGTCGCCCTCCTTGTAGAAGTCGTCGAGGCGCAGCACGGGGAGACCGGAACGGGCCGCGATGAGGGACTTGCCGGAGCCGGAGGGGCCGCAGAGCAGCACGACTCGCGAGGACATGGGCGACTGGGAACTCACGGGACACCAGTCTGAGGCATCGTCCGGGCGGCGTACGCCCCGCGGTGCGGCTTTGAAGCGCGCGTCACACGTCCACTACTCTTCGCGTCGACCGGGTTACCCAGCGGAAGCGGCAGGTGGCAGAGCGATGGCCCGACACAAGGCACCCAGGACGTCGGCCGCCCGACGCGCCCTGACCGTTCTCGCGACCGCCTCGGTGACGCTCGGGGGCGGTGCGGCGACGGCGGCGGCCGCGGCCTCCGGCTCGCTCCTCGACGACACCGGCCGGGCCGTGGGCACGGTCGCGGACCTCAAGCCCAACCCGCTCGCCGGCACCGGCGTGGACCCGCTCGACAACGGCGTCGGCACCCAGGTCGCCGACTTCCGGCCGGTGGACTCGCGTGAGGTGACGGGGCCGGTCGCCCAGGCGCCGTCGGTCGGCAGCGTTCCGGTGGCCGGCCGGGCGGCGAAGGTGCTGCGCCGCTGACCGGGCGGGCACGGAACGGCGGAGCGCCGCACGCCTCCCGGACGGAGGAGGGGTACGGCGCTCCGGCGGTGCGGGGGGCGGCTCAGTACGCGGAGCCGGACGCGCCCAGCGAACCCGTCGGGTGCCAGACCGTCTTGGTCTCCAGGAAGGCCGTCAGGCGGTCCGTGCCGGGCGTCGCCGACCAGTCGTCCACAGGCTGTGGACGCAGGACGCGCTTGAGGTTGTCCGCGGCCGCGACCTCCAGCTCCTTCGCCAGCACCTCGTCGGCGCCCGCGAGGTCGATCGCGTTGACGTCCTGGTGCGCGGCGAGCGGGGCGGCGATCTCCGCCGTGCGGCCGGAGAGGATGTTGACCACGCCGCCGGGCAGGTCGGAGGTGGCCAGCACCTCGCCGAGGGAGAGGGCGGGGAGCGGGGACCTCTCGGACGCCACCACGACCGCCGTGTTGCCCGTCGCGATCACCGGGGCGACCACCGAGACCAGGCCCAGGAAGGAGGACTCCTGAGGGGCGAGCACGGCGACCACGCCCGTCGGCTCGGGGGAGGACAGGTTGAAGAACGGGCCGGCGACCGGGTTGCCGCCGCCGACCACCTGGGCGATCTTGTCGGTCCAGCCCGCGTACCAGACCCAGCGGTCGATCGTCGCGTCGACCTGCGCCGCCGCCTTCGACCTCGACAGGCCCTCGGCGTCGGCGACCTCCGCGACGTACTGGTCACGGCGGCCCTCGAGCATCTCCGCGATCCGGTACAGGATCTGGCCGCGGTTGTACGCCGTCGCGCCGGACCAGCCGCCGAACGCCTTGCGCGCGGCGACCACCGCGTCACGGGCGTCCTTGCGGGAGGAGAGCGGGGCGTTGGCCAGCCACTTGCCCTTCGCGTCTGTCACCTCGTACACCCGGCCGCTCTCGGAACGCGGGAACTTCCCGCCGACGTACAGCTTGTAGGTCTTCAGCACGTTGAGTCGGTCAGACATCGAGGTACGCCTCCAGGCCGTGGCGGCCGCCCTCGCGGCCGAAGCCCGACTCCTTGTAGCCGCCGAACGGCGAGGTCGGGTCGAACTTGTTGAACGTGTTGGACCAGACCACACCCGCGCGGAGCTTGTTCGCGACCGCCAGGATGCGCGAGCCCTTCTCCGTCCAGATGCCCGCCGACAGGCCGTACGGGGTGTTGTTGGCCTTGGCGACGGCCTCGTCCGGCGTGCGGAAGGTGAGGACGGACAGGACCGGGCCGAAGATCTCGTCGCGGGCGATGGTGTGCGCCTGGGTGACGTTCGTGAACAGCGTCGGGGCGAACCAGTAGCCGTTCTCCGGGAGTTCGCAGGCCGGGGACCAGCGTTCGGCGCCCTCCGCCTCGCCCTGGTCGGCGAGCGCGGTGATCCGGGCCAGCTGCTCGGCGGAGTTGATCGCGCCGATGTCGGTGTTCTTGTCCAGCGGGTCGCCGAGGCGGAGCGTGGTCAGGCGGCGCTTGAGGGAGTCGAGGAGTTCGTCGTGGACCGACTCCTGGACCAGCAGGCGGGAGCCCGCGCAGCAGACCTGGCCCTGGTTGAAGAAGATGCCGTTGACGATGCCCTCGACGGCCTGGTCGAGAGGCGCGTCGTCGAAGACGATGTTGGCGCCCTTGCCGCCCAGTTCGAGGGTGAGCTTCTTGCGGGTGCCCGCGACCGTGCGCGCGATCTCCTTGCCGACGGCCGTGGAGCCCGTGAAGGCGACCTTGTTCACGTCCGGGTGGGCGATCAGCGCGGCGCCGGCGCGGCCGTCGCCGGTGAGGATGTTGACGACGCCCCTGGGCAGGCCCGCCTGGCGGCAGACGTCCGCGAAGAACAGGGCGGAGAGGGGGGTCGTCTCGGCGGGCTTCAGGACCACCGTGTTGCCGGTGGCGAGCGCCGGGGCGATCTTCCACGCCAGCATCAGCAGGGGGAAGTTCCAGGGGATGACCTGGCCCGCCACGCCGAGGGGCCGCGGGTTCGCGCCGTAGCCGGCGCGGTCGAGCTTGTCGGCCCAGCCCGCGTAGTAGAAGAAGTGCGCGGCGACCAGGGGGAGGTCCGCGTCGCGGGTCTCCCTGATCGGCTTGCCGTTGTCGAGGGTCTCGAGGACGGCGAGCTCGCGGCTGCGCTCCTGGATGATGCGGGCGATGCGGAAGAGGTACTTCGCGCGTTCGGAGCCGGGGAGCGCCGACCACTTCTCGAAGGCCCTGCGGGCGGCCTTCACGGCGCGGTCGACGTCCGCCTCGCCGGCCTCGGCGACCTCGGAGAGGACCTCCTCGGTGGAGGGGGAGACGGTCTTGAAGACCTTGCCGTCGGCCGCCTCGGTGAACTCACCGTCGATGAACAGGCCGTACGACGGGGCGAGGTCGACGATCGAGCGGGACTCGGGCGCCGGTGCGTACTCGAATGCGGATGCCATGGTGATCAGTCCACCGTCACGTAGTCGGGGCCGGAGTAACGGCCGGTGGCCAGCTTCTGACGCTGCATCAGCAGGTCGTTCAGCAGCGAGGAGGCGCCGAAGCGGAACCAGTGGTTGTCCAGCCAGTCCCCGCCCGCGGTCTCGTTGACCAGGACCAGGAACTTGACGGCGTCCTTCGTCGTGCGGATGCCGCCGGCCGGCTTCACGCCGACCTGGACGCCGGTCTGGGCGCGGAAGTCGCGGACCGCCTCCAGCATGAGGAGGGTGTTCGCGGGGGTCGCGTTGACGGCGACCTTGCCGGTCGAGGTCTTGATGAAGTCCGCGCCGGCCAGCATGCCGAGCCAGCTGGCGCGGCGGATGTTGTCGTACGTCGACAGCTCGCCCGTCTCGAAGATGACCTTCAGGCGCGCGCTCGTGCCGCAGGTCTCCTTCACGGCGGTGATCTCGTCGTACACCTTCAGGTAGTTCCCCGCGAGGAACGCCCCGCGGTCGATGACCATGTCGATCTCGTCCGCACCGGCGGCGACTGCCTCACGGACGTCCGCCAGCTTCACGGCGATCGGGGCGCGGCCGGCCGGGAAGGCGGTGGCGACGGAGGCGACCTTGACGCCGGAGCCGGCGACGGCCTCCTTCGCCGTGGCCACCATGTCGGGGTAGACGCAGACCGCGGCCGTGGCGGGCGTGGTGCGGTCGGTCGGGTCGGGACGGACCGCCTTCGCGCCGAGCGCCCGGACCTTGCCCGGGGTGTCCGCGCCTTCCAGCGTCGTCAGGTCGACCATCGAGATGGCGAGGTCGATGGCGTACGCCTTCGCGGTCGTCTTGATCGAACGGGTGCCGAGGGCGGCGGCGCGCGCCTCCAGGCCGACCGCGTCGACGCCGGGCAGCCCGTGGAGGAAGCGGCGCAGCGTGCCGTCGGACGCGGTGACGTCGCTGAGAGCGTGTGGTGCAGTGGTGGGCATGGTCACCAGACGAGCATATCTACGCGCGTAGCGGCTGTACAGTCCCGCGGCGGACCGCGTACGGCTTCCACTGCGTACGGCCTCCTTCGGGGCGTCGTGCAGAATCGGGAGCATGACGTCCCCCGAGCACCAGTCGCCCGACCCGGAGCCCATGAACGCGGCCGGGTCCGCGACGCCCCAGTACCAGGACCGCATCTACCGCTCGCCCGCGGGTCTCGTCGGCGGTGTGCTGCTGCTCGCCCTCATCGGATGGCTCGGCGTCGACGCGGTGTTCGCCGGGGAGGGCCGCACCCCGTGGCTGGCCCTCGCCGCGATGCTCTTCCTCGTGCCGCTGGTCGTCGCCTACACCCTGCGGCCCGCCGTGTACGTGAACGACGACCGGCTGCGCGTGCGCAACCCGTTCCGCGTGATCGTGCTGCCCTGGGGACGGGTCGCCTCGCTGCGGTCCGGTTTCACCAACGAGGTCTTCGCCGAGTCCGGCGCGAAGTACCAGCTGTGGGCCCTCCCGGTGTCGCTGCGGGCCCGCAGCAAGGCGAACCGGCAGGAGGCGCGGGCCGCCGCGCGGGCCGCGCTCGGGGACGGGGGCGGACGCGGCGGCCGGGGTGGTCGTGGTGCGGTGGGCCCCGCCGAGGGGCCCCGGCGGCACGAGAGCGACCGGGCGATGGGCGAGATGCGCGAGCTGCACGAGCGGCGGCAGGGTGCCGAGACCGCGCAGGGCGAGGTGACCGTGCGGTGGGCCTACGGGATCGCGGCTCCCGCTGCCGCGGGGGCCGTGCTGCTGGCGGTCCTGCTCGCCGTCGGGTGAGAGCGGGGGCGTGGGGCGGATGTCCGGTGGGGCGGATGTCCGCGGCGTCGACGGTGCCGGCCGAGTGGCGCACCCGGACTGAAGGCGCCGGTCGCCAGGTGCGTCGGGTTGCGTGACCGCACGGGCGGGGGCCGCGGCCCCCGCCGGGTGGTCTCACCCCCGCCGGCCCCTCCCCTCCAGGTTCCCGGCCCCGGGGATGCTCCCGGGCCGCCGGTCCTTGCCCCCGCCCCTCCTCGGGCGGCCCACGGTGGACCCGTGATGGCCGCCGCTCCGCGCCGCGCGGGCCGGTCGGCGCCGGGTGTCGGTACGGGACGCCCGGCGCCGGTGTTCGGTGCCGTCCGGTTCAGCGGAGGCGTACGTCGACGGAGTCGGCCGCGGAGACCGCCGCCGCGGTGCCGGCCGTACCGGCGTACGACCAGCGGTAGGAGCCGTCCTGGAACGCCCGGACGGCCGCGCGGACGGTGCCGTCGGCGGCGGTGGTGACGGTCTTGACGGTCCGGTAGGCGGAGCGGCCCTCCCTGCGGAACTGCAGCTCGACCTCCTGTCCGGCCGCGGCGGCGACGGGTGCGCCGGCCGCCCAGCCGGCGTGCCGGACGTCACCGGTGACGGTGACGATCCTGCCCCGGCGCACCTTCCCGGGCGCGGCGTCGGCGGTCAGCAGGGTCTCGCGCCGCACGTCGAAGGAGGCCGCGGTGTCCAGGAAGACGGCGTCGCCGTCGGCGGCGATCGCGTAGGCGCTGACGTTCCAGGTGCCGGCCTGCGCGTCGTCGGCCGGGGCCGTGCCGGGGACGAGGGAGAAGGTCAGGGTGCAGGTCGTCGTGGCCGCGCCGGTGGGTCCGCAGGCCGCCTCCGAGGCGACGGTGGCGTCCTGGGCGGAGAACGAACCGTGGTACAGGGTGGCGTCGATCTCCTGGAGGCCGGCCGGGTCGGTCGCGGTGACCTCGACCGTCACCGTTCTCGGGGCGGTGCCGAGGACGACGGGGTCGCCGCCCCCCACGACCACACCGGTGATGTCGGTGTCGCCGAACCGCTCGTCCGCGTGCGCGGCGGGAGCGGCGAGAGCGGACACGACCATGACGCCGCACGCGGCGGCGACGACGGATCTGGACACGGTCTTCATACGCATGCGAAATCCCCACGGTGAATACCGAAGCCCGACGCAATATCGACGGCGGGCCTGAATTTGACGTCTGCAGCGTACCCATGGCGTCAGGTTTTGTGAATGTTCCGTGCGTGGCCCGGAAGTCGCATTCGATTCCGCTGGAACAATGCGCGCGAATATCGGACGGGCGCTCCCGGCGGAAATCCGAAGGGGAAATTCGGCTGAAATTTCAGTGGGCCTGGGGGTCGCCGTCGCGTGCCCCGGCTCCGTGCCGGTCGTCTGACTCGCCGTCAGGTGGGGTGTCGGTCGCGGCCGGAGCGCACGGCGTCGCTCGTGAACGAGGGGCAACTTTCACATGAAGCGTGTCGCGTGCGCCAAACGATGCCGATCGTGCGTCACTCCCGCCTCACTAGCCTGCGGGTGCCGCTTGAACGATGAATCATGATTCGGGGCGCGGCTTTCCGATGCCGAAAAACGCAGGGGTGGGGATGGATGACGGCACGAGGAGGGGGCGCTGCCGTGCACGGCACGCGCTGCTACATAGACATTGGCGCAGACGGAACTTATTCGTGGCGGCTGACGGCGACCAACGGACGGGTCATCGCTGTGGGAGCGCGCACTTACCGGAATCATGACGACTGCCGGACGGCGTTCGAGCGGCTGTGCGCCGAGGTGACGGAAATGCCCGGCGCCGTGCACCACACCTCGGGAGGCAGCGGCTGGGTCTGGCGCCTGCGCGACCCTTCCGGCGGTGCCCTCGCCGTGTCGGCGCGCGCCTACGAGCGGCACTCGACCTGCCAGGCCGCCTACGACCGGTTCCGGGCGCTGCTGGCCGGCCACGGATCGGGCGGGCCGATCGTGTGGGGGGAGTCGGAGTGAGCGGCGCACCGGGGACACGGCACTGACCGACCGGCGGCCCCAGGGGCCGGGGTCCGCCCTGTCGGCGGGCCCCGGCCCCGTCGCGTTCCTCGGGCACCGCGTTCACGGCGAACCCGGAAGTTGCCTCTCGGGGACGTCTTGTTCACATGGCCGTGCGCAGTCGTCCATGACGCCTCAGGAGCGTCGGGACACGTGACGACGAGAACCCTTGAGGCGACCGCGGAAGCCGCGGACGACCCGCCGAGACGCCTGCATCCCGACACGGGTGCCGCCGACCGAGTGTTCCGGGGCGTCCTGCGCGGCGGCGGTGGTCTGGTGCTCGCCATCATGCTGCTGGTCGGCGGCTTCCTGACCTACCGCGCCTGGCAGGCGCTGGAGGTCGCGCGCTGGGACTTCCTCACCACCGAGGCGTGGGAGCCCGACGGCGGCAACTTCGGCATCGCCGCGGTGCTCGTCGGGACGGTCCTGATCGCACTCGTCGCCATCCTGTTCGCCGTACCGATGGCCCTCGGCACCGCGCTCTACATCTCCGAGTACGCCCCGTCCCGGATCCGCCGGACCCTCATCAGCACCGTGGACCTGATGGCCGCCGTGCCGTCGGTGGTCTACGGCCTGTGGGGGCTGTTCTTCTTCCAGGGGCACGTGGTGACGGTCTCCCGGTGGATCTCGACCTACCTCGGCTGGATCCCCGTGTTCAAGGTCGACGGATCCGACCCACAGGACCCGCTCGCGACCGCGACCGTCTTCACCTCCTCGACCTTCATCGCCGGCATGGTCGTGTCCCTCATGGTCGCACCGATCATCTGCTCGGTGATGCGGGAGGTCTTCTCGCAGGCCCCGGTCGGCGAGCGGGAGGGCGCGTACGCGCTCGGCGCGAACCGCTGGGGCGTGATCCGCAGCGTCGTCCTGCCGTTCGGCAAGGGCGGCATGATCGGCGGCACCATGCTGGGCCTGGGCCGGGCGCTCGGCGAGACCATCGCCGTCTACCTGGTGATCTCCCCGGTGTTCGTGATCCAGCCGCACATCCTGCAGAACGGCACCAGTTCGGTCTCCTCCCTGATCGCCCTGCGCTACGGGGAGGCGTCCGAGATCGGCATGTCGGCGCTGATGGCCGCGGGCCTCGCGCTCTTCCTGATGACCCTGGTCGTCAACTTCGCCGCATCGACGATCGTCGCCCGCAGCCGTTCCGGCGCGGCGAGCGACTCCTGAGGAGAACGACCGGATGACCGTCACCGCTCCCCAGAGCCCGCCCGGCGACCCGCGGCCGCAGGCCGCACCGGCCCTCGCGGGACCGCCGGAGCCACCGGCGACGAGGACCACGCTGCCGGGGCACGGCCCCGGCGCCCGGACCGCGCTCGGCCAGTCCCGCCGCAACCTGTCCACGCTGCGCGCCACCGACGTCTACGCCCTGCTCGGCGCCGCCGCCGCGTCCCTCGCGCTGACCTGGCTGATGTTCGACCGACTGCTGCCCTTCAACGGCGCACTCGGCTTCCTCGCCATCGCCTACGCGCTCTTCCTCGCCGTGTACGCGCTGCTGGTCTCCTTCGACGAGGACGGCCCCGCGGTGCGCGACCGGGTCGCCGCGGCGGTCGTGCAGACCCTCGGGTCGGTGATGCTGGCCGTCCTGGCCTTCGTCGTCGTCTACACCCTCTACGAGGGCCGCGAGGCGCTGCCGCACCTGAACTTCTACACCCGGTCGATGGCGGACGCCGGACCGGTCGAGCCGCTCAGCGTCGGCGGCATCCTGCACGCGATCGTCGGCACCCTGTGGCAGATCGGCATCGCCCTGGCGATCTGTATCCCCGTCGGGCTGGTCTGCGCCGTCTTCCTCAACGAAGTGCCGGGCCCGTTCAGCCGGTTCGTGCGCACCATCGTCGAGGCGATGACCGCGCTGCCGTCCATCGTGGCCGGCCTGTTCATCTACGCCACCTTCATCCTGGGCCTCGGCTTCGACCGCTCCGGACTCGCCGCCGCGCTCGCCATCTCGGTGATGATGCTGCCGATCGTCATCCGGGCGGCGGACGTGGTGATCCGGCTGGTGCCCGGCACCCTGCGGGAGGCGTCGTACGCGCTGGGCACCTCGCGCTGGCGGACCGTCTGGCACGTCGTCCTGCCCACCTCCCGGTCCGGGCTGACCACCGCCGTCATCCTGGGCACCGCCCGCGGGGTGGGGGAGACCTCGCCGGTGCTGCTGACCGCCGGCTTCACCGCGGAGCTCAACACCAACCCGCTGAAGGACCCGATGGTCTCGCTGCCGCTCGCCGCCTTCGAACTGGTGAAGTCCCCCGAACCGACCTACATCGCCCGCGGCTTCGGCACCGCGGCGGTGCTTCTGGTGCTGGTGCTCGTCCTGTTCGTCCTCGCCCGTGTCCTCGGCGGGCGCGGACCGGGCCAGCTGTCCCGCCGGCAGGAACACCGCCGGGTCCTGGCCTCCCGCCGTGACGCACAGCGCTTCGCGGCCCGCGGCCGGGCCGACCAGACGACCGACAACCCCGCACCGACGAGGAGCACCCCGTGACAACCGCACCTGTCCGACGCCCGCGCACGCTGCGCATGTACCAGGCGCTGGCGCTGTGCCTGGCCCTGGGCTGCGTGCTGCTGGCCGTCAACCCGCCGCCCGCGCTCGCCGCCACCTACGTCAAGATCAGCGGCTCCGGCTCGACCTGGAGTGCCAACGCGATCGAGCAGTGGCGCCGCAACGTCCGCCAGCAGGGCATGACCGTGAACTACGCGTCGGTCGGCTCCACCGTCGGCCGCAACCAGTTCGCCAACGGCACCTCCGACTTCGGTGTCTCGGAAATCCCCTACGGTCTGACCGAGTTCGGCACCACCGACACCCCGCCCAAGCGCAAGTACGCCTACATGCCCATCGTGGCGGGCGGTACGTCGTTCATGTACAACCTGAAGATCGGCGGCAGGCAGGTCACCAACCTGCGGCTGTCCGGCGACGTCATCAGCAAGATCTTCACCGGCAGGCTCACCATGTGGAACGCGCCGGAGATCAGGGCCGACAACCCCAAGCTGAACCTGCCGGCCCGCCGTATCGTCCCCGTGGTCCGCTCCGACGGCTCCGGTACGACCGCCCAGTTCACCCTGTGGATGTCCAAGCAGTACGGCTCCCTGTGGAACGACTACTGCCGCCGCGCGAACAAGCCCACACCCTGCGGTCTGACGTCATACTTCCCCAACATCCCCGGCTCCGGATTCGTCGCCCAGTCCGGCTCGCTCGGTGTCGCCGGCTACACCAAGCAGCCCCAGGCCGAGGGCGCCATCACCTACGTCGAGTACTCCTACGCCCGCAACGCGAACTTCCCGGTGGCGAAGGTCCTCAACCGGTCCGGCTACTACGTCGAGCCGACCGCCTCCAGCGTCGCCGTCGCCCTCACCCGGGCCCGGATCAACGACGACCCGCGCTCGGCGAACTACCTCACCCAGAACCTGGACGGGGTCTACACCTTCGGCGACCGGCGCACCTACCCCCTCTCCAGCTACAGCTACATGATCGTCCCGATCAAGGAGGAGATGGGCTTCACCAAGGCCAAGGGCGCCACGCTCAGCGCGTTCAACAACTACTTCCTCTGCGAGGGCCAGCAGCAGGCCGACCGGCTCGGCTACTCGCCCCTGCCGATGAACCTCGTCCAGGCCGGCATGGAGCAGGTGCGCAAGATCCCGGGCGCCGAGACCGAGAAGATCGACATCAAGTCCTGCAACAACCCGACGTTCTCCTCCAGCGGCGAGAACCTCCTCGCGAAGAACGCCCCCTACCCGCAGGCGTGCGACAAGAAGGGCACCGACCAGTGCGCCACCGGCACCGGCGGCGCCAAGCAGATCACCCCGGTGAGCAACGGCGGCAGCGGCGGCAGCGGCGGGTCGGCCTCCGGAGGATCCGGCGGTTCAGGAGGCCCCGGAGGCTCAGGCACCGGTGGCAGCGGCTCCACCGGTTCGACGGGCGGCGCGGGCTCCACCGGCTCGGGCGGCGCCGACGGCACGACCGGCGGCGGTGACACCGGCGGCGCGGGCACGGGCGGTCCGACCGGCGGCACCGTCGTCGACCCCGACACCGGCGAGGTGCTCAGCTCCGGCGACGGCGGCGGCGGCTCCGTCGCCGCCAGCCCGGTCTCCCTCGCCTCCGGCGACATGACGGGTCTGCGCACCGCGCTGATGGCCCTCTCGGCCGTCCTGCTGGTCGGCGTCGTCATCGGCCCCCCGCTGGTCGCCCGTGTGATGGCGAACCGGGCCCGGCGCAACGGCGGTGCGGCATGACGGACGTACCGAAGAGGTTCCGGCCGCGCGTTCAGGCCGCCGTCGGCTCCCTGCTCGCCGCGCTGGTCCTGGCCCTGCTGCCGCCGTCGGCGGCCACGCAGCCGGCCGCCGCGGCGGAGGCCGGGGAGGACTCGGCGGTGACGGTCTCCGGACGGAAGGGCCCGTACGACGACTTCTCCGGCCTGAAGGTCACCGTGCACCAGACCGAAGGGCTCCGCTCGCAGGGGGTCCGGGTCAGCTGGGAGGGCGGGAAGGCGACCCCGGCCGGCAAATTCACCAACAACTTCCTGCAGATCATGCAGTGCTGGGGGGACGACCCGGCGGGCCCGGACCGCGAGCAGTGCGTGTTCGGCGCCACGGGCCAGCCGTTCCCCGGCCAGTACACCGCCGGCCGGTCCCTCAGCACGGACAAGGAGAACCACGCCTACGACCCCCGGGAGACCGAGTACGAGGGGGACCAGACGTTCGCGCCCTTCCAGCCCGTGGGCGGCCTGCCGGCCACCAGGTCCGGCACCGACTGGACCTACTTCGGCCCGCTGGACACGAACGAGCAGGCCGGCGCCCGCACCTTCGCCAACGGCAGGGGCGAGGTGACCTTCGAGGTCCAGGACGGAGTCCAGGCCCCCCACCTCGGCTGCGGTCTGAACGCCGCGCCCGCCGGCAGCGCCCCGGTCCCCCGGCCCTGCTGGCTGGTCATCGTGCCGCGTGGCACCCACGACGCCGACGGCACGGACGTCCTCGGCACCCAGAGCCTCGCCGTGCACTCCTCACCGCTGTCCACGGCCAACTGGGAGCAGCGGATGGTGGTGCCGCTGGAGTTCCTGCCGGTCGACGACTACTGCCCGTCGGGCCAGACGGAACGCCCCACCGCCGGATCCGAACTGGTGACGGAGGCCGTCACCTCCTGGCAGCCGAAGCTGTGCACCTCGCTGGACAGCACCTTCGCCTTCACCCAGGGCGGCGAGGAAGTGGCCCGGAACCAGGTCCTGGCCACCTCGGCCGACACGCCCCTGCTCGGCTTCACCGTCGACCCGGCGGTTCCGGCGGAAGGCGGGGAAGGCATCGTGCACGCGCCGGTGGCGGTGTCGGGACTGGCGATCGCCTTCTTCATGGAGAACCCGTCGGGCCTCGTGCAGGAAATGAGACTGACACCGCGAATCGTCGCGAAGATGCTCACCCATTCCTACCAGGAAGACGTGCCCGGACGGACGCCGGAGCATGTGAGCGGAAATCCGGAGTCATTCGCCCAGGACCCGGAATTCCTCGCGCTGAACCCTGACTTCCCGAAGGGAGGCGTGCGGCCGCGCAGCCTCATGGTGCCGCTGCAGAACTCCGACACCTCGCGGGTCGTCTGGAACTGGCTGCAGTCGGACCCGGAGGCCCGGGACTTCCTCTCCGGGAAACCGGATCCCCACGGAATGCGGGTGAATCCGTACTACGAGGAACTGGACCTGCCGGGGAACACGACGCTGACCGAGTACCCCAAGGTGGACCCGACGACGGCGCCCGCCCTCGCCAACGGCACCCCGCCCCTCACCTACACGGTGACCGACCTCGACCCCTACACGGCCGACCTGCACGAAGGCGCCCTGCGCACGCTCCGCGGCAACAACAACCGCACCATCCAGTGGGGACCCCCCACCGACGCCCCGCCCAAACTCGTCAACGACCCCGCCCTCCTCGGCACGCGCGCCGTACTGGCGGTCGTCGACGTGGTCTCCGCCGAGCGGTACGGCCTGAAGACGGCGGCCCTGCGCAACGCGGACGGCACCTTCGTGAAGCCGTCCGCCGGCACCCTGACGGCCGGCGCCGAGGCCATGCGGCCCTGGGCGGACACGCCCTCCGTGCTCAAGGCCGATCCGGCGCGCGCCAAGGGCGAGGCGTACCCCCTGACCGCCGTCGCCTACGCCGTGGCCTCGGTGAACCAGGACGCCGAGGACCGCGCGGCCTACGCGGACCTGATCCGGTACGTGGCCGGTCCGGGTCAGACCCCCGGCCTCGCGGCCGGCGAGCTTCCCCCCGGGTACGCGCCGCTGCCGCAACGGCTGCGCGACCAGGCCGAGTCCGCCGCCGACGCCCTGGAACGCGGCACGGCCACGGACGGCTCCTCGTCCGGCGGCGGCGGGGACTCCGGCGGCTCCGGACCCCAGGGCGGAGGGGGGCCCGCAGGCGGTCCCGCAGGCGGTCCCGGGGGCGCGTTCGCGGGCGGCACGGGCGGCACCGCGGGCGGCACGGGCGGCGGGGGCGGCGGCCCGGCGGGTCCGGAGGCCTCGCAGTCCGCCGCGAACGACTCCGGGGCGGCCACCTCAAACCCGCAGAAGGTCGCCGCGGAATCCGGCGTGGGCGTCACCCGCGGGGAAATCATCGGCATTATCCGCTGGGTTATCGTAGGCGTTCTCATTCTGGGGGGAATGGCCGGACTCTCCGGTCCGGTGATGCTTCACCTCGCGCATCGCCGGATCTCCTAGGAGACACCTAGGGAGCCTTCTCGTAACCTTTCCATCGCGCGGAATTCGTTGGTATGAGCCGGGAATCTCTGGAAGTGTATGCGGTGGTCGGCCGACGGGTCGGCAGCGAGAAGATCCGGATTTGCTTGAACGTCCATTCTTCGAAAATCCACCAGCAAGGGGTTCAGAAGTGAACGTCAAGTCCTACGCCAAGGTCGGTGCCGTCGCCGGCGCCGCGGTCCTCGGTCTCGGCATCCTGTCCTCCCCGGCCTCGGCGGACCCGAGCCCGGACACCGACTACCGTCAGCTGGCCGGTGTCGGTTCGGACACCACGCAGTACGTGATGAACGGCCTGGGCGACTCGGCCGCCGTCACCAACGCGGGCGGCAAGATCATCGCGTCCTGGAACGCCACCGGCACCGCCACGATCACGACCAAGGCGACCGGCTGTGCCAACATCGCGCGTCCGAACGGCTCCTCGGCCGGCATCAACGCGCTCAACGCCGACCTCGCCGCCGGCGCCGACTGCGTCGACTTCGCCCGTTCCTCGCGCGGTCCCGCGGACACCAGCACCGACGACCTCACCTTCATCCCGTTCGCCCTGGACGGTGTCACCTACGCCACGGACCTCGGCAGCGCCCTGCCGACGAACCTCACCAAGGCGCAGCTGATCGACATCTACGAGTGCGACTCGGCCCAGTACCCGAACGCCCAGCCGCTGCTGCCGCAGTCCGGCTCCGGCACCCGGTCCTTCTGGCTGACGGCGCTCGACATGACGGAGGCCGACCTCGGCGACTGCGTCGACGACAGCGTCCAGGAGCACAACGGCGAGGCCATCGCCAACGGCAACCAGCTCATGCCGTACTCGATCGCCCAGTGGATCTCCCAGGGCAAGGGCTTCGCCGACGTCCCGAACCGCCGCGGCCAGTCGCGTCTGCGCAGCATCAACAGCCTGGCCCCGACCACGGGTTCGGGCAGCGCGCTCGCGCTGAACACCGGCTTCGACGCCGACTTCCTCCGCCAGGTCTACAACGTCGTCCCGACCGACAACCTGTCCGACGCCGTCATCGACGAGACCTTCACCGGGTCCGACTCGAAGGTCTGCAAGGACACCGCCACCCTCACCAACTACGGCTTCGGCACCCTCGGCACGGACTGCGGCAGCACCGCCCTCAAGGCCGAGCGCTGACCCGATGACCGACCTCTGATCCACGCGTGACGGCCGGGCGCCTTCCAGGTGCCCGGCCCCACGCGCTGTCCCGGCACATCCGTCGACCGTCCCCCGGGGGGCCCTCAGCATGACAGCGCTACATCCGTTCCGAAGAGCGGCCGTGATCGTCGCCGCTTGTGCCGCACTGGCCGCGGGCCTGGTGGCCCTGGCCGTGTCCCAGTCCCAGCCTGCCCGGGCGGCCTCCGTCGGTGAGTTCACCATGAGCCCCGGAAACGGCAGGCTCAGTGACCCGCAGCCGTTCGGCAGTTCCATCGAGATCCCGGGGGCCTGCCCCGACTTCACCCTGGAGGAACTCAACTGGAACAACTTCGTGTCCCTCTACGTGGTCAAGCCCGACGGCACCGAACAGACGGTGCTGGGGATGCTGAGCAGCGGGGCACCGTACACCGGGGCCGTCTCGACGGTCTCACTGGCCGCGGAGGACAACCCGGGGGCCGGGGTGACCGACCCGTCGACCGTCCTCACCGGTGACGGCACGTACGAGCTGCGGCTGCGGTGCGTGGACAACTTCGACGGCCAGCCGGCCGACGAGGTGTTCGTGCCGGGCGACCCCTACTGGTCCCAGAAGATCACTGTGACCGGCGACAACTGGGTGGTCGGTGAGGGCGCGGTGTCCACGGGCCTCAGCTTCGCCGCGCAGCCCTCGGACGCCGAGATCGGCGAGGCGGTCAGGCTCACCGCCACGGTGGCGCCTGCCGAGGCCACCGGAACGGTCGCTTTCCGGGAGGGCGCGACCACGATCGGCTCGGCACCGGTCAGCGGTGGGAAGGCCGAGCTCACGACCTCGGACCTGGCTCGGGGGCGACACGACATCGTGGCCGCGTTCACCCCGGACGACACCTCGCAGTGGGGCGCCTCCGAGTCCGCCCCCTTCACGGTGTCGGTGTTCCCCGCGGAC
Source organism: Streptomyces pimonensis (assembly GCF_041380215.1). Lineage (NCBI taxonomy): Bacteria > Bacillati > Actinomycetota > Actinomycetes > Kitasatosporales > Streptomycetaceae > Streptomyces > Streptomyces pimonensis. The sequence goes on from NZ_JAHWZY010000001.1 coordinate 505,766, forward strand.
TTCGAGATCCGGGACGCCTCGGGCGAGCGGCTGCCCGACACACCGGAGCTGCAGCGCGGCCAGACGGTCGAGCTGATCGTCCGGGGATGCGCGCCCGGGACGGCCTACGCGATGAGCATGAGAGGGAACGACGCGAAGTTCCCGGATGCCACGGCCGACGCCGAGGGCGTCGTGACCTGGAAGTCGCTCACCGTGCCCGAGGACGCCGTCGCCGGCCGGACCGCCTGGGACTTCGAGGCGGACAAGGCGTGCCGGGCCAACGGGGGCGTCGGAGCCACCGTGACCTCCGCGCCCTTCACCGTCCCCGAACCGTCGTCCGGGCCTTCGAGCGGCGGCCCGACGGACGACCCGTCGGGTGACCCGACCGACGACCCGACCGACGACCCGACGGACGACCCGTCGGGTGACCCGTCCGGCGACCCCTCGTCCGACCCCTCCGGTGACCCGTCCGGCACCGCCGGAGGCATCGGCACCGCCGGTGGCACCGGTACCTCCGGCGGCACCGGGGGCACGTCCCCGACCGGCGGTCTCGCCTCCACCGGCAGCCAGGTCGCGCTGTTCGGCGGCCTCGGCGCGGTCCTCCTCACCGCGGGCGGCGTGTTCGCGATGCGGTTCGCCCGCCGTAACGGCCTGCTGGGCTTCGGTCAGCCCGGCGCCTGACGGCCCGCGGTGCGCGGGCGGCGGAACCCCTTCGCCGTCCGCGCACCGGTCACCCCACCCCACCCCTCTCCCCAGGAGCGCACCCCGTGACCGTGCTGTCCCCGCCTCCGCCGACCGAGGCACCGCCGGCCCCGGCGCCTTCCCCCGGGCCGGCGCCGGGCTTCGCGAAGCCGAGACACGAGCGACCCGGCTTCGCGTTCGCCGGGGCGGCACTGTGCGTGCTGGCCGCCCTGCTGCTGGGCTTCGCCGCCCACCTCACTGTCGTGGGCCACCTCCAGCACGCCCGCGACCAGCAGACCTCCTACGACGAGCTGCGCCGCCAACTCGCCCTGGGTATCGCGCCGGTGGGCCAGCAGACGTACGAGGGCGAGATGCTGCGGCCGGGCGACCCCGTCGGCCTCCTGCGCATCCCGGCCCTCGGCCTGAAGGAGGTCGTCGGGGAGGGCACCACCTCCGGCGTCCTGACGGCCGGCCCCGGCCACCGCCGGGACACCCCGCTGCCGGGCCAGGCCGGCACCAGCGTCCTCATGGGCCGCCAGTGGGGATACGGCAGCCCGTTCAACGACCTGCACCAGTTGCCGCCCGGCGCCGAGATCCGGGTGACGACCGGGCAGGGCACCGCCGTCTACGAGGTCACGGCCGTCCGCCGCGAGGGCGATCCGCTGCCGCCCGTGCTCAAGGAGGGCGAGGGCAGGCTCACGCTCATCACCGCCGAGGGGCCGCCGTACACCCCGTCCGGGACGGTCCGCGTCGACGCCACCCTGACCAGCGACGTGCAGCCCAGCCCACCCCGGCCGCTGGGCCTGGGCTGGATCGACGAGTCCGAGCAGGCCCTCGGCTCCGAGGACGCCGCCTGGCTGCCGGTCTTCCTCTGGTCCCAGGGGCTGCTGCTCGCCGCCCTGCTCACCATGGCCGCGCACCGCGCCTGGGGCCGCTGGCAGAGCTGGGTCGTCGGCGCCCCCGTCCTCGCCGCCCTCGGCCTGGCCGTCTCCGGCGCCGCCACCCGACTGCTGCCCAACCTGCTCTGACCGACGAGGAGTTCAGCGACATGTCCGACACCACCGACACGACCGGCGTGAAGGGTACGGCCGACCCGGCCGACGAGACCGTATCGCTCGGCGAGCTCCTCGGCCCGACCACCAGGATGCCGGCGGCCAAGCCCGGACGGCGGCGCGGCGCGGCCACGGCCCAGAGCTCCCCGGCCACACTGGAGGCCGACGCCGTCTCGGCCTGGTTCGGTGACCACAAGGTCCTGGAACGCGTCTCGCTGACGATGCCCGCCCGCAAGGTCACCGCGTTGATCGGCCCGTCGGGCTGCGGCAAGTCCACGTTCCTGCGGATCCTCAACCGCATGCACGAACTGGTCGGCTCCGCGTCGCTGGCGGGGCGGGTCCTGCTCGACGGCGACGACATCTACGACCGCGGCCGCCGCATCACCCACGCCCGGCGTGAGATCGGCATGGTCTTCCAGAAGCCCAACCCCTTCCCCGCGATGTCGATCTACGACAACGTCACCGCCGGCCTCAAGCTGGGCGGCGTCAAGGCGGGCCGTGAGGACAAGGACCGGCTGGTCGAGGAGTGCCTGACCAAGGCGGGCCTGTGGAAGGAGGTCCGCGACCGGCTGCGGCAACCGGGCGGCGCGCTCTCCGGAGGCCAGCAGCAGCGCCTGTGCATCGCGCGCTCGCTGGCGGTGCGCCCCCGGGTGCTGTTGATGGACGAGCCCTGCTCGGCCCTCGACCCGACGTCGACCCGGCGCATCGAGGAGACCATCCACGAGCTGTCCGAGGAGGTGACGATCGTCATCGTCACCCACAACATGCAGCAGGCCGCCCGCGTCTCCGACCAGTGTGCCTTCTTCCTCGCCGAACAGGGCACCCCCGGTGCCATCGTCGAGCACGGCCCCACGGACGCCATGTTCCACGCCCCCCAGGACTCCCGCACCGCGGACTACGTCCAGGGCCGCTTCGGCTAGCAGCCGCAGGGAACCCCGCCCGGCCGGGGGCACGCCGCCCGGGCGCCCCGGCCGAACCGTTCAGCCCCCGCCCGCCCCGCCCTCCCGATCGCAGGAAGGGACGACCGGATGCACAGCACCCGAAGGACCACCTCGCCGTGGCGGTCCCAGCACGCGCTCCCCCGTACGACAGCGGCCCTCCTGACCGTCGTCGCCTCGGCGGCGCTGGCCGGCTGCGCCGCCCCGGGGGCGCCCGGCCAGCAGCCCGTCCGCCCACCCGGCGCCGCGCCGGACGACTCCGCGCCCCGCGCCGTCCCCCTCCCGCCGGGTGAGCGGGCGGCCGAGCCCCTCGCGCCAGCTCCCGCCTCTTCCCGGCCCCCGGGCACGCCCGGTGCTCCGCGCACGACGCCCGGTGCTCCGCGCACGACGACCGGTGCTCCGGGCGCGCCCGTGCCCCTCCCCCCGGCGCCGTCGTCGAGCGGTTCCGTCGTCCCCGCGGAGCCGGCGGAGAAGGCGAAGGCGCCCGCCTCCTCGCCCCCGCCGAGCCCGCGCACCGCGCCTGCCGAGTCCTCGCCGGCGCCCTCGGCCGGAACCGGCGCTTCCGGAGAGCGGAGCCGGGACGGCTCCAGCACCCTGCGCATCGGCTCCTGGTCGGCGCGGGTGGTACGCGGAGGCCAGGAGGCCGTCGACGCCTGCCGTGACGCCGTCCAGTGGACCGGACCCGAACTCGGCACCGAGGACGGCTACGCGCTGCGTACGGCTGTCGTCGTAGGACACGACCACTGCGGCTTCGACCGGTTCGCCGAACTGCCGGTGGGGACCGAGGTCGTCGCGACGACCCCGCGCGGCACCTTCACCTACCGCGTCTACGCCCACCACGTCTCACCCGGCCGCGGGACCCCCTCCCAGGGCCTGTACTGGGGGGACCTCACGCTCCAGTCCTGCGTGGGCCCGAACACGGGCTTCAGCTACCTGATGCGGACCTGACGGCGCGACGACCCCGTTCCTCCCCCGTCCCGTACGGAACGTGTTCACCTCCCCTTTCCCCCTCGGAGTCGGCCAGGCGCCCCGGGGCCGTCGCCCGGTGCCTAGCGTCGGGCGCGGGAACCGGAACCCGGCTCCGCACCTTGCGTACCCCCTGAACTCCCGACCGGCAGGAGCGTCCTCATGCCCCGTCCGTTCAACAGACCCTTCCGTCGTGCGGGTGCGCGGCTGTTCACCCGTCGCGGACTGCGCGGTGCCGGGGTCGCCACCGCCGCCACCGTCGCCACGGCCCTGCTCACCGCGGGCTCGCAGGCGCCGGGGCCGCGGCTCGACGTCGGGCGGGCGGCGCAGGACGACAAACCGGGCGTGCCCGGAGGGTCCGTGGGCCCGGACGCCCCGCTGCCGGACGTGCCCTCCCAGGGCGACGACTCGTACCACGTCGAACTGCCGCCGCTGGAGGGTGTGTCGGCCAAGGAAAAGGTGCGGGGCGAGGAGGCGGCCGTCGAGGACGACGGGGCGGACTCCGCGCGGCGGACCGCCGACGAGGCGGGACTGCCGGTGAGCGTGTTCACCGCCTACCGGGACGCCGCGAAGTCCGTCGCCGGCACCGACCCGGGCTGCGGGCTGCGCTGGGAACTGCTCGCCGGGATCGGCAAGGTCGAGTCCGGGCACGCCCGCGGTGGCGCCGTGGACGCGAACGGCGACACCCTCACCCGGATCACGGGGCCCGCCCTCGACGGCAACGGCTTCGCGCTCATCCACGACAGCGAGGGCGGCGCCTGGGACGGGGACGCGGTGTACGACCGGGCCGTCGGGCCGATGCAGTTCCTGCCGACCACCTGGAAGTCGTGGGGCGCCGACGGCAACGGCGACGGGGTCACGAACCCCAACAACATCTTCGACGCCGCGCTCGCCGCCGGGCACTACCTGTGCGCCGGGGACCGGGACCTGCGTACCGCCGCCGGGCTGGAGCGGGCCGTTCTCAGCTACAACCACTCGCGCGCCTACCTCGACCTCGTCCTCGGGTGGATGACGTTCTACCTGCGGGGCGTGCACACCGTTCCCGACGGGCGCGGAGTCGTGCCCGAGAGCCCCGGCGCGGGCGGTGACACGCCGGCCACGAAGCCGGTCGGGGAGGGCGGGAGCGGGCACGAGCGCGGGCGCGGGGAGTCGCCGGGCGGCGCCGGTGCGCCGCCACGCGCGCCCGGGGCCACCCCGGATCCGGGCGGGAGCGGACGGCCGGGGTCCCCGGCGCCGTCCCCCTCGGCGGGCGGGAGTCCGTCCGCGGCTCCCGGGCCGAAGCCGTCCGCTTCACCCGGCGGGAGCCCGTCGCCGACGCCCACGGGGACTTCTCCGTCGCCGACGCCCACGGGGACTTCTCCGTCGCCGTCCCCGGACGAGGGCGCCGGGCCTTCTCCGTCTCCGACCGCACCGGCCCCGGAGCCGTCCACCGGGGAGCCGACGGAACCGGGTGACACGACCTCCCCGACTCCGAGCGGGAGCCCTGAGCCCAGTCCGTCCGGGGCCGGGAGGGGTGCTCCGGAGCCCGGGGCGACGGTTGCGGCCGGGGGCGCGTTCGCGAGGTGAGGGGCGAGGCGGCCCGGGCTGTGGCAGAGACCTGACACGGGGAGGGATGCCCGGGGGCGGGGAGCCGCCCCCGGGTCAGGCTCTGACGCGGCGTTCCGCCTGACAGACGCAAGGGGGCGCGGGGCACGGGGCGGACGCTTCCAAGGGGCGAGGAGCGCGTCCGCGTTCTTTCAGGGTGCGACGTGTGGCGCGGCCGGGAAGGCCGCCGAGGCGCATGCGGCGGCCCCACTCCCCGTGAACCGGCGCACGCCCCGGCGCACGCCCCGGCGTACACCGGGGCGTGCGCTCGTTCCGGCCCGTCGTGCGGCTCTCAGAGACCGGCCGCGGCGGCGAAGTCGCCCTTCAGCGCCGCCAGCAGGCCGGCCGCACGGGCGCGTGCCGCCGGGAGGTCGGCGTGCGTGCCGACGGGGACGACCACCTCCAGGTAGCACTTCAGCTTCGGCTCCGTGCCGCTGGGGCGGACGATGACGCGGGCGCCGTCGAGGGCGTAGCGCAGGCCGTCGGTGGGCGGGAGGGCGTCCGTGCCCCGCGCCAGGTCCTCGGCCCTGGTGATCGGCAGGGCCGCGAGGCGGGTCGGGGGCCGCTCGCGCAGGCGGCGCATCGCGCCGGTGATGACGGAGAGGTCCTCGACGCGGACCGAGAGCTGGTCGGTGACGTGCAGGCCGTGCTCCACGGCGAGGTCGTCGAGGAGGTCGAGGAGGGTACGGCCCTCGGCCTTCAGCTCGGAGGCCAGTTCCGTGAGGAGGAGGGCGGCCGTGATGCCGTCCTTGTCGCGTACGCCGTCCGGGTCGACGCAGTAGCCGAGGGCCTCCTCGTAGCCGTAGCGCAGGCCCTCCACCCTGGCGATCCACTTGAAACCGGTCAGGGTCTCCTCGTAGGGGAGGCCCGCCTTCTCGGCGATGCGGCCGAGGAGGGACGACGACACGATCGACTCCGCGAACGTGCCGGTCGCTCCGCGGCGGACCAGGTGGGCGGCGAGCAGGGCGCCGACCTCGTCGCCGCGCAGCATGCGCCAGTCCGTGCCGTCCTTGACCGCGGCGGCGCAGCGGTCGGCGTCGGGGTCGTTGGCGATGACCAGGTCGGGGTCGGTCTCCCGCGCCTTCGCGAACGCCAGGTCCATCGCGCCGGGCTCCTCCGGGTTGGGGAACGCGACGGTCGGGAACTCCGGGTCGGGGTCGGCCTGCTCGGCGACGAGCACGGGCTGCGGGAAGCCGGCCCGTTCGAAGGCGGCGAGGAGGACGTCCTTGCCGACGCCGTGCATCGCCGTGTAGACGGTGCGGGCGGTGCGGGGGGAGCCCTTGGGCAGGACCGCGTCCGTGCGGGCGAGGTAGGCGTCCAGGACGGTGTCGTCGAGGGTCTCCCAGCCTCCGGCGGGGCGGGGGACCGTGGTGAGCGAGGCCACGGCCCCGATCTCGGCGGCGATCTCCGCGTCGGCCGGGGGGACGATCTGGGAGCCGTCGCCGAGGTACACCTTGTAGCCGTTGTCACGGGGCGGGTTGTGGCTGGCGGTGACCTCCACTCCGGCGACGGCGCCGAGGTGCCTTATGGCGAAGGCGAGGACGGGGGTGGGGAGGGGGCGGTTCAGGACGGCCGCGCGCAGTCCGGCGCCGGTCATGACGGCGGCGGTGTCCTCGGCGAAGTCGCGGGACTTGTGGCGGGCGTCGTAGCCGATGACGACGAGGCCGTCGGTGTGGCCGTTCTTCCTGAGGTACGCGGCGAGGCCGGCGGCCGCGCGGATGACGACGGAGCGGTTCATGCGCATCGGGCCCGCGCCGAGTTCGCCCCGGAGGCCGGCGGTGCCGAACTGGAGGGTGCCGCCGAAGCGGGCGGCGATCTCGGCGTGGTCGCCGGTGTCGATGAGGCGGGCGAGTTCCTCGCGGGTGTCCGGGTCGGGGTCCTCGGCGAGCCACGCCTGGGCCTGTGCGATGAGGGCGTCGTCTTGCACGGTCGGTCGGCCTCTCTCGTTGGTCGTCCGTCAGGCTTTCATGCCTGCGGGGGCGGTGGGTGCGTGTCCTGTGCCTGCGGTGCGGGTGGTGCCTGTGGCGCAGGGTTCGGTCCGGTGGGGGCTCAGGTGGTGCCTGTGGTCGGTGGGTGGGGCGGGGCCGTGTCGGGGGTGTCCGTCCTCGGACCGGCGCGGATCGCGTTCCTCGGAGGGGGTGCGGGGCGCGGACGCGCCGGCCGCTGCGGACGGGCACCCCCGCCCCGTCCCCCTCCCGTCGTACGCGGCCACCCGACGCCGCCCCCGCGGGCAGTCGCGTGGCTGGGATGACGGGGCCCCGCGCGAGCGCAGCCGGGAGGCGGGGGAGGCGCCCCGCGAACACCCCGGCCCACACCACCGGCCGGGCACCTCGCAAGCGCCGGGGCCGGCCGGTGCCAAGGCGACGGCATCCCGTAAGCGCCGGGCCGCGCAAGCCCGTGCGGGGCGACCGCTGGACACCGTCCGCCCCGTACCGCACGCGAACCGGCCACCGCGTCCTACAGGCGGCCGAGCACCTGCGCCAGCAGGGATCCCATCCGTGTGGCGGAGTCCCGGCCCGCCTGGAGGACCTCCTCGTGGTTGAGCGGCTCGCCCGTCATCCCCGCGGCCAGGTTGGTGACCAGGGAGATGCCCAGGACCTCCGCCCCCGCCTCACGGGCGGCGATGGCCTCGAGGACCGTCGACATGCCGACCAGGTCCGCCCCGATCACCCGGGCCATCCGGATCTCCGCCGGAGTCTCGTAGTGCGGGCCGGGGAACTGCGCGTAGACCCCCTCCTCCAGCGTGGGGTCGACCTCCTTGCACAGCGCCCGCAGACGCGGCGAGTAGAGATCCGTGAGGTCGACGAAGTTCGCGCCGACGATCGGCGAGGTCGCCGTGAGGTTGATGTGGTCGCTGATCAGGACCGGCTGCCCGGGGCGCATGCCCGCGCGCAGACCCCCGCAGCCGTTCGTCAGGACGACCGTCCTCGCCCCCGCGGCCACGGCCGTACGGACGCCGTGGGCCACCGCGGCGACCCCGCGTCCCTCGTAGTAGTGCGTACGGCCCAGGAACACCAGGGCCCGCTTCGCGCCGACGGCGTACGAGCGGATCTTGCCGCCGTGGCCCTCGACCACCGGCGGCGGGAAACCGGGCAGCTCGGTGACCTGGAACTCGGCCTCGGGCGTGCCGAGGGCGTCCACGGCCGGGGCCCAGCCGGAGCCCATCACGAGGGCGACGTCGTGGGTCTCGGCGCCGGTGAGTTCGCGCAGGCGTGCGGCGGCGGCGTCGGCTGCGGCGTACGGGTCGCCCTGGATGTCGTCCGGAAGAAGAGAAGCATTCACGCGATGAGGGTAGCCGGTATTCGCCTACGCGCGTAGATGCGGGAGCCGACGGGTTGGCGATCGTTGTCCTGTCGTTTCCCGCCGGGAGCGTCAGCAGGGACGCTTGCGCAGTTCCATCACGTAGTCGTGGGGCGCTCCCGCGGACTCGGCCGCGTCGGCGATCTCGCCCAGGTAGCGGGCCGAGGGGAGGCCGCCCTCGTAGCTGTTGAGGACGTAGGTCCAGGCCGGCTCCTCGCCGTCCAGGGTGTGCACGCGCACCCGGGTGCGTCGGTAGAGGTCCAGGCCGCCCGCGCCCTCCCAGCGGTCCAGGGACTCCTCGTCCATCGGGGCGATGTCGTAGAGGGAGACGAAGACCGCGGAGATCGGGTCCTCGACCAGCGTGGCCAGGGCGCCCTCCCAGCCCATGTGCTCGCCCCCGAACGTCAGCCTCCACCCGTTCAGCCAGCCGGTGGCGCGCAGCGGCGAGTGCGGGGCGCGGCGGGACATCAGCCGCGCGTCGAGATGGGCGGCGTACGCGGCGTAGAGCGACATGGGGGAAGGGTACGGCAGCGGGTGCGCGGGCCACTCCGGTAACGGGGGAGCCACGGCTGAGGCCCCCGGACGGTCGCACGGTGAAGCGTGCGGGACAATGGAGTACGTGACTCGGATCGTGATCATCGGTGGCGGACCCGGCGGATACGAAGCGGCGCTGGTCGCCGCACAGCTCGGCGCGGAGGTGACCGTCGTCGACCGCGACGGCCTGGGCGGGGCGTCGGTGCTCACCGACTGCGTGCCGTCCAAGACCCTGATCGCCACGGCCGAGGTGATGACCACCTTCGACTCCTCGTACGAGGAACTGGGCATCATCGTCGCCGACGACACCCCGCCCATGGAGCAGGCCGCCCGGGTGGTGGGCGTGGACCTGGGCAAGGTCAACCGGCGTGTGAAGCGGCTCGCGCTGGCCCAGTCGCACGACATCACCGCCTCCGTGACCCGGGCCGGCGCGCGGGTGCTGCGCGGGTGGGGCCGGCTGGAGGGCATGCAGGCGCTCGACGGATCACGGAAGGTCGTGGTGCGCGCCGCGGACGGGACCGAGGAGACGCTCACCGCCGACGCCGTGCTGGTCGCGACCGGCGGGCACCCGCGCGAGCTGCCGGACGCGCGCCCCGACGGCGAGCGGATCCTGAACTGGACCCAGGTGTACGACCTGGACGAGCTCCCCGAGGAGCTCATCGTGGTCGGGTCCGGTGTCACGGGCGCCGAGTTCGCCGGCGCCTACCAGGCGCTCGGGTCGAAGGTGACGCTGGTGTCCTCGCGCGACCGGGTGCTGCCGGGCGAGGACCCGGACGCGGCCGCCGTGCTGGAGGACGTCTTCCGCCGTCGCGGGATGAACGTCATGGCGCGCTCGCGGGCCCAGTCCGCGAAGCGGGTCGGGGACCGGGTGGAGGTGACGCTCGCCGACGGCCGCGTCATCACCGGCTCGCACTGTCTGATGGCCGTGGGCGCCGTCCCGAACTCCGAGGGCATGGGCCTGGAGGAGGCCGGGGTCAGGCTGCGGGAGTCCGGCCACATCTGGACCGACAAGGTCTCCCGGACCACGGCCCCCGGCGTCTACGCCGCCGGCGACGTCACCGGCGTCTTCGCGCTCGCCTCGGTGGCGGCGATGCAGGGCCGTATCGCCATGTACCACTTCCTGGGCGACGCGGTGGCCCCGCTGAACCTGAAGACGGTCTCGTCGAACGTCTTCACCGACCCCGAGATCGCCACCGTCGGCTACTCCCAGGCCGACGTCGACTCCGGCAAGATCGACGCCTGTGCGGTGAAGCTGCCGCTGCTGCGCAACCCGCGCGCGAAGATGCAGGGCATCCGCGACGGCTTCGTCAAGATCTTCTGCCGTCCGGGCACCGGCATCGTGGTGGGCGGCGTGGTCGTCGCGCCGCGCGCCTCGGAGCTCATCCACCCCATCTCGATCGCGGTCGACAACAATCTGACGGTGGAGCAGATCGCGAACGCCTTCACGGTCTACCCCTCGCTGTCCGGCTCGATCGCCGAGGTGGCGCGCCAGCTGCACACCCGGAAGTCGGGCGCGGAGGCGTGACCGCCGCTTCCCGTCGCCTGCCGGGGTCCGGCAGGCGACGGGGGCGGTGTCTGCCGGGAGCCGGACTGACGGACCCGGGGCGCCGTGTGGCTGGATGAGGCCATGGGAGAGGTGAGACCCGGGAACCGGGCGGACCGCATGCTCGTCGCCCGGAGGGAACGCATGGAGCGTCTGCGGTCGCGCGCCCGGGAGTGGGCGCCGGTCGGGGAGCCGGTCGTGTGGCGGGCCCGCCGGGGCGGCCTGCTGGTGGCCGCGCTGCTGCTGGGGAAGATCGTCCATCACAGCAGGCTCGCCGAACCGCTCGGTCCGGGCGTGCGGGGCGTCCTGGAGTGGCTGGTGTCCCAGGCCGGGGTGACCTTGATCTGGGCGTGGTTCGCCTGTGCGGTCGGCAGCTGGGGCGTGGTGGCGCACCGTCCGGGGATCCGGGTGTGCCGGGCGGGTTCGACCCGCCACGTGGACTGGGAGCGGATCGAGCGGGTCGACGCCGGCCGCTTCGGCCGCCTGGGCATCCGGCTCAAGGACCAGCACGAGCCCTGGCTGGTCGCGGGCTTCTTCCTCCCGTCGGCGCTGTGCCGGGTGCTGCGGCTCAGGGACGGGGCCCAGGAGGCCGCCGACCTGCTGACCGTGCTGGCCCTCCACCCGGAACTCCGTCCGCGGGGCGGCGCCGGACACCGGCGGCCGGGGCACCCGTGGGTGGTCTGGCCGGCGGCCGCGGTGTGGGTGTACGGCGTGGTCATCACATTGTCCTGACGCCGCGGCGCGTCGCCGCCCGTACGGGCGGCACGGCCGGGGCCGGGTTCTATACCACTCCCCGTGCCGTGTTGCGAACAACTTCTGCTATTCAGCGCAAACTGCTGAAAGCAGACGGTCGTCGGCGTTACTGTCGGTTTCGTGTTCGCTGCAGAACGTCGCCAATTGATCCTCGAAATGGTGCGAGCGAACGGGGCCGTGTCGCTCCGTGAGCTCGCCCGCGTCGTCCAGACCTCCGAAGTGACCGTACGGCGGGACGTGCGTGCACTGGAGGCAGAAGGACTCCTCGACCGCCGGCACGGCGGTGCGGTACTGCCGGGCGGTTTCACGCGAGAGTCCGGTTTCCCGCAGAAGTCACATCTCGCGACCGCCGAGAAGACCGCCATCGCCGACCTCGCCGCGAGTTTCGTGGAAGAGGGCGAGGCGATCGTGGTCGGCGCGGGTACCACCACGCAGGAGCTGGCCCGCCGGCTGGCCCGGGTGCCCGGCCTCACGGTCGTCACCAACTCCCTGCTGGTCGCCCAGGCGTTGGCCCATGCCAACCGGGTGGAGGTCGTGATGACCGGCGGTACGCTCCGCGGCTCGAACTACGCCCTCGTGGGCAGTGGTGCCGAGCAGTCCCTACAGGGGTTGCGGGTGTCCCGGGCGTTCCTCTCCGGGAGCGGCCTCACCGCCGAGCGCGGGCTGTCCACGTCCAACATGCTGTCGGCGTCGGTCGACCGGGCGTTGGTGCAGGCCGCGGCGGAGGTGGTGGTCCTCGCGGACCACACCAAGCTCGGTGCGGACACGATGTTCCAGACGGTGCCCACGGATCTGATCACGCGACTGGTGACGGACGAGCCTGCCGGACATGACGAGCGGGCGGGGACCGAGCTGCAGGCGCTGGCCGATCAGGGCGTGCAGATCGCTGTCGCGGGAGCGGGGGGCGAGGGGGGCCCGGTGGGGCGTCAGCGCCGGGACGTCCCTCTTCCCGGGCCGCGGCGGCAGGGGACCGGGCTGCGTACGGCTGTGGCGTTGGGGGCGGCGGCCGAGCAGGCACAGGGGGCGGAGCGGGCACGGGTGGCGGACCTGCGGAGGCGCTGACGCTCGGCGCCCCGGCGGGTGCCCTGCGTGGGCGCCGGCCGGGGAACCGCGCCCTGACGCTTCGCGGGTGCCCCGTGCCGGTGTGGGCCGGGGGGTGCGGTCCGATGCTCGCGGGGTGTCTCCCAGGCCTTTGAGGCGCTGGGGAGGGCGCGACGGCCCGCGGAGTGCGGGGACGACGGCAAGTGGCCGCGTACGGCGGGAAGGGGACGGGGGCCGCCCGCAGCGGCCGGCGCGTCCGCGCCCCACCGGCAGACGTGATCCGCGCCGGTCCGAGGACGGACACCCCGACGCGGTCCCGCCCCACCCGCCGACCGCGGGCGCTACGCCCGCCCTCACCGGGGCGGACGCGGCGCCGCAGGCGTCGGACGTGTCAGTCCTTGATCTCGCAGATGACCGCGCCGGAGGTGACGGAGGCGCCGACCTCGGCGCTCAGGCCCTTGATCGTGCCGGAACGGTGGGCGTTGATGGGCTGCTCCATCTTCATGGCCTCCAGGACGACGACCAGGTCGCCCTCCTCGACCTCCTGCCCCTCCTCCACGGCGAGCTTGACGATCGTGCCCTGCATCGGGGAGGCGAGCGTGTCGCCCGAGGCGGCCGGGCCCGACTTCCTCGCCGCCCGCCGCTTCGGCTTGGCGCCCGCCGCCAGCCCCGTACGGGCCAGGGACATGCCCAGCGAGGCCGGGAGGGAGACCTCCAGGCGTTTGCCGCCGACCTCGACGACGACCGTCTCGCGGTCCACCTCCTCCGCCGCCCCCGCGTCCACGGCGGCGGCGAACGGCTTGATCTCGTTGACGAACTCCGTCTCGATCCACCGCGTGTGCACCGTGAACGGTTCGGCCGAACCGGTGAGTTCGGGCGCGAACGCCGGGTCCTTCACCACCGCGCGGTGGAACGGGATGGCCGTGGCCATGCCCTCGACCTGGAACTCCGCCAGCGCACGAGCGGCCCGCTCCAGCGCCTCCTTGCGGGTGCGTCCGGTCACGACCAGCTTCGCCAGCAGCGAGTCCCACGCCGGGCCGATCACGCTGCCCGACTCCACACCCGCGTCCAGCCGCACACCCGGACCCGACGGCGCGTCGAAGCGGGTGACGGTACCGGGGGCCGGGAGGAAGTTGCGCCCCGGGTCCTCGCCGTTGATGCGGAACTCGAAGGAGTGCCCCCGCAGCACCGGGTCGCCGTAGCCCAGCTCCTCGCCGTCGGCGATGCGGAACATCTCCCGCACCAGGTCGATCCCCGCGACCTCCTCGGTCACCGGGTGCTCCACCTGCAGCCGCGTGTTGACCTCCAGGAAGGAGATCGTGCCGTCCAGGCCGACGAGGAACTCCACCGTGCCCGCGCCGACGTAGCCGGCCTCCTTCAGGATCGCCTTGGAGGAGGAGTACAGCTCCTCCATCTGGGCGTCCGACAGGAAGGGCGCGGGCGCCTCCTCCACCAGCTTCTGGTGCCGGCGCTGCAGCGAGCAGTCACGGGTGGAGACCACGACCACGTTGCCGTGCTGGTCGGCCAGGCACTGGGTCTCCACGTGGCGGGGCTTGTCGAGGTAGCGCTCGACGAAGCACTCACCGCGGCCGAAGGCGGCGACCGCCTCACGGACGGCGGAGTCGTACAGCTCCGGCACCTCCTCCAGCGTCCGCGCGACCTTCAGACCGCGCCCGCCGCCACCGAAGGCGGCCTTGATCGCGATCGGCAGCCCGTGCTCCTCGGCGAACGCGACGACCTCCTCGGCCCCGCTCACCGGATCGGGCGTACCCGCCACCAGTGGGGCGCCCGCGCGCTGCGCGATGTGCCGGGCGGCGACCTTGTCGCCGAGGTCGCGGATGGCCTGCGGCGGCGGGCCGATCCAGATCAGGCCCGCGTCCAGGACCGCCTGGGCGAAATCGGCGTTCTCGGAGAGGAATCCGTAACCCGGGTGGACGGCGTCCGCGCCCGACTCGCGTGCGGCGTTCAGCACCTTGTCGATGTCGAGGTAACTGGTGGCCGGAGTGTCACCGCCCAGGGCGAACGCCTCATCCGCGGCGCGGACATGCAGAGCGTCCCGGTCCGGGTCGGCGTAGACGGCAACGCTCGCGATTCCGGCATCCCGGCAGGCCCGGGCAACGCGGACAGCGATTTCGCCACGGTTGGCGATGAGCACCTTGCGCACGATTGAGGCTCCCTCCTTGAAACAAGCCGAGTTTAGGGACTGCCGACACGGCACTTCGACCCGTCCCCACTGGTGAGCTTGCCCACACGGAGCGTGATGCGAGGCTCGCTCGACCCGCGAAAGTCCCTGTCGCACCTTGGTGCGCAGGACTCCTGCCGGAAACCCTAGCCGTCCTGTGTGGTCAAGGTCTCTATGAGAGCGTGCTGCGGCCCGCTCCGTTTCTTTGTGGAGTCCCTACGAATGGCCCAGTGATTCTTTGCCCTCCACGGAACCCTTGTACCGAGATCTACCCGTTAGTAGCCTTCGCGTCGGCCCGCACATGCTCGGGGTGACCGCAGTGGTGCTCGAAAGCGGATGAGGGCCGGTGGTGCGCAGGCCGGTGGCGTGGGTCGTGGCGCTCGTGCTGTTCGCCGAGGCGCTCGGCATCGCGGCGCTGAACCGGTTCCTGGGCGTCGTCGCCGACCGGCGGAACATGTCGCCGGCCGGTCTCGATCCGGACGTGATGTCGACGTCTCCGAAGAACGGCGGAATCGTCTTCGGGCTCCGTTTCGCGCTGTGCGGCCCGATGGCCCTGCTGGTCGCCGTGCGCGACCGGGCGCCCGCCGGGCTCGGCGGATCCTGCCGACCGGCGCGGCGGTGGTGCACGTGCTGCTGGGCGGGGTCACGTGGGCCTGGTCGGTCCGTCCGCGTTCCTTCCCATGACGGTCGCACCCGGGCTCGTCGTGCTGCTGCTGATGGGGTACGACGGCCGTACGGAGCAACCGGCCGACGCCGCTCCCGAGGGCGGCGTCGGCGGTGACGGCTCTCCGGTCACTTCTTCGGCGGCGCCCACAGCTCCGTGATGCCGACGCCGAGGTCGGAGAGGAGACGCCGGACCAGGGGGAGGCTGATGCCGATGACGTTGCCGTGGTCGCCGTCGATGCCGTCGATGAACGGGGCCGAGCGGCCGTCCAGGGTGAACGCGCCGGCGACGTGGAGCGGTTCGCCCGAGGCGACGTAGGCGGCGATCTCCTCGTCGCTGGGATCACCGAAACGGACGACGGTGGAGGCGGTGGCGGAGACGTACCGGCCGCTGAGGGTGTCGTACACACAGTGGCCGGTCTGCAGGGTGCCCGCACGGCCCCGCATGTCCTTCCAGCGCGCGGTGGCCTCCCCGGCGTCCGCGGGTTTGCCGAGGGCCCGGCCGTCCAGTTCCAGGACCGAGTCGCAGCCGATCACCAGCGCGCCCTTGACCTCGGGCTTCGCGGCGACGACGGAGGCCTTGGCCTCGGCCAGGGCGAGCGCCAGCTCGGCGGGGGTGGGGGCGGTGACGGCGTCCTCGTCGACCCCGCTGACGATCACCTCGGGATCCAGCCCGGCCTGCCGGAGCAGCCCGAGCCGGGCGGGGGACTGGGAGGCGAGCACGAGTCGGCGGCGCGGCTGATCTGTCATGCGGTCAGCGTATCGAGGTGGCCCGGACGGCTCACCTCACGCCGATCACGAGCATGGCGAGCACCATGGCCAGCGCCATGAGAACGCCCAGCCGCCGCAGCATGGCCTGCGCGTCCCGCAGCTCCTTGGGCGGCTCGTTCTCGGGGTCGGACCACAGCATGTCACCAGCGTGGGGCCTGGGCCGGCCGGGGTGCCTGAGTACGCGTACTCAGGTAGGGGCACGGCGCTGTCGCGCCGCGCCCCCCGGCCCGGGCGC